>NZ_JBHJUV010000019.1:0-171656 GCF_042268025.1 Streptomyces sp. NPDC056161
GACCGACAAACCCAGACACCCGGCGGCCCTCCGCGACCACCGGGCACCCAGCCCTGCCCACACCCACCCTGACCAGGCCATATTTACGCGTCAGAAGGGGTTGACTCCTCTGGGAGTCAGCCCCTTCGTCGATACCGTGCTGGTTCGGTGCTGGATATGGGCCTCGGAAGCGACGTTTCCGCAGGCGGGAGCGCTGCATGGGACGTTCCGCTTCCCTGTGTAGGGCATGCAATAGCGTGAACGTGAATTCGGCGATTTAGCAAAACGGCAGGTCAGATGGGGTCGGTCCGGTTTCGGGTCGGCCCTGCTGGGGTGCCCGTGGCCGCACGGCGGCCGGCTGGCCTGACGTCACCTGTTGTCGTCTGTCGCTCTCTGCGGGCTGCACATCGACTGGATGTGGCGTGGCGGTTGCGGGGATTTTCCGTGTCCAAGCGCATTCCTTCCTCCTCGCTCCTTGGCGCCGCAGCCCTCGCCGGAGTGGCCGCAGGCGGGCTCGCCCGTCCCAGCGCAATGCCGTTCGCCGTTCGTCGGGATCGGAGTACTCCCGTGTCCCTGGGCACCTTCACCGAAGGGCTTTCAGGGCGCTCTCGGTGGCTGCGACGACCGTGTTCAGTTGGTGGGTCAGCTGGTGGTGCACGGGGATCCAGCGCACCTGGAGGGCCTTCTCGAAGTCCGTGCACCAGGTGGTGAGGAGCTCGTCCAGTTCGTCGTGGAGCCACGGGGCGGTGGGGGCGTCCGCCGTTTTCAGCAGCCGTAGCAGCAGACCCGCCGCGCGCAGCGGTTGTCGGCGGGCCACCACGTCCAGGGCGGACACCTGGGCTGTCGTCAGTCGTCGCGGATCGTCGTCGGGGGTCGTGGCCGCCTGCCGGGCGAGGGGTTCCCAGGAGTCGGCGACCACTTCGTAGAGGCCGTCGGCCATCCACTCCACCACCCGCCTGAGCGGGTCGTCCTGGGCCGGCGGCAGGAAGTCGCGGGCCCTGTCGAGGACGGCGGTCACCTGCCGTCCGCCGTCCCGCACCAGCCCGGCCAGGTCGCGCAGCGCGTGTGCGGCCGCCGGGTGCGGGGACAGGTCCGCGGCCATGTCCGTCGCCCACATGGGGACTTCGACGATCGCCGTGACGCCGCCGTACCGCGCCGGGGCGCACCAGGTGGACCGCCCTATGTTCTCCGACCCGGCGGCCAGCCGGTCGGTGCTGTCCGGCGGAGGCAGGACGTAGACCGCGGGGCTGGGATTCTCCCAGTACAGAGCGTCGTACGTGCCGTGCTGGAGGGGTATGCCGAGCAGGTCGGCGGACCGGTGGAACGGCGCGGCCAGCCCCGGGAGCGCGCGGGTCAACTGGACCCAGCTGCCGCCCACATCGGTGCTGTGCAGGGAGCACTGGAGAAAGGGCCGCAGTTCGTCGATCACCCGGAACAGCGCGCGGCTCTCCGGGGGCGGCGCTGAGACGATCGGCGCCCACTCCGGCTGTTCCGCCGCGATCGGGCGGTAGGCGGTGCGGTAGTAGTGCCTCAGGGTGTGGCCGGCCGCGGCGGTCGTCGCCCCCGCGGTGCCGACGTCGCTCAGTGCGGCGCCGTCCGGGTCGAGGCACAGGATGATGTCCCAGGTGACGACGGCGGGGTCGATCGCCGGGGACAGCCGGTCGCCGCGTGCCACCTGCTCGGCCAGCGCGAGCGCGGTCGCGCCGCCGACCGGTTCGTCGGGGTGGGGTCCGGCGACCACCAGGACGTGGCGCGGACCGTGCCCCACGGACAGCATCAGGATCGGCCGTCCCGCACGGGACGTCCCGATCCGGCGCAGCCTCCCGGCTCCGGGGAACCGGGAGACCAGCCGCTGTGCCGCCTCGGTGACGTCCGCGACCGTGGGGTAGCGGTCCATCGTTCGAATCGGTCAGGAGCCGCCGTTGCCACCGCTGTCGCCGGTGGTCTCCTTCTTGTCCAGCGGACGGATCTCGATCTTGTTCGCCATGCCCTGTCCTTCCGGTGGTGGCTGTGGCGTGCGCAGATTTGATGTGCTCTTGCCAGGCTTGGTGCAGGGCGTGACTGTTGTCAACGACCGTTGCCGCCGGAGGCACCGGTACTGACGAGATTGGCGCGAAGATGACGGTGCAAGCGATGCGACGGCCCCGGATCAAGCCCGAACACCGGGCCTACCGGACGGTGGACGGTCACATACGGATCGGCAGCGTCGTCTACGGCATCGGTTCCGAGGTCAAGGATCCCGACGGCTGGGTCTGGACGCTCGTCGAGGCCATGGACGGCACCCGGGACGCCGCGGAGATCGTCGTCGAGGTCTCCCGCCGCCACCGGAACCTGCGGTTACCAGCCCCGGACATCGTGCAGGCCATGACGGACCTGACCTCGGCCGGGTTCGTGGAGGACGCCGGCGCCGCGCCGCCCGCGGAACTGTCCGAGCACGAACGGGAGCGCTACAGCCGGGGCATGACGCTGATGCGCTGGATGGATCTCCAGCCACGGGAGAGTCCCTGGGAGCCGCAACTGCGGCTGCGTCGCGCCCGGGTGCTGCTGGTCGGCGTCGGCGGCACCGGCTCGGCCGCCGCACGGGACCTGGTGGCCTCCGGCGTGGGCCGGTTGCACTGCGTCGACCCGGATGTCGTCGAACTGTCCAACCTCAACCGGCAGACGCTCTTTCGCGAACAGGACCTCGGTACGCCCAAGGTCGACGCGGCGCTGTCGGCGTTGCGCGCGCTGAACTCGCAGGCGACCGTCACCGGTGAGCGCCGGGAGGTACGCGGACCGGCGGACCTCGCGGACCTGCTGACGGACGTCCCCGGCGGCTTCGGCGACGAACCGGGCTACGACGTGCTGCTGCTGGCCGCCGACCGCCCCGCCGTGATCCGCAGCTGGGCCAACCAGGTCTGCCTGGCCACCGGTACGTCATGGGCCGAGGCCGGCTACCGCGGCCCCCTGGTGAGTGTCGGGGTCTTCACACCCGGCCGGGGCGCGTGCTGGGAATGCCTGCGCGTCGCCGAGGCCGAGCGGCGCGATCTGCGACTCGGACCCGGTCAGGAGGAGGACGCCGCCTCGCCCCGGATGCCGTGGAATCCGGTCAACGCCATGACCGCGGGCCTGTCCGGCGGCCTGCTGGCCCAGGCGGCCCTCACGCTGCTGTGCGGCATCCCGCGGATCGACCCCGGATACCGGTTCGGCCTCAACCTCATGGTGCCCGGCGACGCGATCATGCAGCGCTCGGAGCGCCGCCCCGACTGCTCCGCCTGCCGGACGGATCCGGAATCGGATCCGGAACCGGAATCGGATCCGGAACTGGAATCGGATCCGGAACTGGAATCGGATCCGGAACTGGAACCGGCGGTGCGGCCGGGGCCCGGGGAACTCCCGGGACCGGGGAGCCCTTCGTGACCGAGGGGTCCTCCGGGACCGGGGAGCCCTTCGTGACCGAGGGGTCCTCCGGGGTTGGGGGACCTTCCGTGACCGGCGGACCTTCCATGACCCGGGGGCCGTCGGGGGCTGGGGGACTGTCGGGGGCTGGAGGACCTTCCATTGCCGAGGAGCCTCCCGCCACCGGTGCTCCGGCGTCGGATCCTCCCGCGACCGGCGCTCCGGCGTCGACCTCTCCCGTCTCTGACGCTCCGGCGCCGGACCCTCCCCGCGTCGAGCCATCGATCCGCGTCGAGCCGTCGATCCGCGTCGAGCAGTCGACCCACGTCGTGCTGCACGACCTGGCGGTGCGGCGGGACCGGGACGAGTGGATCGTGGGCCGCATGGCCACCCGGACCTTCGTCGCCCTGCCGCGGGCCGGGGCGCGGGCGGTGGAACTCCTGGGGGAGGGGCGGGACGTGGCCCGCACGGCGGCGATCCTGCGGGACGAGACCGGGGAGGAGTTCGAGGTCACGGACTTCGTCAGGGATCTGGCCGCCCTGGGGTTCGTGGCGCGGATCGGGGACCGCCCGGTCGCCGGGGGCGGGCCGGCTCGCGCGTCACTGCCGTGGCTCCGTCCCCGCCAGGCCCGGTTCGCCCTGCATCCCGCGCTCCCCGTGCTCGTCGCAGCACTGCTGACCGCTGCCGTCGTCGTACTGATCCGCCGTCCCGACCTGCTGCCGGAGTACCGGGATCTGCTCTGGAGCCCGCACGGCAGCCTGGTCCTGGTCACCGGGGCGGCGGCCGGCTGGACGCTGCTGCTGGCCCATGAACTCGGGCACCTGGTCACCGCCCGCGCCGCGGGCGTGCCGGGCCGGATGCGGCTGGGCACCCGGTTGCAGTTCCTCGTCATGCAGACCGACATCAGCGGTATCGAACTCGCACCCCGCCGCCACCGGCTGACCGCCTACCTGGCCGGCATCGCCCTCAACCTGTCCGTCGCCTCCGCCCTGCTCCTCGTCCTCGCCCTGACCGACACCGGGACCACCACCCACCGGCTGCTGTCCGCGGCCGTGCTGCTGGCCCTGCTGCCACTGCCGTTCCAGCTCATGGTGTTCACGCGTACGGACCTGTACTTCGTGCTCCAGGACCTCACCGGCTGCCGGAACCTGTACGGCGACGGCCTCGCCTACGCCCGGTACGTGGTCCGGCGGACGCTGCGCGGCCCGCGCCCCGGCGGGGCCACCGGGGACGGTGATCCGAGCACCCGGTTGCCTCCGCACGAACGGCGGGCCGTCCGGCTGTACAGCGTCGTCCTCGTGGTCGGTACGGTGGCCTGCCTGACGTTCATGGCCGCCGTCACCCTGCCCGTCGACGTCACCCTGCTGGTCCGCGCGGCGCGGGGACTGGGGCCGGAGCACGGTCTCGCGAAGAACGCCGACTCGGCCGCGGTGCTGGTCACCCTGGGCGGGGTCAACGTCCTGTGGGTGGTCACCCGGTGGCGTGGCCGCCGGTCCCGCAGGTCTGCGGGATCCGACTGAGAGCGGCACCACAGGGACGCTCACCGGCGGCTACCGGCGATCAGCAGCGGACTACCGGCGACTACTGGCGATCACCAGCGGCTACCGGCGGGCCATCGGCGTCACTGGCGCTCACTGGCACCGCTCACCGGGGTCACCCGCGCCCACCGGTGGTCGCGTCACCGAAGGCTTCCGCGGCGAAACGATCCGAGCTGCCCCGCCGGTCGACGCGTCCTCCCGTTGCGGGTCGGTACACGGCACCCGTTCGAGCGGTGAGCGGGCGTCCGGCGCCCGCCGGTGCGCGACTTCCATCCGATGTGGGCCCCGGCGGTCGCGAAGTTACTTGTGTGACACCGGAGTTGCCGTTCGTCAGCCGGGGTCAAACGTGCGGAGCCGTCCCTCGCCGGGGGACACCACGTCACCCACAGCGGTGCACCGCATCCGGGCGGCGCATACGCCACGACCGCCGGGAAATCCCTGACCCGGGCGGCGCTCCCGGCCGGTTGCGCGGGCCCGGTGCCGTCCGGTGCCGTCCCCTTCCTTCCAGAGTTCCGAGGTCCCGGCCCACCTGGCCCACCCGGGGCGCCCCGGGCCGTAGCGGGCTCGGCCCTGCCCGGCCTCAGCACCAACGACGTGTCCATGCGGGGGCCGACCCTGCCGCGAAGAGAGTCTCCATGCGAAAAATGATCACCGTTCTGGCCTTGCTGCTGACCTCGGTCCTGGCCTTCGGGAACCCGGCGACCGCCCGTCCACGCGGCGGCGGAGCGGCGACCCGTCTGCTGCAACTGACCAATGAGGCCCGGACGAACGCGGGCTGCCGTCCGCTCCGGCTCAGCCCGGCGGTCGGCCGTGCGGCCCGCCGCCACGCCCGCGACCTGGTCGGGCACGCCCGCTATTCGCACGTCGGCTCCGACGGCTCAAGTCCGGGCGACCGCATCCGCGCAGCCGGCTACCGCTGGCACCTGGCGGGCGAGAACATCTTCCTCGGCCCGCACGACGCCGACGAGGCCGTCCGGGGATGGCTGCGCAGCCCAGGACACCGGGCCAACATCCTCAACTGCGCCTTCCGGCACACCGGTATCGCCGTGCGCGGCCCGTCCTACCGCCGCATGTGGGTGCAGGACTTCGCCGCTCACTGACCGACCGTGGCCTCGGCGGTGTACCCGGCCACGATCACCACGACGTCCTCGTGGTGGTCCTCCATCAGCTTCAGCAGCGTGTCCACCGCCTCCCGGCCGAAGTCCGAGGGCGACCCGGGCGGGGTGAGGCGAACACCTCTTGGGTGAGCTGGGCGGTGTGTCCCACGAAGCGTCCGACGAGGTCGGCACGGGACCCTCGACCAACTGTCCGCGCGGCAGCACGTGGCCCTCGCGCCCTCCGCCACGGGTGCGCGCACGGTGCCGGCCGACGCGGGTTGCGGCGCCTCGGCGACAGGGAGGCGGGCACCGGGCGCGTCGCATGCGCCGGAGCGGCCCACGGGGGCCGGGTCGTCCGAGCGGCCGGAGAGACCCCGACTTCCCTTTGGGCAGGCCCCTTTTCACCGTTAAACGTGTTCACAGTGATACCAGAACGTGACGGGAAGATGAACGAATGCGGCGTGCGCATTAATGCTTGTGTGTCAAGGGGCGGCAACTGTTGCACAGTCAAATTGGTGTTCTTTACGCTTGGATCAGTAAGCAATGTGGTCGGGAATTGCGTCATGCGCTCCTCCGGATCTCCGTGTCGGTACCTGAACCAGCAAGCGCCACACCGCACGTCCGGCGAGCGCCGGTTCGACCGGCCGGGGAGTCGCCAGTGACGCCGTCGCGGAGCAGAGAGCTGGAACTGGATGACCTCCGTGGACGCCGGGCTCAGCGAACGGGTCGAGGCTGGCCTGCGTTCGGGTATCTCCACGGTCATGGGCCGGCTGGGGAACCCGAACACCAAGTTCTGCTCGCCGAACGGCTCAAGGGGGACGAACTCCCGGAACTGGGGCGGGGGCGGCGCGGCTCCGGCGGAAGGTCCGGACGCGTGAACACCTCCAGTGGTGACGGGAACGGGGCGAAGAACCGCGGCGCCGTCGGCGGTCCCGGGGGGAGGAGCGGCAGTTTCTCGTCCTCCGCGTCCACTCTGACGAGCGGTTCGACGATGCCCGGCCCCGGCCCCGGCGCCGGCTCCGGGGGCGGCGTCGGCCACAACAACGGCACCGCCAACGGCCGCCGGCCCACGGTCGGTGGCGAAATGCCCCGCATTAACGTTCCGACAACCTCCACCGGATCGCCCCAGGATCCACAGACCGACCAGGGGCCGGGCCAGGACGAGAGCCGGGGCAGGGGCCGGGCCAGCACATGAACCAGCACCAGAACCAGCACCAGAACCAGCACCAGCACCAGATTCGGGACCTGAGGCAGACTCCGAGCCCGGACGCGAACGTGTCCCCTTCGCCGGCCCCGGCCCCGGCCCCGGCCCCGGCCCCGGCCCCAACCCCGGCCCCGGCCCCGACACCGGCCCCTTCCCCGGCCCCGACTCTGACTCCGGCACCGGCCCCTTCCCCGGCCACCACGTCCTCCGGCCCCACCCGCGCGCCGGACGGGCCCGGCCGGCGTCCCCCGAACTCGCCCGTCAGCACGCCGGACGGCCAGAACAAGGGCAAGTCCCCCGTGCCGGAGGCCGACGAGCCCGTACCGGAGGCCGACGAGGCCGACGAGGCCGACCGCCTCCGGCACGACCTCGGTCTGCGTCCCCGCCTGCGTGGTGGCGCGCGCGGCTCTGACAGGATCATGCCCACTTCATCGTCGTCCGTTCCGGAGACGGAGACGGAGGCGGTGGAGCTGGTCGACCTTCCCGCGCCGATCCCCACCACCTCCACCTCCACCTCTGCCTCTACCTCCGCCTCCACGGACGCCACCCCGATTCCTGCACCGATTCCTACACCGGCTGCACCGGCTGCACCGATTCCTGCACCAGCTCCTGCACTGGCTCCTGCGCCGCCGGTCACCCGGTCCTCCGAGCCGCAGGTGCCGACGGTGGAGCAGAACGAGCCGCCGGTACAGGTACAGGTACAGGTACAGGTGCCGGTGCCGCCGGTACAGGAGTCCGTGGAGCCGGTACCGGCGCTCGTACCGCAGCCCGGCGGCTTGTCGGACGAGGCGCTGGCGGGGCTCTCGGACTTCAACGATCTCGTGCGGGAGCAGTTGGAGTACGCCGAGCTGAGCGACCCGGTTCGGGTTTACGGCACGCGGCTGGACGGTGAGACGGATCAGGCGTTCACCGACCCGGTGCCGCAGCGGACGGTGGAGTGGCTGCGGCAGCAGGTGTTCCGGGTGGTGGAGGGGGACAACGAGCCGGATGCGCAGTTCCACGCCGATGTGGAGAAGGTGCTCACGCAGCGTCTGCTGACGGACAAGCGTTCGCAGTTGGCCAGCCGGTCGGGTCTGCAGTTGAAGGTGGCGTACAAGGGGTCGTGGTATCCGGTTTCGCTGCGGCGGCGCCTGGCCGTGGTGGGCAAGGCGGATCCGGGGATGGATCTGATGCCGGACGGCGGTCCGCCGGTGACGGTGCAGCGCTGGGCTTTCGGGATCGCGGAGACGGACGACACCGCGGCGGAGAGCGGGCTGCGGTCGGGCTCGGTGGCCTATACCCACACCTTCAACACCCGGAAGGGCAAGCTGCGTCAGGTCGCCGCGGGTCCGCAGGCGAACATCGTCTACAACCAGGTGAGCACCCAGACGACAATGGGGCAGGTCGTCCAGCCCATGGTCATCGTGCGCAGCCGGGAGCGGACGTTCCCGTACGCGTACGAGATGGACTGGGAGCTGCGGCGGGGCGATGCCACCGCGGAACTGCTGGCGGGCCGGGTTCCGGAGGACGGCTGGGAGCCGGCGGAGGGGTCCGCGCCGGACCGGCTGGTGGTGTGGTTCCCGAAGCATGCGGCGGAGGCGACCGGTCTGCCGGTGCCGGACCCGGCGGACCCGGAGACCGTACCCGCGCCGATGGGACGGCTGCGGAACGAGGTCCCGCTGTGCGGGCCGATCGGCATTTCCGACGCCGATCAGCTGTTCGCGGACGTGATGGCCTCGTTCAAGGGCAGCCTGGGGGATCTGTCGGACAAGTCGAAGGAGGCGCTGCTGGAGTACTTCACCGAGGGCAACGACCGGGCGCAGCTGCCGATGGCGTGGACGGGTTCCGTGCCCGCGCCGGTGCTGAAGGATGCCTCGGGCTCGGTGATCGGCTATCTGAAGCTGAGCATGGACTTCGACGACGACGCCGAGGTGACGGGGCCGACGACGCAGAACGCGGTGGTGGAGTCGTATGTCCTGCGGTCGGTGAAGGTGCAGGGCAGTTCGTCGGTGACCAACTCGGCAGGGGTCAACTTGCCGATCCCGGGGCTGTCGTTCGTCTTCGGCGGTGATGCGGACCCGGAGACGGGGGTGGCGGGCCTGGGTGGCTCCTTGACCGCCCAGGCGGGCGTCCAGCACCAGTTCGTGCACACCCTGACGGGAGGCGGCAGCGCGCGGATCGTGCACTCGCTGCGCGCGGCCAAGCCGTTCTTCCAGGTGAGAGCGCGGGCGAAGCTGAGGGTCAGCCTGGTCCGTCCGGCGGGGGAGGAACTGGGTCCGGCGCGGGGTACGCCGCTGGCCGATCCCGACCGTCGGTACCCGGTGACGATGAAGGTGCCGTCGCTGGCGACGCTGGGGCACGAACCCACGGAGGCCGAACTCCGGTATCTGCCGTCGCACCTGTCGGAGCTGCGGTCGCTGGCGGTGTCGACGACGCCGTTGGAGGTCTCCGGTGCCGAGCCGCTGCTCGCCGATGCCGAGAAGTGGCTGCGGGACAACGGTTTCCTGCCCCCGCACTCGGCGGTGGCGGAGTGGCTGGATCCGTTGGTGGCGGACGAGGTACGGACGGCGCGACTGCTGAACCAGCAGAAGCTGGACCGGATCCGGGAGCAACTGGGGTCGCGTTCGGAGCTGGAGGAGGCGATCGAGGGCGGCGCGGACACCACGTTCGACCTGCCCACGACGGACGGCGGGCGGCGGATCACGCTCACCCATGTCGTCGAGCGCCGGTATCCCGGGCCGGACCCCCACGACGGTGTGGTGCACGAGCGGGTGCTGCCGGATGTGCAGACGCTGAACTACACGGGTGCGTCGGTCGCGGGGGAGGAGCAGTTCAGCTCGACTCCGGCGGCCATGAGCGCCGAGGTCGCCGGGGCGGTCAGCAACCCGCTCGACACGGCGCGTGCGAACCAGCCGTTGAACCAGGTGGGCGGCGGGTTCGCGTATCACCGGGCGAAGGCGAAGATCCACGGGGCGGCTTCCGGTACCGGGCACGAGAGTTATGCGCTGAGCCCCACCGAGGACGGCACCCAAGTTTTCCGGATTCCGGTGACGCACCGGTTGAAGATCGCCGACGTTGCTGGTGGGAGGCTGGCGGAGTCGGAGGCGGACGGTGCGGTGCGGATGGCGGTGCCGACGTACCGCACGCTGAAGGAGCGGCCCGCACCTGGTCAGGTTCCGCATCGGGTGACCGTGCGGGATCTGACGGAGGAGGACACCGCCGGGCTGGCGGGTCCTGAGGACGGGCACACGTATCAGAACGGTGTGCTGCGGCCGCCGGAGACGTGGTGGGCGGACCGGGTCGAGGGCAGCAAGGCGGTGAAGGCCGTCGTCCATGACAGCCTGGCCGGGCTGGACGAGGAAGTGGCCGAGCTGGAGCGCAGGGCTCGGGCGCAGGCGATGCCGCAGGTGCCCGGTGCCTTCCCCGAGGACGAGCCGGACACCGCGCAGGATGCGCCGGACACGCCGGACGCGTCGGACACCGCGCAGGATGCGCCGGACACCACGCCGCACGTGCTGGACCTTGAGCGGGACGCGCCGGGCGCCGATTCCGACCGGCCCGGCGCACCAGTCGATCCGAACGCCTGGTCGTGGAAGGGGAAGCTGGCCGATCTCGGCGGGCAGGTCGCCTGGGCCGGGGGGCGGTGGGTGGCCGAGTGGTCCGGGGCGGCGCCGACGTGGCGGTTCGTCAAGCGCCTCGCGGTGGGGGAGCCGGTCACGGACGCGGCGGCGCCGTCGGAGCAGGTGCACCGGTTGGCACTGTCCCCGCAGCACATGACGGCGAACTCGCTGCGCATCTTCCGGGACTCGTACGAGGTCGAGGGCGGCGGCACGCCCGGTGGTGCGGCCGGAACCGATGTGACCGTCACGGTGGAGGGCTATCTCACCGACCTCAAGCTGATGCCGCAGCCGCCGAAGATGGACTCCGAACGGTGGCTGCAGTCCACTGACAACTTCAGGACCACCGAGTCGGTCACCTCCGGGCACACGTTCACGAGCAGGGTGGGCGGCCGGTTCGGGAACACGCGCCGGTCGGCCAACCCGGTGGGCCGTCACCAGTACGACACGTCGACCACGGAAAGCGTGACGGTCAACGACAACACGGGCGCGTTCCGGGTCACCACCGAGGACACCACGCTGGTGCACCGGTTCACCGCGAAGGCGGTCTACGTCGTCACCGTCCGCCGTGGTCTGAACAACGTCTATGTCGGCACCCTGCGTCCCGGGCCGTACCTGGAGCGCAAGCGGGTGGTCGAGGTGCCCGACGCGGTGGAGTTCCTGCTCGTCGACAACGACCTGCGCAACCACCCCGATCTGCGGAACATCCCGGGCGTCCCGGCGGCGCCCGAGGAGGAGCGGCCGCTGGAGCGGAAACTGCCGTCCTGGTACATCGACGGCCGTGGCGCGATGGGCGGCGGCGCGGTCACCGAGATGCATGCGCGGGGCGGCCGGAAGGCGTTCCACAACGCCGTGCTCGCCGCGGTGGAGAAGGGGTCCCCCGGGATCACCGTGCCGGGCCACTCCGGCTACCTGCCCTACGTGCTGAGCAGGATCAGCGAGCACACCAGCACGCTGGGCATGCGTACCCTGCCGAACGCCGGGCCGGGACCCGAGGACGGTATCGCCTTCCACTTCGTGCACCGCTCCTGGGCGGGGCCGCGGCTGGTGGAGGTCGTGCTGCGGGCCAGGCCCGCGGACGGCACCGACCTGGACGCCCAGCTCGGCCGGATGGTCGACCCCAACTCGGGCGTGGACAACGTCTTCGGGCGTTCCAGCGGTGACGGCGCCGCGTTGAAGAAGCCCGGCGCGACCAGTGTGAGTACCGGCACCAGCCGCAGTCACACGCTGGCCTTCCAGCCGGCCGGGCAGGTCCGCGGCAACCAGGTCCTGCCCCAGCTGAGCCTGACCAGCGGCCGTTCCACCCTCGACACCCAGTCCTCCGCCCGCGAGCTGCGCACCTGGAAACGCACCGGCAACAGCGCCGAGTTCAACGGCGTCCCCTACGTCCTTGAATACGAGGTCACTTCCCGGCCGCTGGAAGAGGCGATGCTGGTCAAGCTGGTGGACAGGGCGGCGAGCGGGGTCGGGCAGGGTCTGCTGTGGATGGGGCGGGCCACCCGCATCCTGGATCTGCTCCCGGAGCTCGGGCAGCTCCCGAGTCCGGTCAGCCGGGACCGCGGCTCGGTCCTGGCGTCGGCGAGCCTGCGCTTCGACGCGAACGAGACCCCGGTCGACGGCGGCAAGCGGGCCCATTCCGTCCAGCCTGTCCTGTACGACTTCGACCCGACCCTGCGTCCGGGCCCGACACCGGACGGGAACGGACTCGCCCTCCAGATCGACGAGGACCAAGTCCCGTCCGATGTACGGGAGTTGATGGCGGGTCCGCAGTGGGTGCCGGCCCAGCCGTTCCACATCTTCGACTTCGGTGGGCCGAAGGGGCTTGCCATGGTGGCCAGGGCGCTCGGCGAGGTGGACCAGTCCCTGAAGGGGCCACGGGGTTTCGGTACGTCCCGGTCGGCGGAGGGCCGGCTGCTGCGGCTGACGGAGCTGGTCGCCTCGAACCGGCTGACCGTGCTCTCGTCCGCGCATGCCGGGCCGTTCCTCGGACGTCCGGGCGGCAACGGCACCCTGCTCAAGGTCAGCCTGTTCTCCCCGCGTCCGGAGACCACCGGCAAGGACGTGGCGATCGACCGGGTCGAGCTGTCCGTGGACGGTTTCGTCAGCCAGGCCGAGGGGAGTCTGGGCGCCTCGGTGACCTTCACGGGCTCGCCGGTGAACGCCGCCGGGACCGACCGGGGCACCGTGAACGTTCCGCTGCTGGGGAACAACCGGCGCCTGGGCGGGATTTCCAGCGTGTCCAGCCAGCGGCGTGAACTCAAGCGCATCGGCACGCCCAAGGAGGGCGCCGACGGCTCGGGGCTGACCGGCCACCGGGCCCGCGCCCTCGCCGTGATGGAGTTCCAGGGGCCGGACGGCCGTCGGCGCTGGCTCGTCGGCGACCTCCTCTTCCGCACCACCGAAGCCCTCCCGCCCGCCCCGGAGGTGACCCGCACCACCCGGCAGACCGACCTGCCGCCCCCGCCTCCGCCCGCGGTCACCGCACCGGTGCGGCCGGCGCCGAAGGTGCCGGTGCCGGTGCTTCCACAGACCGGACAGGCCACCGTGCCCGCACCGAAGGCGGGGCCCGCGCCGAAGAAGGACCCCGAGCCCGTGCCGGCGCTCAGCGGGACGGTGGCGAGTGAGGCCGTGCCGCCGGGCCCTCGGCGGGTACGGAGGGACGCCCTCGGCGCCCAGGACGAGACCGACGGCATCGGGCCCGCCGGCCCCGAGTCCAAGCCCGAGCCGGAGCCCAAGCCCAAGCCCGTTCGTGCGAAGGAGCCGCAGGAGACACGCCAGGGCCTCCGCTGGGACCCGGCCGTGCTGGCCCGGGTGAACACCCTGCTGCCCAGGATGCGGCCGGACCGCGACCCGGCGACCGCGGAAGAGGTCGCCGCGTACCACGACCGACTGTCCCCCTGGCAGCAGAGCCGGATCGCCCACGACCGGGGCGAGGCCATCGCGCACCTGATCGCCGGGTTGCAGCCGCCCCAGGGACGTGGCGGCGCCCCCGGCAACCCGGCTCCGCGGAGACCGGCCGCCGAGTTCGCCGAGTTCGCCGAGTTCGCCGAGTTCTCGGTCACGGCCGCCGTACCGATCCCGGCTCCGCCCCGGCCGTACATCGGCTTCGCCGACAAGAGCAAGGAACTCGACGACGACGCGCTGGGGCAGATCGACCTCCTCGCCAAGGGGTTCGTGGCCGACGGGCTGCGCGACCTGAACGCCCGGCTGCCCGTCGGCCGGCTCACCGTCACCGGCTACGGCAACGGCCCCCGGTTCGCGATCGGTTCCGGAGCCGTCCGGCAGGCGGAACGTACCGGTGAGCAGCGGGCGCAGGCCGTGGCCGACGCGCTGCGCGCCGCGATCGGCCGTGAACTGCGCGTCTCGGGTGCGGCGTTGGACTCGGCGCGGGCACGCCGGGCCGGTGACATCGATGTCGACGACTTCCCGATCGCCGTACGCAGCGGCGGCCGTGACCTTCCGGTGAGCGGCACGGCCACCGGGAGTGCCGCGCGGGTCGCGCGGCGCCGGGTGGTCGTCGACATCGAGCGGTCGCCCCTGTCGCCCGTGCTCGACAAGCTGGAGCAGTTGTTCCCGCGGCTCGACATCGCCGCCTCGACGCCCCGCTCCCAGAACCTCGACGACGTCGCGGACCTGCTGCTGCCCCGCCCGACGGCAGGCCCCGGCTCCGTGCGGAACCCCGCGCAGGCCGGCGCCCCCCGCCCGGGAACCTCTCCCGACGCGGACGCGGTGCCGGACCGGCTGCGCCCGCTGTACGAGCTGGTCGCGGACGCGATGGCCGCCGGGAAGGCCACCAGTCCGGCAGCCCTGACCGCTTTCCATCTGAGCAGGCAGGGCCTGTTCTCGGACGACACGCTGTACGTCGCGCCGGACGGGACGCCCCGGGGCCGCAACTGGAAGGGAGACCGGGTCAGGACCGTCGACACCAGCCGTTTTCACGTGGTGTCGCTCGACAGCCCGAACAGCCAGGACCACAAAGCCCCGTGGGCGGAGGACACCTATCTGGTCGGCACCTCGGGCGGTGACCATACGCGGGCGGAGCTGACCCTGCCCGACGGCAGGCAGTGGCAGCTCTCGGCCGAGGTGTTCGCCGAACTGCTCGCCATGGATCCCGTGCTGGCGGCTGCTGATCCCGCCGTCGACGTGGCGCTGATCTCGCCGATGGCGGCCGACATGGACCGTCAGCTGCCCGATCTGGCCGCGTTCCGTACGCGACGGGAGGTGTGGGCGCACACCGGCATGGCCGTGCTGGGCTCGGATCCGCTGACGCGCCGTCCCCGCATCAACGTGGTGGACAGCCGTGACGTGAAGCTGCCGCTGGGCACCTGGGTGAGGAACGACGGGGCCGGTCTCGACCAGCCGGGCGAGCTGGAGGAACAGCTCCTGGCAACCGACGGGACCAGGATCAACGCCTCCCACATCACGAGTGTCACCTTGGTCGGCGACGACTGGCGTCCGTCCGTACTGTTGGTGGACAACCTCACCCGTCAGTGGCGGAACGAGGGCGTAGACGCGCGCTTGCCGTCATTGACCGAGTGGTACGCCCTTGATCCGGCCACCGGGAGACCGGCCGGGGCTCCGCGTCCGGTGCCGTGGCGGGGGAGCAAGGGCTTCTTCGTACTGGTGCACGGATCACCTGGCCGCACCGGCGTGGACGTTGCCGACCTTGATCCCAAGACCCTGCGGGCCGAGGAGTTCGCGCGTTATCTCCAGCCTCGGCTGCGCGGGCTTCCGCCGGGCGTTCCGCTCGTGTTCCTGTCGTGCTGGGCGGACACTCCCGACGGTGGCGTGCCGGTCGCCGATGACAGCCCCCCTCCCTTCGTAGCCGATTCCCTCGACGCCCCGTCCGCTGTCCAGACGCTCGTCAACGAACTCAGGCTCACCCGCAAAGTTTTCGCTCCTGACCGGATATATGAGCAGGGCTGGAGCGGGTCACAGCACCGCCAAGGGATATACACGTCCGCCCTGGGGACTCTGGCCGACTTCCGGGAGGTGCGGCAGGAGCCGGATGCCGAGGGTCTGGACGCGGTCGCGCGGATGGCGAACCTGGACGACCCCTCGATCGGCACGCAGGCGCGGCGGGACGCCTCGCTGCGGCTGGTGCGTATGGCGCGTCAGGTCTTCGGGGTGTCGGTGGAGGACGACCGGGACGCCTACCGGGAGCTGATGAGCGGACTGGGTGCCGTCGAGGTACTGCGGCGGCAGGACCTGGACTACGCCGGCGGGGGCGTGTTCACGCCCCAGCTGCTGGAGCGGGTGGTGTGGGCGCACACCGGGCAGCGGCCCGAGGCCGGCAGCCCGCTGCCCCGGTCTCTGGACCCGGATGCCGTGCGGGCCACGGCTCGGGCGGCGCGCGCCGCGCTGGACGCCGACGGCGAGGCCGGACTGTCCGGGTTCGTTTCACTGCCCTCGGTGGACCGGGCACGGGACGTGCTGCTGGCGTCGGGTGACGTGGACGGGCGGGCGCGTGACGCGCTGGGCATCCCGGCGGATCAGAGCGTGACGCCGGCCGACCGCCGGGCGCTGCTGTGGGCCGTGGTGAAAGCCGTCGAGGCGGTGGACGGCCACCCCGACACGGACGCGTTGACGCGGCAGGTGCTGCATCTGCCCGCGGACGCGGACCCGAGCGATCCGGCACACCGGGAGGCACTGCTGTGGACGGCGGCCGGCGCGGCGGCGATCGGCCGGGACGTGCACAACCCGACCGCGCTCGCCGCCTTCGACCTGCAACGGCACGGCGCGTTCGCCGACAGCACCGTGGTCCCGTCGGCGAACGGCGGTGCCGTGGTGCGGAACTGGTCGCTGAACACGTACGGCGGTCCGCTCGACACCGAGCAGTTCGCGCTGGTGCCTCCGGCCGGTGACGGCGAGCCGTCGTACCGTCCGACGCCGTGGGCCGAGGAGTACGAGCCGGGCAAGCCGTATGTGCTGGTCCTGACTCCGGGCGCCGAACCGGGCAAGGTCGCGATGGCGGGTTCCGACGGGAGGGTCCGGTCCGCTGCGCATGCGGAGATCTCCGAACTGGTCCGCCACGATCCGCTGATGCGGAAGATGTGGCCGGTCAAGGCGGTGCGTGTCATCCCCGTGGGGCTCGGGCGGGATGCCCGGGGACTGCGTGACGCCCTGACGGACCGCAACGGCGCCGGCCGCGTGGTGACCTCGGCGCTCTATCCGCTGGGTCTCGGTCAGGACCCGGCGACGGGGAAGACCCGCCTTGAGATGACCGCCCTGCCGGACCGGGACCGCTACTGGGCCAACTCCAGCCCCAAGCGGTTCGCCCTGTCGGTCGACGAGCCCTTCTCCGGGGCCTACCGGTCCGCCCACTCCGGAACGCGGTCCGCGGCATCCCCGGCGAGTACCCGCACGTCCGCCCCACCGAGGAGGCCCGGCACCACGGCCGCGGCCCGTACGTCCCCCGGCCCCGCTCCCCGCGGACGCCGCCCCCGGCTCGTCTTGCCGCCTCCTACACACCTGGGCGGCACCCCGCTGACCACCGTGCCCGAGGACGCCCCGGCGCCCCCCGTCCCTCCCACGCCGCTGCCCGTGCCGGGCCGGGCGACCGTACGGCCCGGTGGCAGCCGGCCGCCCGCCTGGGTCGGCCACGACCTGGACCGGCGCAGGCCGCCGCGCATCGACCGGGACCTGCCGGCCGCACCCCTGGACGGCGGCGGACCGGTGCGGTTCACCGACGGGACCCGGCTGCCCGCCTACATGGGCGGCGTCGCCTCCCTGCTTCCCGGGCTGTCCCCCGACGTCCTGCGCCGCTCCTACACCCTCGGCCAGAGCGACCCCGAGCTGCGCGGCGGCGGCCAGGTCGCGGCGGAGATCGTCGGCCGGCTCGGGGGGAAGGTGGCGCCCGCCGCGCCCAAGAAACGGCGGGGTACCACCCCGCGGAGTCTCCAGGAGGACATAGAGCTGCGGGTGGCGCGCAATCCGCGTGGTTTCTTCGGCGACGGACAGCGGTTCACCTACCGCACCACGGGTGGCCGTACCCGGGTGGTCACGGTGCGGGCCCGGCCGTACGGGAACTGGAGCCGGTTCACGTTCGGTTACGCGAATCCGGTCAAGGTGGACACCATGCAGCGGTTCGCCAGCACCACCGGCCGGGCCGCCGTCAACAGCACCTCCACCTCGCTGCTGCCCTCCGTGCCGCTGGGGCCCGCCAAGGAGAAGTTCCATGTGTGGGGGCGGGTCCACTTCCGCAAGGCATGGGGCAAGCGGGCGCAGTACCACATGCAGAACCAGGTGGTGAACCAGATCGAGACCCGCACCACCGGCGGGTCCCACCCCCACCTGGGGGACGTCTGGTACGAGGCCACGGTCACCGACCGGCTGGGCCGACCGGTGGACGACACCGGCACGTACGTCCCGGCGGGCAGCAGCCGCGCGGTCGTCCTCGGCTTCGCCGTCCGGGACGGTGTGGGGGCCCGGCTCGCCGACAGCCTCACCCATGACACCGCGCTGCCCGAACCGCTCCCGGAGCGGATGAACCTCGGCGGCCGTCCCTCCTACCGCCTGGTCGGTACCGAGGCATACGGCCCGATGGCGCACATCCACGACTGGGCGTTGCAGCAGGCCGGGGTCAAGTCGGACAGTTTCGCCGGTTCGCAGCTGGGCGACTTCTTCTCCACGGACGGCTTCCACCGGATGAGCCGCACGCTGAACGCGGGCCGGACCACCACACCGCCCCTCTTCCGCGACTCGGCGGGCCAGTCGCCGCTCGGTGTCTTCTCGGTGGAGGTCCGCTCCGGCGAGGCGGTCCGGATCAGCGAGACCAAGGCCGCCGAACTGCGCGACATCATGCAGTCCACGGTCCGCAACGAGCGGGTGATCGGCCGCTCGAAGAACACCGACATCGGCGGCGCGCTCGGGCCCGCCTTCCACCTCTTCGGCCTGAGCCAGGGCAAGTTCGACCTGCGGGTGCTGCTCGGGATCAACACCCGGTACGGCAGTTCCCGCAGCCGTACCTCGACGACCGGCGGCACCGGCGCCCTCAAGTCCGCGGGACAGGCCAAGGGCGACCCCACCGGCGTGTACCTCGTCCAGAAGGTGATCACCGTCACCGCGCCGCCCGACACCAAGGCGCCGCTGCCCGAGCAGCGGGGCGACGGGCGGGGGCGGCGCGGCAAGCTGCGCAAGAACCCGCCGTCGACGTGGAGCCGACTGCCCGGCAGCCGGACCTTCGAGACCTGGGCCGTGGAACGGATGACCGCCACGGAGGCCCGGCGGCTGGCCGGCCTCGGCGACGGCCTGCTCCGTACCGCCGAGCCCGCCGCGCCGCCGTATCTCGCCGAGAACGACCCGACGACCCTGGGCATGGCCCGTGTGGAGGAGTTCACCTTCGCCGACGGCTCCGTCACCCGTACCGCCGGCGGCCGGGAGTTCACCTTCGCCGAACACGTCGCGGAGCGGACGCTGGACGAGGTCGCCCGGATCCACCCGGACCTGGTCGCGCCACTGGCCGAACTCAACCCGGACAACCCGCGCTGGCGCGACGCCGACCACTTCCAGATCGTGCTCTCCAACTCCCTTGAGGTACTCAACACGCTGACGCACCACGGCATGGCCGGCACCCTCGAAGCGATGGGGACCACCGGGCTGCGGATCGCGTTGGTCGACTCCGGCCGGGTCAGCCGGGGGCTGCGGTACGTGTGGATCGACGCCCGCCTGACCGGGCGGCGCTACGAGGGGTTCCAGAAGGACCTGCGGCTGCGGTTCAGCGCGCCGGGCAGCGAGAACCTGGGCGGGCAGCAGAGCGGCGGGCGCGGTGCGCACGTCGGCGTGGAGGGCCTGGTGTCGGTGCGCGACACCTCCACCGACAACATCGGCATGCCGATGCACGCGGGCACGGTGTCGATGGGCGGACGCTACGGCGTCCGGCGGGACTCCGACAACTCCTACGGCCCCAGTGTCACGCACGAGGCCATGTCCATCGGCACCAAGGGCTCGCACCTCTACCACTACGACCTCACCATAACGGCCCGGCAGGGCGGCTTCTGGCGGTTCCGCAGCCTGCTGCGCGGCACCCTCTTCCTGAACCTGCTGGGCACCCAGCCGTTCGTCTTCGCCGACCGGGAACGCCCGCTGATCGGGCCGGGCTCGGGCCGGGCGCCGGTGACCGGACGGGTGCTGGTGAGCATCCCGGCGGAGCACACCCCGAGCAGGCCCGTCCCCGCCCGTCCCCGGCCCGACCACTACGGCCGGCCGCTGAGCATGCCGTACCGGGTCGCCCACGATCTGGCGCTGGCGACCCCCGAACTGTTCCAGCAGGCGGCGCGGCGTCGTGTCCCGGCGTACCAGAAGCACCCGTACCTCACCCTGGCCGTCACCGCCGACCCGGGTCTGATCCAGGCCGCTCAGGAGACGCTGGAGGAGGCGTCCGGGAACTCGTGGCTGCTGTCGCAGGAGGGCGCTCCCTCGCACGACGCGGTGCTGCGGGCGTTCCAGAGCCAGTATCTGACGGCCAATTTCGACCAGACGTCGAGTCCGCTGGCGTGGCGGGTGGCGGGGCTGTGGGACAAGGCGCCGTATCTGAACCGGTCCTCGGTGGTCGCGCACCGCACGTGGGTCTTGCCCGGGAGTATCACCGCGTTGACCGGTGGGGTCCCGGTGGACACGGAGACCACGATCGGTGGTGTCACTCCGGTCGCCGGCCGTAACTCGCGTACCAGTTCCCTGTTCTTCGGCGGCCAGCTCGGTTATCTGCACTCCCATGACGCCGGGCCCGGCGTGTCCGGTACCTACGGTGTGGCCGTCAGTCCGTACCGGCTGGACCGTTCCCGGGTGTCCGTCGTCCTGCGCAACGCCATCGCGGAGATCAACCGGAAGGACTTCAACCGTCAGGTGCTGGTGACGGGCGATGTCCAGCACGAGATCGCGGCGGCCTCCTCGACGGTGGGTCAGCGGGCGCTCGGCTGGCGCCGCATGTGGCGGCGGCTGGCGGGGACCGCGGGGCGCCGGGTGCTGATCGACAACGGCTGGACGGCGCACATTCCGGAGAAGAGCGCCTACCGGCTGGGTCTGCTGACGGACCGCTGGAGCACGGGCCCCGACGGCCGGTTGCTTCCGGACGGCGGGGTGCCCCTGTACGACGGCCGCTCCGGCCGTCCGGGTCGCTCCTGGTCGCCGCAGCCCTGGCTGGCGGCCAATCCGTTCGGCAGTTTCCCGGTGAACTCGCTGAACACGGCGTCGGTGCTGGCTGACTTCGACCGTAAGCTGCGTCCGCTGGGGCTGTCGAAGGCGGACCGGGACACGGTCATGCGGCTGGTCTCGGACCGGGTGGTGCGGGGCATCGGCAAGGAGATGGTGGGTGCCGGTTCGTCGGTGGCGGCGGGGGTGGGCCGGTGGGGTTCGGGGACGGTGCAGTTCTGGATCGGTTCGCGGCGGGCCAGGGCGCGCGCGGAACTGATTCCCGTCCAGGTGCCCCGCGCCGAGGCCGAGGCGGAGGCGGGTGGTCCGGGGTTCGGGGGCCTGGGTCACAGTGTGGAGCTGGAGGAGCACCGGCACGCGGTGGAGACGGTCCAGGAGGGCCGTGACCGGGCCTCGGGCGCGAGTATCGGTACGGTCATCACGGAGGGCGCGCACACCGGTAACGAGACGGTGCTGGCGGCGGGCCCGACCTACTCGGAGATCGGTTCCACCCAGCAGAACGTGTCGCAGAACCGGGCCGAGGGCGGTGTGCGGATCGCCACGGCGACGACCACCCAGGCCCACGGCGAGTACGTCACCCGCTACCGGCTCCGGCTGAGCCTGGAGATCACGGACACGGGCGTCCCGGGCGACACGAGGAACACCGGCACCACGGCGACGACCGGCACCGCTTCGGCGGCCGGCACCACTTCAGCGACCGGTAACACGGCGACGACCGCCGGCGATACGGCTGCCACTGCCGGCAGCACGGCTTCCACCGGGGACCGTATCCGCGAGCGGGCCGCACGGTGGGTGCGGAAGGCCACCGGTCGGCGCCGGCTGTCCATCGTCTCCGAGGGCGAGGTGGGCGACCTGATCGAGCACTACCCGCTCAGCCTGATGCGCCCCGATCCGCCGGTCCGGGCCGACGGCGAAGCCCAGGAAGCCGACCCGCTGGCCCCGCCGGTCCTGGCCCCGCCCGGTACCCCCCGCAAGGTGGACGTGCCGCGCGCCATGGGTGCGGGCGGCTGGCACGACGTACGGCATCCGCGTGACGGCGGTACGAAGCCGTTCGCCCTGCCCGAGGACGGGTTCAAGGTCCGCCGGATCGTCGGCCTGGACCAGCTGCACAACGCCAACACCCTCGCGCTGGCGGGCGCGTACGACGCGTCGATCGAGCTGCCGCGCACCGGCCGTCCGAGTGACCGGCTGATGGCCAGGGCGCTGGACACTCCGCTGACCCGGGCGGGTACCGGTTCCGCGCAGAACCTGGAGGACGCCACCGGCAACGGGGCGCTGACCGCGTTCTACGACCAGACGCTGAACCCCGGTGGCTACCAGGTGCCGGGCCTGACCGACCGGGGCTTCTTCGGCGGCGCGGACGGCGACCTGACCCTGTACTCCAGGCCCGACTTCGGCGGGGCCCAGCTGCTCACCGTCACGGACGGCATGAAGCACGAGGCACCCAAGCGGCACACGCAGGCCGGCGGCATGTCCGCCGCCCGGGTCGGCACCACGGAGTCCGCGCTGGGCGGCGGTCCGCTCACGTCGACGCAGGAGACCGGCTCCAACCAGATGGGGACCTCCGGTCCCGGTGACTCCTCGACCGACTCCGACGCGTTCACCGCGGGCGGTGACCGGCTGGCCTCGGTGAACGTCAAGCCGAACGCGACGCGTTCGTTCCTCTTCGCCATCCCCACCACCTGGCTGAGCGTGGCCTCCGTCCACCACCATGTGAAGGACAGCGGTGCGGTGCGGGTGCTGCGCAGCCCGTTCGGCGACACCCGGCGGGTGCCGCAGGCGGTGGAGACGCGGACGGCCGTGCTGGCCTGGGTGCGTGAGGACGTCGCCCGCGACCTCGGTCTGATCGACGACACGGGTTTCCCGCCGAAGGTGGCCAAGGCGTGGGATGCGGTCACCAAGGCGGACAAGGCGTGGACGGCCGCCGACAGGGCTTACTGGGATCTGCGCCGCGGTGAGGGGGCGCGGCTGGAGACGGCGCTGGCGCAGGCCGAGCGGAACCTGGCCGCGCTCACCGTCCGCGACGCCGAGAACCTGCCGGGGATCGTCAACGCGCGCGCGGTGGTACGGCACCTCCAGGACGAGGTACGGTCCTCCGATCCCGCCCACGACGGCTGGGCCGAACTCCAGAGCAAGCAGCTGGAACAGGCCGAGAGCCGGCTGGCGGACCTGCGGCGGGCGGCAGCCGCCGAGGTGACCGCCGCCCAGGACGCACGGAACACCGTACGAACCGAGCTGAACGCGCTCACCACCCGGCTGGACACCGCGCGCACCACCGCCGAGACCCTGGCGAACGAGTACGCCGGGGTGCGCGAGGGCGCCGACCGGCTGACCCGCTGGCACCAGCTCAACGCCACCCCGGAGGGCCGCAGGCAGCTCGGCACCACCCCCGAACCGGCCGAGGTCACCTTCACCCCGCCGCCCGCGAACAGCGCCGACAGGACACCGGCCGCCAAGAAGGACGAGAAGAAGAAGGACGAGAGGAAGAAGGACAAGAAGAAGAACGGGAAGAACAGCGTCGACATCGGTCAGGGGGCTCGCCCGGCCTACACCCGCCCGCCCTGGCAGCCGGACCCGAAGGAACCCGGCGTACGCTTCGACGCCGCCACCGACCACCGCACCCTGACCGCCACCGCACCCGACGGCCGGACCCAGGTCTACGACCTGCACCGACCGGATGTGAACGGCAACGGCTTCTACGCCGCGGTCGCCCACGCCCTGCCCGGCCGCCCCGTGCACCACGTGCGGCTGGCCGAACGGGTCGCCCACAGCCCGGATCTGCCCGCCGACGCGGCCCTCGACCCGGACGCGGCGTTCCACACACGGGAGTTGGAAACCCGAATCCCGTTCCGCACCCTGCGCGACCCCGGTCTGCGCGCGGCCATCGAGGCCGACGGGGGACGCCTGACCGGCGCCGTACGCGATCAGCTCAGCCCCTTCCAGCGGCTGAGCCTGGTCCGGCTGCATGTGCAGCGGGCCCGCCGCTGGGACGACGCCACGTCGGAGCTGGCCGCCTCGGTCACCGCGCGTACGCTCGGCGTGAACCTGACGGTGGTCGAGGAGGACGGCACCGCACGGCGGTTCTCCGGCGCCGGGCCGAACGCCACCGAACCGCTCGGCGAGGCGACCGTGTACCGCCGGGGCGACTCCTACCTGTCCGCCCTGCCCCACCCGCTCACCCCCACGGGGGCGCCCCCCGCGCCCCTTGCGCCCCTCGCACCTCCCGCTCCGACGAATCCGCCTCCGCCACCGCCCCCGCTGATGGTGCCGTCTTCGGATCCGCCGACTGCTACGACCGCTACGACGGCGACGACTGCTACGACGGCTACGACGGCGGCGACGGCGGCGACGGCGACCGCTACGACGACGACCACCGCGACGACCGAGACGACGACCAGGACCGCGACTGCGGCTGCGGCTACGACGGCCGCGACGTCGATTGCAAGGTCGAACCATCCGTTCGTCGAGGGCCGCCGTACCGACGGCGGCGGGCGATCCTTCGACACCCCGGAGAACGACGCGCGGGACGGCCGGTACCCGGGACCGGACTCGCCGGCACGTTCCGTACCGGTCGTGGCCCTGGACGAGGCCCAACGCCGATGGATCGCCCAGCAGGTGACGGACCGCGACCTCCCCGCCGACCGTTCGGGACTGGGTATCCCCGGCCCCGAGGGCATCTACGACGCCGACGAGCCCGTCGACCAGCTCCGAAAGCTGATGCTGGAAACCGGCAGCTGGCCCCAGGAGGTGCACGCCGTCGCCGCCCGCGCGACCATCCGGATCTGGAACCAGGCGTACGCGGACTTCACGAACAGCGTGCTCGCGGCCGATCCGGACACCCCCCAGCGGGACATGGAGCGGCACTGGCACCGGGCCCTGCGGCTGATCCTGCCGGTGGACCCCGAGCCCGCCGTCGCGGACCCCCGGTACGCCGACGACCGGTTCCAGGCCGCCGTACGGCAGGTCGCCGACCTGCTGGCGGCGGAGGACGGGTCACGGCAGGCGGCCAGGGAACTCGCCCAGCGGCTCCGCGGCGGTCTAGGCGTACGGCGCCAGGGGCAGGGCGACACCCGTGGCACCGCCGCTGCCGCACAGGTCCCTCCGCCTTCGCGTCCTCCGATGCCCGTCCCCCCGGCGCGCGGGACCACCGGACCCCGGACGCCGACCGACCCTTCCGTCCCACCGGCCGAACCCGGACCGACCCCCGCCGCCGGGAACGCGGCGAACGCCTTCGCCGTGCTCGCCCCGGGCGCGGAGAACCACGCCACCGGCCCCGCACCACGCACCCCCGAGCCGGAGTCCCCCACACCCGTACACCTCACCCCTGTACACCCCACCCCCGTAAATCCCACCCCCGTAAATCCCACCCCGGTACACCCCACACCCGTACACCCCACACCCATACACCCAGCCCCCGGTGCCCTGTACCACCAGACAGTCGTCCGGACCTTCGGCAGCGGCCTCCCCGTGAACGGACTCTACCCGCAACTGCACGATGCGATGAGGCAGTTGGACGGAGTGCGGCAGTCGTCGGACGACCCCGCGCTGCGCACGGGCTCGCGGGTCCCCGGGCTGACAGTGCAGCAGATACCGGACAGTGGTGACTGGTTGCCCAGGGCGCTGGCGGACGCGCTGAAGGTCTACGCGCTCGGCCGCTTGCAGCGTCCGGGCCTGGGCGCCCTGCTCTCGCGGCCGGACGCCGTCGACGCGTTCCACCGGTGGGTCGAGTCCCGGCTCGCCGAACCCGACGCGGGGCAGTACGCCCCGCACCTCGCCTCCGACGGCTGGGCAGGTCCGGGCCGCGCACTGACCCTCGCCGAACTGAACGCCCTGGACGTGCGGGTGACGGACGAGCAGCGCGGCTACGCCGGGCTCGCCGGAGGGCTGTCCCCCGGGGAGGTCTCCCTCTCCCTAGCCCAGCGCTACCGGCTGCTGCGGCAGTGGGACGACAGCCGTGTCACCGTCACGGAGACCGCCGCCGCCCTGGCGGCGGCCGACCTCGGTATCCGGATCGCCATCAGCGGACCAGGCGGCGTCGTACGGCACTTCGACCCTGCCCCGCCGGTGGACCAGCGGCGGCCCGACAGCGACCCTCTGGCCACCCTCACACCATCAGGACGACCCCATGCAGTCTCCTCAGCCCGTGCCCTCACCACAGGACCCCGGCAACCCCGGTACCGCCGATGACTCCGCTCTCGGCAACCCCGGCGCGACCTTCCCGGGCGGCCTGCCCGAGCCGCCCGAGGAGGTGGTCAGGGCCGCCCGGCTCGCCCCGAACCACTGGATCAGCATGGTCGATCCCGGCTGGCGGGGCGAGGGCCTGCCGCCCGACCACGCGGTGGTCGGCCGGTGGCGTTCCGGGCTCGGCGGGGAGATCGAGGAGTGGCAGGACAACGACGCCTACCGGCCCTCCCCGCAGGCCCTGGACTGGCCGGAGCCCGCGGACGCCGTCGACGCCGCGCTCCAACTCGCCGTCACCGGTTACGGACCGCCCGAGGCCGTGGCCGACGCCCTGGCAGCCGCGGAACTCGCCGTGCTCACACTGCCCGACGGAGCACCGGTGACCGCCACGGCCGCGGACGGCACCCCCGTCGTCCCCGTTTTCAGCTCCCCCGTCTTCCTCGACGCCGTGGGAGGCTTCGCCTTCGCCCGGCGGACCACGGCCGAGCTGCTGTCCCGACTGCCGCCCGGACACCGGCTGTACGTCAATCCGCCCAGCCCGGCGGGGGCGGTTCTGGACCCCGGTCCGCTGGCGGAGACGATCGCGCGCGGCACCGGGGGCGGGACGGTTGCCGCGGGAGCACTGGACAACGACGGGGACAGGGACGGGGACAGGGACGGGGACAGGGACGGGGACAGGGATGGGGAGGGGGACGGGGACACGGACGAGCGAAAGTGATCCAATATCGACCGTCGTCCACCGGGTCCGAGTTCTTGAAGCAATAAATGTTGTCGCAAAGTAAGTTGAGAAACCTGCGGGCTTTGTGAGTACGTGGAACGGGTCTGTGACCAGTGGGGCCGGAACGAAGGTCATGTGCGTGGGGAGAGGGCGTACGGGTGGGTGAAGCGAGTACGCCGGGGGAGGCAGCCGGATGAGCCGCGGGAACGGTCGTCCGGCCCGGCGCCGTGCCGCCGCGGCGGCGACCCGCGCCGAGCGGGAGCGGTCCGCATCCGCAGGACCGGGACAGGCGCCGGGGCAGGGGCTGGCGCCCGGAGCGGGACCCCGGGTGCTGGTCGAGGACCACGACGGCCTGCTCCTGCTCCGCCGGCCCACGGACGAGACCCTGCTCCCGGCCGACATCGCCGACCTCGCCCGCGCGCTGCATGCGGCGGACGCCGGCACCGTCACGATCGTCGCCATGGCCGAGGGCGAGGCGGCCACGGCGCTCTGGCCCCGGCTGAGCGAGTCGCTCGACTCCCTGCGGGAGACGGGCACCCGGTCGGTACGGCTGGTGATGCCCGGCGCCGGACACGACCGTCCGGGCCGGCCCGCACTGGCCCGCCGGATCGCCGACTCCTGGGACCTGACGGTCGAGGCCCCCGACGGGCCGGTCCTCGTGGTGCCCGGCGGCTCGGTGTTCGTACCGCCCGGGAACGGCGGCTGGTGGCGGTTCGCCACGGGACGGGAACCCGAACTCCTCGGGCCGCGCGCCCCCGCCCCCGACTGGCAGGGCGCGGTACGCCGCGCGCCGGTCCGGACGGCGGACGGCTGTGTGGTGGACCAGATCCCGGCCGGCCTGCTGATCCGTCCGATCGAGGCCGCCGCGCCCCGGCCCGGCGACCTCTTCCACGCCGTACCCGTGGATCCCCGGCGACCCGCCGTGGTGGTCGGCGTGCCGTGGGGCGAGGACGTCGTCGCGAGCGACGTCGCCGAACTCCTCGGCGCGCTGCCGGCCGCGGTACGCCCCGGCGTACGGCTCGCTCCCGGCGGCCGGCGGGACCTGCTGCCGCTCGGGCAGTCGGTGGCCGCCCTGCTGGACGCCGAGGTCGAAGTCACCACGGGACTCCCGCTCTTCGCCGCCGACGGCCCGCTGGGGACGTACGGGGTACGGTCCGTGCTGGTCGGTCCGGACGGGGAGCCGCGCTGGCTGCCCTTCGTGGACGCGGTGATGTGCCTGCCCCCGCGGGAAACGGCACCGGAGCCCGCGTACGGTCCGGACGGCGGCCCGGTCACCGGCCCGCCCCCCGCCGCCCCCGCTCCCCGGCTGCTGCGCTGGTCCTCGCCGGTGCCGGACGCCGCGGGCCCGGAGGACGGTGCGGTGCTCCTGTCCGACGAGTGGCGGGCCGTGGTCACCAGGGCCGGGCTGTGGGTGGGCCGCCACGACGGCACCCCGCCGCCGAGGAGCGCCCGGCCGGTGAGCATCGACGGTCCGGTCATCGAGGTCGGACGCGTCGGCGAACGGCTCGACGCCTCCTGCTGGCCCGTCCTGTCCCGCTTCCTCGATCGGCTCGCCCCCGATCTGCGCGCCCGTACCACTCTCGACGTGCACGCCCTCGCGCCCGACGGCGGTCGCGCCCTGCGCGTCCTGGCCGCCGAACACGGCCTGCGCGTCATCCGCTTCGCACCGGCGGCGCAGACCGCGCGTCCGGTGCCGCGTGGCGGGCCGGTGGCGCTGCCGGGCGGGGCGCCGGGCGACCCCGTCCAAGGGGTCGGCCCACGTCCGGCACTGCCACCGGCGCCGGTGACCGAAACCGGCGCGGCCTCCGAGGCGGCCGGCGCCCCGGTCTCAGTTCCGGCGGCTGCGGCTGCGGCTGCGGAGGCGGCAGTCGGCACGGTGCCCGAGTCTGTCTCCGGCTCGGTGTCCGGGCCCGGCACCGGGCCGATGTCCGGTCCCGTCGCCGGTCCCGTCGCCGGTCCCGTCGCCGGTCCGGTCTCCGGGCCGGTCGTGGCCGTGCGACCGGACGCGGAGCCGGACGCGGAGCCGGACGCGGCACCGGTAGGGGAGTCGGTTCCGGCAGGTGAGCCCGTTTCGGTACGGGCGATGGCACCGGTTCCCGAGGCGGTCCCCGCTTCCGCCCAGGTCCCCGCTCCGGCAGGCGCGCCCGTCTCTCCCACTCGTACTCCCGCTCCCACCCCGGCCCCCACGGCCCCGCGCCGGACCAGGCCCGTCCTGGGGCGGCCGTTGCCCGCCCTACCGGTGCCGCCGCGGCACCGCAGCACCGACCCGGAGCGGGAGTCCTTCCGGAAGCTGGCCGAGGCCGTGTGGGAACGGCACAGCGCGGCGGTGACCCGGGCGCTGGCCGGTCTGCCCGCGCTGCGCGGTGAGGAACAGGAAGCGGCCCGGATCGACCTGATCGCGCTGCGCACGTATCTCCAGAACGGCGAAGTACCCCTGAACCACGCTGAGTTGACGCGCTCGCTGCGGGCCGGTGAGTGGCACCTCCTGTCGTACGCCGGCTGCCTGGCGTCCGGGCTCGGACGGCTGCCGTCGTACCGCGGGACCGTACTGCGCGGCCTCGGCGGCGCGGTCGGCCACGATCAGCTGCGGCCGGGCGACGTGCTGTGGGATCCCGCGCCGGTGAGCGGGCTGCCGCTCGACCCGGCCGGGAAGGACCGGATCGCGGGCGTGGGCTTCGCGATCTGGTCGATCACCGGCCGCCGGGTACGGCAACTGCTGGACGGCGGCGACGAGGTGGTGTTCGCGCCGGGCACCGCCTTCAAGGTGCTCGACGTACGCACCGGCGCGGCGGCGGCCCCCCTGGTGCTGCTGCGTCAACTCCCCGAGACCCACACCGTGTCCACCGTCCTGGAGGACGCGGACGAGACCGCGCTCGCGCGACTGGACCATGCCTTGACGGACCGTACGGCCCCTGGCGCGGACGACTGGCCGGATCGCTGTGCCGGACCCGTCGGGGCCGGTGGCACCGGCTACCACTGACGACATCGCATCGCCCACCCCCCATCGACAAGGAGCAGTGTTCATGCCACGTCAGCACGAACCACCGGGCGACGAGACGCCGCCCTCCGTCTCCGTGCGCCGTGCGGTAGCCGTGCCGCCGCCGGGCGCGGAACCCGACGCGGACCTCGGACCACGCACCCCCGACCGGGAGCATGCCGCCTCGGAGCCGATGCCTACCTTCGTCGAGCCCGTCGTCCGGATGCCTACCTTCGTCGAGCCCGTCGCCGGGATGCCTTCCTTCTCCGAGCCCGTCGTCCCGATACCTTCCTCCGCCGAGCCCGTCGTCCCGGCACCGCCGTCCGCCGAGTCCGCCCCCAGGCGGTTCACCGGATGGCGCGCCCGGTCCGGCGCCGCGGAACCGGTGTCCGTCGAGCCGGGGCAGCCATCGCAACAACTGCCGGGCGAGCAGCGGCAGTCGCAGGCGGCGGCGTCCGACGGGCCGGGGTCCGACGCCGCGGTCGGTGTGCACTTCGCCGGGAACGGCGACGGCCCGGACGACCCGGACGCGGCCACGGACGCGTCGGGCCGGCCGCGCGGCCCCATGCTGGCCGCGGCCGCCATCGCGGGCGCGGTGCTGATCTCCGTACCGTTCCTGGTGATCGGTCTGGTCCGGGACGACGCGGAACGCACCGTCAACACGGCATCCATCGGTGGTACGACGCTCGAACCGGGCACGTCCGACCGTGGCCCGGCCGCCGACTACCAGGCCGATTCCCCGTCGCCCTCGACGTCGCCGAGCCCCACCAGGTCCGCCTCCCCGTCGCCGACCAAGTCCGTTTCGTCGGGGTCGGGCGCGGCGGCCACCGAGGTGAGGGCCGCGCCCCAGGCGTACTCCCAGCCGAAGTCCACCCCGAAGGCGACCAAGAAGGCCGAGACGGCGGTGAAGAAGGCCGCCGCGCCGACCGGCCGGCAACTCGCCAACGCCCTCTCCCACCGGGCCAACGTGCTGATGGAGAACAAGGCGACCGGCAAGTGCGCCGACATCCCCGACTTCGGCAAGGGCACGAAGGACGGCCCGGTCAACCAGTACATCTGCCGGCCCACCACCGCGGACAACCAGCTCTGGGACATGAAGGTGACGGACTCGGACGGCGGGCCCGGCGGGGCGAGCCTGTTCGTCATCCAGAACCGTCAGGACGGGTTCTGCTTCGACCTGCCCTACTACGGCAGCGTCTCGCCCGGGACGAAGGTCACCGAGTACTACTGCGACGGCACGAACCGGGACAACCAGCAGTGGTGGCTGGACCCGCGGCCGGACGGCTACTGGATCCGCAACGTCGCCAGCAACCTGTGCCTGGACGTGACCGGTGGCAGCTCCGCCGGGGACGACGCCCACCTCCAGGTGAGCGTCTGCGGCGACACGCAGGGGAGCGCGCAGCGCTGGATGCCCAGCCAGGTCGTCACGTAGCGGGCGAAGTCCTCTGAACACCAGCAGCCGGCCGCTGTTCCCAGCGGCCGGCTGCGGCTTTCCCACTCTCTCGGTGATCGAGAAGCCGCCCGTCACCGCGTGGGTCGAGGTGGCACCGCCGCCCGGCGACACCGGTTGGACCGCTTGGGCCAAGGGCGCCTGGCAGGGACACCGAGGAACGCACTCGCGACGCGGTCCGCGACGAACCGCGCGGCTGACACTGCACGGCGCGACCCGGCCGTGTGGAACGTGTGAAATCGAGTGCATGTGTTCTTTCACGTTTTCGTCGAACGTTTTTCCGGTTGAATGGGGATCTGGCCTCCTTTTATGGGCCGCTTATTTGTCACAGCTGCGGTGACAATCCTGTGACACGTTTCGGCAGGGGAAAATGCCAGGTCAGAGCCTGTGTGTCGGATGATTTCGACGGTCATGGGATATGCACAGATTCCTGATCGGGGATCCATAGGATGCCCCGCCTATGGTTAATTCGCCCCCCACAGACGACGGGTTCGGACAATCCCTGTTCGGGTCGGATCCGCGACTGTAAGGAATTCGTGAGTTCAACATGTCAGGGATGAGTGAAATTGACACCCAAACTGGCGGCAGGAAGCTATGAAGATCTCGAACGTGACCGGAGTATGCCGCTGCTTACCCGTGAGCGGGCGGTCTACCGCTCCGCCCTCCCGGCGGCGCCGCGCACCCTGCTCGACGTCCTCGAACGGTCCGTCTCCGAAACGCCGGACGCCCTCGCCCTGGACGACGGCACCGTCACACTGACCTACCGCGGGCTCGCCGAGGACGTCGACCGCGTCCGGCGCGTGCTGCGAGCCGCGGGCGTCGGACAGGGCGACCGGGTCGGCGTCCGCATGACCTCCGGCAGCGCCCACCTGTACCTGGCGATCCTCGGCGTCCTCGCCGCGGGCGCGGCCTATGTCCCGGTCGACGCCGACGACCCCGACGAACGCGCCGAACTGGTCTGGAGCGAGTCGGGTGTCTGCGCCGTACTGGGCGATGGGTACGTGCTCCGCACCCGCCCGGGAGTCGTCCCGCTCGGCCGGGACGGCCGGCCCGGACCCGACGACGACGCGTGGATCATCTTCACCTCCGGCTCGACCGGCAAACCCAAAGGCGTGGCGATCAGCCACCGTTCGGCCGCCGCCTTCGTGGACGCGGAGGCCCGGCTGTTCCTGCGTCAGGCGCCGATCGGCCCCGGCGACCGGGTACTGGCCGGGCTGTCCGTCGCGTTCGACGCCTCCTGCGAGGAGATGTGGCTGGCCTGGGGACACGGCGCCTGCCTGGTGCCCGCACCCCGCGCCCTGGTCCGCACCGGCGCGGACCTCGGCCCGTGGCTCAAGGAGCGCCGGATCAGCGTCGTCTCCACCGTCCCGACCCTGGCCGCGCTGTGGTCACGGGACATGCTCGCCGCCGTGCGGCTGCTGATCGTCGGCGGCGAGGCGTGCCCGCCCGAGGTGGTCAGGCGCTTCGCCTGCCACGGCCGCGAGGTGTGGAACACCTACGGCCCGACCGAGGCGACCGTCGTCTCCTGCGCCACTCAACTCGTCGACGGCGAACCCGTACGCATCGGCCTGCCGCTGGACGGCTGGGAACTCGCCGTCGTCGACTCCGACGGCGCACCCGTCGCCTGGGGCGAGAGCGGCGAACTCGTCATCGCGGGCGTCGGCCTCGGCCGCTACCTCGATCCCGTCAAGGACGCGGAACGCTACACCGCCCTGCCGTCCCTGGACTGGGACCGCGCCTACCGCAGCGGCGACCTCGTCCGCGCCGACCCCCGCGGCCTGGAGTTCGTCGGCCGCGCCGACGACCAGGTCAAGATCGGCGGACGGCGCGTCGAACTCGGCGAGGTGGAGGCCGCGTTGCTCGACCTGCCCGCCGTGGCCGCTGCCGCCGCGATGGTCCGGCGCACGGCCGGCGGCCTCGACGTACTGGTCGGCTACCTCGTACCGTCCGACGGCGACCCGGCCGCGTTCGACCGGTCGGGCGCGATCCGGCGGCTGCGCGAACGGCTGCCCGCGGCCCTCGTGCCCAGGCTCGCCGTGCTCGCCGAGTTCCCGACCCGCGCCTCCGGCAAGGCCGACCGGGACGCGCTGCCCTGGCCGCTGCCGGCGGAGCCCGCGCCGCGACGGGCCGCGACCGGCCCGCAGGACGGCCCACCGGCCGACGGCCCGGCGGCGGACGCCGCCCGCGCGCGGACCCCCGCCCGCGGTACGGACCCGGCCGACCCCGAGACCAGGTGGCTGCTCGGCGTCTGGAGCGAGATGCTCGGCGCCGACGTGACGGCCGACGACGACTTCTTCGACCTCGGCGGCACCAGCCTCGCCGCGGCCCGGCTGGTCTCCGCGCTGCGCGAGCGCTTCCCCGAGGTGTCCGTCGCCGACCTGTACCGGAACCCCACCCCGGCCGCGCTGCGCACCCGCCTTGGGGCCGCACCCGGTGAGCCCGCTCCCGGCACACCGCCGCGCGTCCGCCCGGACCACGACGACCCGGACATCCGACGGGACGACAGGCCCGTACCGGGTACGCCCCGGTGGACCGGCTGGGTCCAGACCGCGCTGCAACCGCTGCTGCTCGGCGTCACCGGACTGCGCTGGGTGCTGTCCCTCGGACTCACCGGCAACGTGCTCGCCGCGGCCGGCTTCACGTCCTGGCTGCCGACCGTGTCCTGGTGGCTGCTCGGCCCCGCCTGGCTGGTGATGTTCACCTCGCCCACCCGGGCCCTGCTGGCGGCGGGCGGCGCACGCCTGCTGCGCGGCCGGATCAGGCCGGGCGGGTACCGGCGCGGCGGCCTGACCCATCTGCGGCTGTGGACGGCGGAGCGCTGGGTGGCCGCCGTCGGTCTCGCCGCAGTGCCCGGCACCCCGCTGGCGGCCTGGTACGCGCGGCTGCTGGGCTGCACCGTCGGCAAGGACGTCGACCTGCACGCCCTGCCGCCGGTCACCGGACTCGCGACACTCGGTGACGGCGCGTCCGTCGAACCCGAGGCGGACCTCGCCGGCTGGTGGATCGACGGCGACCGGCTGCGCGTCGGCACGGTGGAGATCGGCGCCGGGGCGAGCGTCGGCGCACGCGTCCGGCTACAGCCGGGCGCACGGATCGGCGCCGGTGCGGAGGTCCTCACCGGCAGCACCGTCACCGAGGGCACGAGCGTTCCGTCCGGTGCGTGCTGGGGCGGCTCGCCCGCCGAGCCGCAGCCGGCCGAGGCCGCCTGGCCCCGTACCCGCGCGCCCCGCTCCCGGGCCTGGGCGCTCGCGTACACCCTGACGCCCGCCGTGCGCGGCCTGCTGACGGCCGTCGCCACCGCCCCCGCGCTGCTGACGCTCGTCGCGGTGTCCGGCGCGGACGGCCTGTCCTGGTCCGACCGGCTGCTGTGGCTGGTGCCGCTGGTCCTCCTCGGCACCGTCTGCGAGGCCCTGCTCATCCTCGCCGGGGTCCGGTTCGCGGGCCGCGGTCTGAAACCCGGCACGCACCCGCTGCACAGCAGGGCCGGCTGGTCCGCGTGGCTGACCCACGACCTGATGGCCATGGCCCGCACCACCCTCTTCCCCCTGTACGCCGGTCTGTTCACGCCGGTCTGGCTGCGCCTGCTCGGTGCCCGCGTCGGCAGGAACGTCGAGGCGTCGACCGTCCTGGCCCTGCCGCGGCTGCTGCACATCGACGACCGGGCGTTCCTCGCGGACGACGTACTGGCCGCGCCGTACGAGGCACGCGGCGGCTGGGTGCGGCTCGGCCACTCCCGGATCGGTGACGGCGCCTTCGTCGGCAACTCCGCCGTCGTCGGACCCGACCGGTCCGTCGGCGACGGCGCGCTGATCGGCGTCCTGTCCGACACGCCCGCCGCCGTCCCGGACGGCTCGTCCTGGCTGGGCCGCCCGCCGATGCGGCTGCGCCGGGTGGTGGAACAGCACGACCAGGCCCGTACGTTCGCCCCGCCGCGTTCCCTGCGAACCGCCCGTACCGCGGTGGAACTGTGCCGCGTGGTGCCGCTGCTGCTCGGCGCACTGCTCCAACTCACCCTGACCTACGCCCTGCTGTACCTGTGGGACGTCTACGGCGCCTGGGGCGCGGTGGCCGCGGCCGGCCTGCTGATGTGCGCCGCCGGGGTGGTCGCCGGGCTGGTCACCACGGCCGCGAAGTGGGCGCTGATGGGGCGCTTCACCGCCGAACGGCACCCGCTGTGGAGCGCGTTCGTGTGGCGCAACGAGCTGTGGGACGTCTTCGTGGAGATGCTGGCCGTTCCGTGGCTGGTCACCCCCGCGACCGGCACCCCGGTGCTGAACTGGTGGCTGCGCAGCCTGGGCGCGAGGATCGGCCGGGGGGTGTGGTGCGAGACGCACTGGTTCCCGGAGCCGGACCTGATCAGCGTCGGGGGCGGCGCGGTCGTGAACCGCGGGTGCGTCCTGCAGACCCACCTGTTCCACGACCGGGTCATGCGGCTGGAACCGGTCGGCCTGGGCAGCCGGTCGGTGCTCGGCCCGCACAGCATCGTCCTGCCGGGCAGCGCGCTGGGCGACGCGGCACGGGTGGGCGCGGGCTCGCTGGTCATGGCGGCGGAACGGGTGCCCGCGGCCGGCCACTGGCAGGGCATCCCGATCATCCCGATCACCCGGGCCGACTGACCGCCCCTGGCCCCGGCCCGCGGCGCCGGCCGTCCCGCACCGTCGGGGCGGCCGGCGTCCGCCGTGCCCGCCGGAGACCGCCCGCGCGGGCTTACCGGTACTGGGCGATCTGGATCAGATTGCCGCAGGTGTCGTCCAGCACCGCAGTGATGACCGGCCCCATCTCCACCGGCTCCTGGGTGAAGCGCACCCCGAGTCCGCGCAGCCGCTCGAACTCGGCGTGCACGTCGTCCACGGCGAAGGAGGTGTGCGGAATGCCGTCCGCGACCAGGGCCGTCTGGTACGGCTTCACCGCGGGGTGCGCGTCGGGCTCCAGCACCAGCTCGGTGCCGTCGGGGTCCTCCGGCGAGACCACGGTCAGCCACCGGTGCTCGCCGAGCGGGACCTCGGTCTTCTTCACGAAGCCGAGGACGTCGGTGTAGAAACGCAGGGCTTTGTCCTGGTCGTCGACGAAAACGCTGGACAGGTGGATCTTCATGGAGTGCTCTCCGGCACATCGGGCCTGAGCCATCGGGTCGCGATGCGCTCAAGCGGTTCGGTGTTCAGGTCGTGGAATTTGTAGCGGCCCTCACGGCGCGTCCGGACCAGGTCCGCGGCTTCCAGCACGGCGAGGTGCTGGCTGATCGCCTGCCGGGACAGTCCCAGACCGTGCTTGGTCGCCAGCCGTCCGCAGATCTCGAACAGCGACTGGCCGTCGCGTTCCGCCAGCTCATCGAGGATGCGCCGACGGGTGGGATCGACCAGAGCCTTGAAGACGTCTTCCGCCACGACCCCACCATAGGCAAGTGGTGACTTGCCTGACAAGGGGGACCCGGGCCGGGCCGGCTTGCCGGTGCGAGCGGTCAGCGGGTCGCCCACGCCTCCACCGCGGTCGTCACCGGTGCCCCCGTACGCGCCGACTCCTCGGCCGCCAGCGCCAGCAGGTGGTCCTGGCAGCCCTCGGCCAGCGGATACGGCTCCGGTCCGGCGCCCCGCACCCACGCTCCCGTACGGCACAGCAGGTCCACCACGGCCAGGTCGTCCTCGGTGAGGCTCGCCCCCAGGTAGTCGTTGCGCCACACCACCCGCCCGTCGAACGAGATGTGGTGCACCTCGGCGCCCTCCAGGTTGAGGTCCGTACCCGTGCGGCGCCGCACCAGCGGGGACTCGACCGGCGTACGCGGATCCAGCATCCGCACCACGGTGTCGTCCACGATCTCGCCGAGGGAGCCGCGCACGACGATGCGGCGGGCGCGCAGCGGATTCCACCACTGGTTGTCCGTGAAGTCGTACAGAGCGGTGCGGGCGCCGCCGAAGTCCAGGAAGGCCAGCGTGGTGACGGCGTCCTTGGGCGTGAGGTCGTCCGACCAGCCGGCGGGGGAGAGGGGATCGGCGAGCGGGGCGGTGGAGGCGTGCGCCGTGACCGTCGCGGCGCCGTGGCCGACGCCCAGGGCGTGCCGGATCAGCGACATCGCGTGATACAGGTGCGTCGAGGACACCTGCACGGACGTGACCTCGCCGATCACCCCCTCGCGCAGCAGCGCGAGCCGGGCGGCGTGGCCGGGCATCAGCGTGTACTGCTCCGCGACCTGCACGAGCCCGCTGCCGTCGGCCCGCCGCGCGCCGCCCACCGCGGCCCACAACTCCCGCAGTCCCGGCGCGTCGGGTGCCGGTGGCGTCTCCGCCAGGACCGGCATCTCGTGCTCGACGAGTTCCCGCACGACCCGGGGCGACGCCTCCCACGGCACCGAAGCGATCACGAACTCCGGTCTGTCGGCGGACAGTTCACCGACGGACCGATGGGCGGGCACCCCCCACTCGGCCTCCACCTGCCGGGCACGTTCGGCGGAGCGCGTCACGACTCCGGCCACCGCGAGCCGTTCGGGCAGTGCCTGGGCCAGCCGCGCGTAGAACCGGGCCCGCCAGCCGGTGCCCACGATGGCGAAACGTATAGGTGCTGTACCCACTGTTCCGTTCCTCCTGATCCGTTCCAACTTCACCAGTTTCCCAGATCGCCCGTGAGTGGGGCGAAGCGGCGGTGCGACATCGGCCGGGCGCGGGTGAAGGTGGCAAAACACGGTCCGTTTCACCCTGGAGACGTCCTACAGCACCACGAACGCCCAGCAACAGGTGGCCATCGCCGAAATCGAGTTTCTCGGTCCGTCGCAGGCGGGGACTTTCAGCACGCCCGCGGCAGCACTTCACCGGGCCGAGCCACGAGACGTGAACTCAGTTCATCCGTTCGCCGAGGGCGGCGCGGAGCCAGTCCAGGGAGCCCGTCTCCAGTACTGCGTCGGCGAGTGCCTGCCCGCTTTTGGTGGTGATCCGTCCCCGGCTGTTGTCGATCCACCGCTGAGCGTTGCCATAGCCCTGATCGCGGTACTCGATTCCCTGGATCATGCACTCCAGTTTGTCCGCGTCCCGTGCGCACTGTGCTTCCGCGGTCTCCTTGGCCTCGTACTCGGCCACCAGTTCCCTGACCGCGTCGGCGACAATCGCGGGCATGCCGGAGACCTGGTCGGCGGTGACCGCCTCGGGTGCGGCCTGTTCGGCGTCGTACTTCTTGCCGAGGTGATTGACGTCGCCGGTGCGGGTTTCCTGGCTGTCGTGCCAGACGGCGAGGAACGTGGCACGTGCCGGATCGGCTCCTTCGAGTTTCGCGATGACCGTGGCGATCACGGCGGTACGCCACGAGTGGTCGGCGACCGACTCCGGGTCCTTGATGCCGGCCATCCACCACCCACTGCGCTTGGTCTGCTTCAAGGTTCCCGCCTCGTAGAGAAAGCGGGCCACCGCGGTCAGGTCGGTCAGGTCCTCGGACACCGTCGGGCTCCTCTCACGCCTCAGCGAGGCGGATCGCGTACCGGATACTCGCCAACTCCCGTCGCCTTCGCTTCGAGAGTTCCCCGCTATCCAACATGATCGGCAGTCGGTCGCGCAGGGCGCGAGTGGCTGCTCCCGATCGCAACAGGTCAGGTCGGACTTGGAGCAGTGACCACACGCTGTGGATGTTGAGTTCCACATAGCCGTGGACAGGCGTGAAGCCCTCGACGAGGTGTGCGAGAAGGCTGTCCCCGTGCCAGGACCCGAGAGAACCGTCGGCGATAAAGTCGTCCGAGAACTGCGGCACGTTCGTTTCGCCGATCCAGTATGCCCAGTAAGCCAGATTCGCGGCCTCGCCGGCATCGTCGTCCTGGAGTGCAGTGTCGATGAACCATGCCATGCGTTCGCGGTCCCCTTGCCGGGCCGCGACAGCAGCGATACTGCGGTTGTTGAGCCACGCCGTTAGCCAGCCGTCCGGCTGCTCGGCGCGATGCTGTTCCGTGAACCAGTCGGCTGCCTCGGCGTCACGGTCGTAGCCGGACAGATACAGGGCCTGGCGACGAAGGAGGAATTGCGCCGGGCCGCGTGCCTGCTCGGCTGTACGGCGCATCTGATTGAAGAAGGTCCGGCGCTCGGCTGCGGTCAGCTCCGGCCCCGATGGTGCCGGGCCGCGACGAGACAGAGGGGGCGTCGGCAGAGCGCGTACCGCGCCTGGCGGCACGCCGTTGAGCGGCCACACCAGGATCTCGGCAAGCTCACGCTGCATCACCATCGCGCCGAGCGGGGCATCGTTGATCGACGCCTTCTCGTCGAGAGTGGTCGCAAGGAGCACGTCCGCCTCCAATGCGCGCGCCCACGTCCGGAGCAGGTCGGGGGCGGCACCCATTTTGATCAGCCGGTGACCTAAAGTGAATATTTTTGCGACTGGTACGGCCGGTAGGGGGCGCCGTCCGGATTCCCACCCCGCGATCGTGTCCGGGGACACCTTGAGTAGTTCGGCGGCCCCCTCCTGTGTGCAGCCCTGTTGCTCGCGAATCACGCGCAGGACGTAACCGCTGAGCAGCCCTGTATGGGGCCGCGCAGCCTTACCCGTACTAGGGGTCGGGGTTCGTTGCGTATTTGGCCGCATGAGTCGTCCATTTCCGGTGGTTTCCAAGAAACCACCCGTACTCGCGGTCACTTCAAGGTCGAGTGCCAGCTTTCTACGGTGATTGATGTCCCTGAATCGACCCTATTGGGAGGTCGCGACACATGAGACGCATTCCGCATACTGACCACTCGACGGCGTGCCCTCCGACAGTGTCGGCACTCACCCGGAGGTCGCACGGGTGAATGTGACAGGTCCGGAAAACGTGGTCGACGCCGAACGGCGACCGGCCATCGAGCGCCGAGGCGTTGGAGATGAACCGGTCTTCGCGTCGGGCGATGTGTTTTTGGGCGACGGCCGAGCGGTGTCTCCTCCCGTCTCGCACCATCGCTGTCACACAGCGACCAGCGTCCCAAAGTCGGAGCCCCCGGCCTGTGAATCGGTGGGTACCAGCCTGGAGCGCCCGCGCCAGGCGTGGGACGAGGTCTTGCTCCTGACGCGTGACCTGCCGGAGAAGGTGCCGCCGCGCCGGCAACTGGTCCCGTGGGTCGCGGAGCTGCGCGGGTACGTCACGGATCTGGTCCAGGACGTCACGCGTGCCATCGCGGAGGAACCGGACTCCTACGACCGGCAGACGGCGCAGTGGCTCCTCGACCGCGTCCGGAAGGTGCTTGCGGCCGAACCGGCGCCCACCGATCGGGAAGCCGCTGAACGCGCCGAAGATCTGGCACTGTCCTGCCGGGCACTCGCCGGGATCCACGAGCGGCAGCGCCGCCACGGTGCGGGAGGAGCCCATGCCTGACACGTTCCCGTTGCGCGACGGTGAGCCGAGCCGCCGCGTCCTGGTGACCGAAGACGGGTCGCCGGTGGTGTCCGTCTGCCTGCCTCGTGAAGCCGCGTCGGTACCGCAGGCCCGCCGACTGGTCCGCCGGACCCTGACGGGCTGGGACTTGCCGGACCTGGTGGACCCGGCGGAGCTGATCGTCTCCGAGCTGGCCTCGAACGCCGTCCGGCACGCGCGGCACGGCACGTTCAGGCTGACGATCCGGCGTCGGGGGGCCGGGAGCGTACGGCTGGAGGTGATCGACAAGTGCCAGAGCCCGCCGGTACGGAAGACCGCAGGTGCCGACGACGACAACGGCCGGGGACTGGCACTCGTCGAAGCGCTGTCACGGCGCTGGGGAACGGAGCCACTGCCCTGGGGCAAACGGGTCTGGGCCGACGTGGACCCGGACGACGATGCCCCCTCCGATGCTGCTTTGGCCACCGCGCATCCGTTCGCCACCACGACGGTGCAGATCATCTACGTGCTCACCGTGCTGGCGCTCGGCGCCTGGCTCGGCGTGCTGATCGCACGTGGACCGTGGTGAGCCGCGTCTGAATGTCGGGCCGGGGCGGCGCAAAGCTGAGCAATCGGCCCGTGCGGGAAGGGGGAAGAGGCTCAGCGACACACCGCGTGGCGACCGTCGGGCCCGGTGCGGTCGGCACGTGAGGCGGACGTGAGTGGCCCCGCCGGGCCGGAGCCCGGCGGGGCCGAGCGGGGTATCCCCGCTGTCCCTGGCGGAGCCGAAGGTCAACGCCCGTCGCCGGCGCCCTTCACCCCCTGGTTGATCACGAACTGTGAGCCGGGTTCGACCAGGATGTCGCCCTGGGCCGAGTTCGTGACGGTGACGTCGGACAGGGTGGCGCTGCCGCGGGCGCCGCCCATGGCGAGGATGCCGGAGCCGTTGTTGGACTTGTCGATGGTGACGTTGCTGATCTGCGCGGTCACCGTGCCGCCGCCGGACTTGAACTGGATCCCGTCGTACGTCGAGTCATGGATCTCGGTGTCCCGGATCACGACCCCCGGAATGCCCTGGCCCTGGGCGAACAGGGTGATGGCCCCGAACTCCTGGGCCTCGCCCCAGAACGCGCCGCCGGTGCGGTACAGGGCGTTGTTGGCGATGAGGGTCTGCCCGGAGAACGGCAGCGGATCGTGGTCGGTCGCCAGCATGATGCCCGGGTAGTTCATGGTGTCGTAGACCAGGTTGTTCTCGATGGTGTTGCCGTAGCCGCCGTAGACCGCGATGCCGTTGGCCCGCCAGGGCAGCTGGATCGTGTTGTTGCGGAAGTGGTTGTCGTGGCCGATGTCGACCGACTGGTCCTTGACGTACTTGTTGGCCCACACGGCGAGGGCGTCGTCCCCGGTGTTGCGGAAGGACGAGTTCTCCACCGACGAGTTGCGGGTGCCGTTGGTGAAGTTGATGCCGTCCGCGTAGGTGTCGCGGATGCGCATCCCGGTGAACTGGAGGCCGTCGGCGGGTCCCCACAGCTCGGGGATGTTGTCGTAGTCGCGGCCCACCCAGACGCCCACGTTGGCGTGTTCGATCCACACGTTGCTGATCTTGGTGTTCTTGCCGAACCTGCCGTTGAGCCCGACTCCGCCCTCGGCGCCGCCGTCGCCGCCCCGGATGGTGCCCGAGCCGAAGATGGCGATGTCGGAGATGGTGGTGTTGCCGTCGATGTCGAAGCCGAAGTTGCCCTCGTGCGGGTGGTTGATGCCGCCCGCCTGCTGCGGCGGGGTGAGGGTGTAGAGCTGGGAGTGCCACATCCCGGCGCCCCGGATGGTGACGTTGCTGATGCCGACCTGGTTGTACTGGCCGCGGTTGAGCGGGTCGTCGGTGAGGATCTTCTGCTCCTGGCGCCACTGGCCGGCCGGGATCCACACGCAGTCGATCTGCCCGTTCTGGTCCGCGGTCACCGCGCGCTGGATGGCGTCGGTGTCGTCGAGCCCGTCGTTCGGGACGGCACCGTACTCGGTGATGGAGACACAGCCCGCGGGCTGCGCGGCGGGCGGGGCGACCTGTTCGAGATCGACCAGGTCGATGACGTAGTACGCGGCGGTGTCACCGGCGTCGCGCTGCAACCGGAAGACGGTGCCCGCCGGGTAGGTCTGGGTGAGCAGCGCGTTCGACTCGTCGAAGAGGCGGCGCGCGTCGGTCCCCGGGGTGTTGGTCAGGCCCTCGGGCGAGTCGGTGTTGCCGTACAGCCAGCTGTACTTGGAGGTCAGATTGATCTTGCGGACGAAGGTGCCGTTCGCGTAGAGGCTGATGGTGGCCTCCTGGCCGCCGCCGCCCGGGGCGTCCGGGATGGAGTTGCGGACCACCAGGGAGTTGGCCGGGCTGGTGGAGGTGAACTGCACGTACTGGCCGGTGGAGGCGAGCCGCACCGACTGCCGGCCGGAGGATTCGGTGGCGAAGTTGGTGTGGCCGAACGTGCGCTTCTGGTCGGTGGTCAGCAGGGTGCCGGTGTAGGTGCCCTGCTCGGCCTCGTACTCGACGTACGGCACGGCGGCGCCGCGGCCGACCACGATCGAACGGGAGAAGACGTTGTTGTTCTCGTTGGTCTCGGCGACGGTGTTGGTGGCGTCCGCGGTCGCCGCGAGCACGACGGCCCCGCTGGTCGCGGTCCAGGTGCCGCTGATCGCGACCTGCTGGGTGGCGCCCGCGGCGATCGCCCCGGCGGTGCCGTTCAGGGTCTGGCCGCCCGCCACCAGCCGGGTGACCGTACCGGCCGCGACGGCCGTGGTGCCCCGGTTGTGCACGGCGACCGTGAAGGAGACGGCGGTGCCGGCGGCCGGGCTGGACGGGTTGGTGGTGATGCCGGTGACCTCCAGGTCCGGGCCGGGGGCCTGGGCGACGGTCAGTTTGTTCGTGGCGGTGCGGCTGTTGTTGGTGTTGTCGAGTTCGGGCACGGTGTCCGTGGGGTCGACCACGGCGGAGACGGTGTAGCTGCCCGTGGCGCGTTTGCCGATGCCCACCGGGACGGTCGCGGTGGCACCGGCGGCGAGGGCGCCGACCGGGGCGCTGCCGGCGATGGTGCCGTCCACGCTGACGTTGACCGTGGAGGCCGGGGACGCGGCGGTGCCCGCGTTGCGCACGGTCGCCTGGACGGTGACGGTGTCCGTCTCGACGGGCGACGCCGGCGTCCACGTCAGGTCGTTCACCACCAGGTCGGGGTTGGGGGCGGCGGTCCCGATCACCTCGAACTCGGCGACCTGCGCGCCGTATCCGCTGGAGTTGGCGGTGAACTTGAGCTGTACGTCGGCAAAGCGCCCGGTCACCGGGATGGTGACGGTGTTGGTGTTCGCGCTCGGGCTGAAGCTGTAGACGGCGGCGGCCTTCACCGAGGTGAAGCCGGTCGCGGCCTGCTCACGGGCGAGGACCTCGACGGTCTGGGTCCTGGCCGCCCAGGCCGGATCGGGGTTCAGCTTGACCGTGACCCCGGTGACGTCGGCGTTCGCGCCGAGCCGGACGGTGAGGGTGGCGGGGTGGCCGCTGGACTCCCAGTAGCTGGTGACCTGGCCGTCGTTGGCGTTCGCCGCGTTGAAGTTCTGGGTGGTCGAGGACGCCTCGATCGGCTTGCCCCGGGCCAGGTTGGCGCCGTCCAGGGGCGGGGTCGTGGGGTCGCCGCCCCCGGTGCCGTAGACCTCCAGCTCGGAGAGCTGGGCGGCGTTCCAGCCGGTGTTGGCGCTCACCTGGACCCGGACGTAGCGCACGGTGCGGGCGGTGAGGTCGACGCTGACCGAGCCCGCGGCGGCCGGGTCGAAGCGGGTGGCGGCCGAGGCGGACAGCGTGCTGAAGGCCGAGCCGTCGGAGCTGCCCTCGACGGCGAGGGTCTGGCTCCGCGCCTCCCAGGAGGCGGGCAGCTTCAGTACGACCTGGTCCACCTCGACGGCGGAGCCCAGGTCGACCCGGACCCACTGCGGGAAGGACCCGGCGGGGCCCTCCCAGTAGCTCTGCTGGCTGCCGTCGGTGACGTTGGCGGCGGGATGGCTGCCGTTGGATCCGCCGGCCGTGGCGCTCTTGCCGAGCGCGAGGTTGGGCCCCGCGGGGGCTTCCGCGGCGGCCTCCGCGGCGGTCGCGACAGCGGGCTGGAGGCCCACGGTGATCAGGCCGGCCAGGAGCAGGCCGGTGATCGTCCGCAGGCCGAATCGTTTCCGTCTCATGGCGTCCTCGTTCCATGGCAGGGACGACTGGGGGTGGGAGCACACGGTGCTACGACGGTGATACGGAGGGGCTGCGCGTGGTGGTGCCGGTGGTGCGGGGCGACGCTGGTGGTGCGAAGGGGCGCGTGGGTGTGCCGGGCCGTGAGGTGACGCGGTCGTGCGGGACCGGGACGCGGGGCGACCCGGGCAGGCGGAACTGCCCGGCGGGTCGGCACCACTCAACAAAGTTGTGATTTTGCGTCAACTCATTGATATTTTGCGGCTCTTGGGTGACAGATTTCAGGTTTACCCGCTCTTTGTCAATGGCATGGACACGGCTTACATGGCCGGAGTGCGGCAGTCGGTCCGCGGGCGCCCGTCACCCCGTGGGCATGCCGATCCGGTCGCGTTCCAGCGCGGAGCGCAGCAGTGCGAAGGTCCGCGCGGCGGCTGCCGTCGCGGCTTCGTCCAGAGCGCCCCCGATCAGCTCGGCCAGTCGCTCCGTGAAGGTGCGGTCGGCCGCGTCGACCAGCCGCAGGCCCTCGTCGGTCAGCGCCAGCAGTGACGAGCGGCGGTCCGCCGGATTCCGCTGCCGGGCGACCCAGCCGTGCCGCTCCAGCCGGTCGACGCTCTTGCTGGTCGCCCCGATGCCGATCGCGAACTCCGCGGCGAGGTCCGCGACCCGCGCCCCGGGGTGGTCCCGGAGGCGGCGCAGCAACTCGAACTGCGAGGTGACAATGCCGTGCCGCTCGCGAAGGCGGTCGTTCAGCGCGTTGTACAGACGCGTCTCGCACCGTACGAGGTCGGAGAAGAAGGCCGGGAGGCCGGAGGTGTCGTCGCCAGATGTATATGCCACGGCATATAGTGTAGCGGCAGCTATGTGCGGCGGTGGGCCACTGACGCCTCCGGCCACCCATACGGCACCGGCTGCTCGCGGCACCGGCCGGGCTCACGTCAGCGGCCGGGCTCGCGGCACCGGACGCCCACGACGAGAGCGAGGAGCGGAACATGAGCAGGGAACAGCGCGCGATGATCGACGCGATGGTGCGGCAGCCCCGGCCGGCGGGCCCCGTACCGGTGGAGGAACTACGGGCCGGATTCCGGGAGATGATGGCCGAGACGAGGGTCCCGGACGGGATCCGCACCACGGCCACGACGCTCGGCCCGCGCCCCGCCCTGCTGGTCGAACCGGCCGGGACCCCGCGACCTGGGACCCTCCTGTACTTCCACGGCGGCGCCTTCGTGTTCGGGTCGCCCGAGACCGCGCTGTCGCTGACGGGCAACCTCGTCGCCCGGACCGGGATCAAGGCGCTCTCACTGGACTACCGGCTCGCCCCCGAGCACCCCTTCCCCGCCGCCGTCGAGGACACCCTGAGCGCCTACCGCGCCCTCCTCGACAGCGGCGAGGACCCGTCCGCCATCGTGTTCGCCGGGGACTCCGCCGGGGGCGGCCTCACCGTCACCACCTGCCTGGCCGCCCGCGACGCGGGCCTGCCCCTCCCCGCGGCGATCGTGGCGTTCTCCGCCGGACTCGACGCGGGCCGGACGGGCGAGAGCATGGTCACCAAGGAGGGCGTCGACCCGTTCTTCACCCGCGAGTCCCTGCGCCACACCGAGGTCATGTACCTCGCGGGGCAGGACCCGAACCAGCCCCTGCTCAGCCCGGCCGCCCTCGCCGACCTCACCGGCTTCCCGCCGATGCTCCTCCAGGTGGGCACCAACGAGGTGCTCCTGGACGACTCCACGCGGCTGGCCGCCCGCGCGACGGCCGCCGGGGTGGACGTCATCCTCGACGTCACCGCCGACGTACCTCATGTGTTCCAGTCGTTCGCCGGCGTCCTCGACGAGGCCGACGAGGCGCTGGACCGCGCGGCCTTCTTCCTGGGCCAGCACCTGCGCATTCCGGGCGCGGCGGACAGCCGGGCCCGGTGAGCCGGACGGTGTGTCCGTACTCCCCGCACGCGGTGAGCCGGACGGTGTGTCCGTACTCCCCGCACGCGGTGAGCCGGACGGTGTGTCCGCACTCCCCGCACGCGGTGCGCGGCGGGCCCCGGCCGGGCCCCGCCCGGCGGCCGGGCTCGTCCCGACCGCCGTTCACCCGCTGTGACGGGTTCGGCTCCGTTAGCACATCTTTGCAGGTCTATGCCCGTCTGCCGCAAACCCTTCATTCCGACATCACCCGCCGTCCACCGGGCCGGATCAGTGTCTGAGGGCTTCCGGTGTGTTCAACGAGCACCGATCACCGATCTTGCAGAGGGCAATATGTGTCTTGACGGACATTGCGAAAACAATGTCAACCCGCTCCCGGCCGATGCCGTGGGCGCCGGCGGCTCGGACGCCGGCCTCGGCCGGCGGCGGCTGCTGACCGTGGGGATGGCCGGCGCCGCCGCCCTCACCCTGGCCCCGGTGTCGTTCGCGCAGGCGGCCGACGGCTCCTCCGCCGGTGCCGCGCCCACCAGCGGTGACGTGACCCGCACCATCAGCGGGTTCCTGGAGACCGGGGTCGCGGACTTCGTCTACCTCCCGGTCGAGGTCCCCAAGGGCGTGCAGAAGATCGCGGTCTCGTACTCCTACGACAAGCCGTCCGTGCCCTCCGGCACCCCGGGCAACTCCTGCGACATCGGTGTGTTCGACGAGCGGGGCATCGCCCTCGGCGGCCGTGGCTTCCGCGGCTGGTCCGGTGGTTTCCGCACCTCGTTCGAGATCAGCAACAGCGACGCCACGCCGGGATACCTGCCCGGCCCGGTCAACGCCGGCACCTGGCACATCGTCCTCGGCCCCTACCAGGTGGCGCCGCAGGGCCTGAACTACCAGGTCCAGGTGACCCTGACATACGGCGAGCCCGGCCCCGCGTACGTGAAGAACTACCCGCCGCAGCGAGCCAAGGGCCGCGGCCGTGACTGGTACCGCGGCGACTGCCACCTGCACACCGTCTACTCCGACGGCAAGCGTCTGCCGAGCGAGGTCGCCGCCGGTGCGCGCGCCGCCGGCCTCGACTTCATGGTCTCCACCGACCACAACACCTCCTCCTCGCACGCGGTGTGGGGCGAGTACGCCGGCTCGGACCTGCTGATCATGACCGGTGAGGAGGTCACCACCCGCAACGGTCACTGGCTGGCCCTCGGCCTCCCGCCCGGTGAGTGGATCGACTGGCGCTACCGCTCGCGCGACGACGACTTCGGCCGCTTCGCGCGCCAGGTGCACCGCGGCGGCGGTCTCGTGGTCCCCGCGCACATGTACTGCGCCTACATAGCCAGCCAGTGGAAGTTCGGCTTCGACGACGCCGATGCCACCGAGGTGTGGACCGGCCCGTGGACCTACGACGACGAGCACGCGGTCAGCACCTGGGACCAGAAGCTCGGTGAGGCCGTCCGCACCGGCAAGCGCTGGCTCCCGGCCATGGGCAACAGCGACGCGCACAGCGTGCCGAACGTCATCGGCCTGCCGCACAACGTCGTCCAGGCGGACGACCTGGCCACCGACGCCGTCATGGCCGGTATCCGCGCGGGCCGGAGCTGGATCGCGGAGTCGTCCTCCGTCAAGCTGACCTTCACCGCCACCGGCAACGGCAAGCAGGCCGGCATCGGCGAGAAGCTGACCGTCCCCGCCGACGCGCCGGTGGACGTCCGCCTCGACGTCGAGGGCGTCCCGGGCGGCACCGTCCGCTTCATCACCGACGAGGGCCAGATGCACCAGGAGTCGGTGGGCGCCTCCGGTTCCGGCACCGTGGTGTGGCGGACGACCGCCTCGCTCGTGTCGTACGTACGCGCCGAGGTGCGCCACCCGATGGCGGACGGCAGCCCCGGCCAGGGCAACACCATGGGCGACGCCCTGATGTTCGGCCCGATGGCCGCCCTGACCAACCCGGTCTTCCTGGTGACGAAGGGCTAGGCGAACCGACGGACGTCGTGCCTCCTGGGCGCGGCGAGGCACACCGCCTCATCGCGCCCGTGCCGGTGGCGGAGCGGAGCCCACGCGGCGGCGGCCTCCCTCACGACTGACCCGTCCCGCCGGGTGGATCCCCTCACCCGGCAGGGGGCGCGCTCGCGTCGCGCCGCGGCACCGGACCGAGGTGCCGGCGCAGATGGTCCGCGTACTCCACGGCGTGCGGCCCGCACAGTACGACGGCCGGCCCGGCGGGGCTGCCGGGGCGTACCCGCACCGGTGCATCGTCCGACGGGTGTTCAGGCGTCGCGGACGCGGACAGGGGAGGCCCGCCCGGTACGTGGATCTCGATCCCGAGCCGTCCCGCGCCGCCGTGGGCGCCGGCCAGCGCCGCCCAGACGGCGAGGCGTTGCGGGTCCGGGCCGGCGGGCAGGACCACCCGGTGGCGTGCCGCCTCGTGCGGGCAGGCGGGGCACTCCGGCAGCGGGTGGTGCCGGCGCAGGTACGGGAGGAGACAGGCGGCGAGCCGGTCGAGGTCGGGTACGTGCCTCGGGGGGCCGGTCCGCGGGGTGACGAGGTAACCGGCGGCGCCCCACGGGGCGACCCCGACCCGGCCGCCCGCAGCCTCGGCGGCGGCCGCCGCCCGTCGCCGCCGGTCCGCGGGACGGTCGCCCGCCAGGACGACCTCCCAGGGCGGACGGACCGTACCGGTACCGCACGCGCCGCACATGGTTCCCCTTCCCCGGGGTGTTCAGGGCATCACGTCGCCGCTGTTGGGCCCGAGGACCTGCCCGACGTACAGGTTGCCCGAGGGGTCACCGGCGAGCAGTACGGCGGTCGGGGCCACCTCCGTCGGCACGCCGAAGCGGCCCAGGGGGAGTTCGGCGCGTTTCGCCTTCTTCCAGTCCTCGCTGATCCCGGCCACCATCGGGGTCTCGACGGGGCCGGGGGCGATGGCGTTCACCAGGACGCCGTGCGGGGCGAGTTCGCGGGCCAGGGCCTTGGTGAGGCCGATGACCCCGGCCTTGGCCGCGGAGTAGTGGACCAGGCTCTCGCCGCCCTTCAGCGCGAGCTGCGAGGAGACGTTGATGATGCGGCCCGTGCCCTGGCGGACCATGAGGGGCGCCGTCCAGCGGCAGCACAGGAACACGCTGCGCAGGTCCACGTCGATCATCTCGTCCCAGATGTGCACCGGCATGTCGACGAAGGGCACCTCGGTGAGCAGCCCGGCGCAGTTGACGAGGATGTCGATGCGCCCGAACTCCCGGTGCGCCGTGTCGATCATCGCGCGGGTGGCGTCCGCGTCGGTGAGGTCGACCCGGTGGGTGGTCGCCGTGGTGCCTGCCGCCCGGGTCCGGGCCGCGGTCGCCTCGGCGCCGTCGAGGTCGCGGTCGGCGAGGAAGAGGCGGGCGCCCTCGGCCGCGAAGGCGTCGGCGACGGCCGCGCCGATCCCGCTCGCGGCGCCGGTGACGACGGCGACGCGCTGTTTCAGTGACTGACTCATGGCGGTGTCGGTTTCCTTCAGCTCGGCCAGCGGACGGTGAGACCGCCGTCGACGATGAGGTGCTGCCCGGTCACGTAGGCGGCGTCGGCACCGGTGAGGAAGCGGATGGTGCGCGCCGCCTCGTCCGTGGAGCCCACCCGTCCCCAGGGGATGATCCGGCCGGCCTCGGCCAGACCCTCGGGGCCCAGCGAGTTGACCGGGTCGAGCGACTGCGGGCTCTCGATCAGGCCGGGGATGACGCAGTTGACGCGGATGCCCCGCGGGGCGAGTTCCACGGCCAGCGAGCGGCACAGCCCCAGCACGCCGGACTTCGCGGCGGCGTAGTGGGCGTGGTCGTCCCAGCCGTAGACCCCGCCGGCGATGGAGGAGACGGCGACCATGGCGCCCGGACCGGTCATCACGCCGGCCGCGGAGCGGAACAGGCGCAGGACGCCCGTGAGATCGACGGAGAGCATGTCGTCCCAGGCCCGGTCGCTGAGGTCGGCGAGCGGGGCGCGGCGCAGGATCCCGGCCGCGGCCACGGCGATGTCGAGCCGGCCGTAGTGGTCCACGGCCGCCTGTGCCAGGGCGTCGGACTGTTCGGGGTCGCGGATGTCGACGTCGACGGCCAGGGCCCGGCCGCCGGCGGCCTCGACCTCGCGGACCGTCTGCCGTACGTCGTGCGGGTCCTTCGGGTAGTGGCCGAGCACGCTGACGGCGCCGGCGCGCGCGTAGGCGACCGCCAGTGCCCTGCCGATGCCGCTCGCGCCCCCGGTGATGACGGCGACCTGACCGGTCAGGCCGTCGTCGCGGGCCGGAGCGGACTGCCCGGGGGCGGTCATGAGACGGCTCCTTCGGGGTGCAGGCGCGGCGCCGCGGTCCGTTCGCCCTGGTCCACGCGGTTGGTGCCGAGCATGACCACACCGGAGGCCAGCATGAAGGCGGACCCGGCGATCAGGGCCGCCACGACCATGGAGGTCCCGGCGCTGAGCAGGCCGGTCAGCAGCGCCGAGCCCACGATCGCGCCGACCGGGCCCATGGTGTGCGCCACGTTCGGGCCGAGACCGCGGACCTGGGCGGGGAAGGACTCGCCCATGTAGAACAGCAGGGCCGCGTACGGACCGGTCAGGAAGAACAGCGACAGCGCGTACAGGGGGATGACGAAGGCGCTGGAGTCGGGGCCGAGCAGCATCAGGGCGGTGAGGACGGCGCCGATGGTCCAGCCGACGATGATGGTGGACCGGCGGCCGACGCGGTCCCCGATCCAGCCGTGGAACAGGTAGCCGGCGAAGCCGACCGCGTTGGCGAGGACCAGGACCAGCAGGGCGTTGCTGAAGGAGACGTGCTTGCCCTGGGTGAGGACGGTGGTGCCGAGCACCGAGAACACCTGGATGGCCATCCAGTTGAACAGCCAGGCCAGCGACAGGCAGACGGTGTGGCGGCGCAGCCCCGGCGCGAACACGTCGCGCAGGGTCGCCTTGGCCTCGCCGGACACCGTCATACCCATGCGCCGGGAGAGGTCGTCGGCCGCGGCGGTGTCCCCGTCGGCCTTCAGCCGTCGTATCTCCTTGAGGGCCGCGAAGGCAGGCGACTCGGGCAGCCTGCAGGCGGCGAGGGCGACCAGGACGGAGGGGACCACGGCGACGACGAAGGACCAGCGCCAGCCCAGGGTGGGCAGCAGCGCGGCGGTCAGTCCCGCCGAGAGCAGCGCCCCCACCGGCCAACCGCTCTGCACGAAGCTGTACATGAAGCCGCGGCTGCGCGCCTTGCCGTACATCTCGTTGAGGTAGACGGTGTTGACCAGTTCCTCCGAGTAGCCGAACCCGGAGAAGGCGCGGATCACGACCAGGGAGACGGCGCCGGCGGCCAGGCCGGTGAACCCGGAGCTGAGCGCCGCGCCGAGGATGGCGATGACCAGGGCGCGCTTGCGGCCGACGCGGTCCAGCAGCGGGCCGACGGTGAGCGCGATGACGAAGGTGCCGACGGTCACCCAGGTGGCGACGTTGGTGGCGTGCGCCGTTGACCAGCCGAAACTGTCGGCGATCTTGGGCAGCAGGGTGCCGAAGAGGGTGTAGTCGTAGACCGACACCACCCAGGCGAGGAAACACACGGCGGATATGCGCATCAGCGACCGGGACGTCACGGGACGTTCCCAGACGGGCACGCCCGCGGTCTGCGCGGAGGTGGAGGAGGACATGGCTCAGACCTCCCGGGGACGGCGTCGGGCGAAGTCGTCGGCGATGGTGTCGAAGGTGCTCCAGCGGACACCCTCGTGGGAGCCGATGTGCTCGATCAGCCGTTCGAGGGCGAGGAGTACCTGGGGTCGGCCGGAGACATCGGGGTGGATGGTCATGGTGAACGCCGCGTAGTCGCTCTCGCGGTGGACCCAGTCGAACTGGTCGCGCCACATCGACTCGATGTCGCGGGGGTTGACGAAGCCGTGGCTGTTGGGGCTGGCCTTGATGAACATCATCGGCGGCAGGTCGTCGAGGTACCAGTTGGCCGGGATCTCGATGAGGTCGGTCTCCCGGCCGCGTACGAGGGGCTTCATCCACGACTCGGCCGGCGCGTCGTAATCGATCTTGGTCCAGCTGTCGCCGACGCGGACGTAGTACGGCTCGAAGTCGCGGTGCATGAGGGAGTGGTCGTACTTGATGCCGCGCTCCAGCAGCAGTTCGTTGGTCACCGGGGAGAACTCCCACCAGGGCGCGACGTACCCGGTGGGCCGGCGGCCGGTGCGCGACTGGATGAGGCCGATGCAGTGGTCCAGGACCGTCGACTCCTGCTCGCGGCTCATCGCGATCGGGTTCTCGTGCGAGTAGCCGTGCACACCGATCTCGTGCCCGGCGGCGACACAGGCGTCGAACTGCTCGGGGAAGGTCTCGATCGAGTGCCCCGGCCAGAAGAAGGTCTGGGTGAGGCCGTGCCGGCGGAAGAGTTCGAGGACCCGCGGCACGCCGACCTCGGCGGCGAACATGCCGCGGGAGATGTCGTCGGGGGAGTCCTCTCCGCCGTACGAGCCGAGCCACCCGGCCACCGCGTCGATGTCCACACCGAAGGACACGAAGATCTCTTTGCTCATGATGCTCCTTGGTCTGATGTGCGGGCGCCGTCGGACATCCGCCGGACGTGGGCCCCGGCGGACGCCTCCTGTTGGAGCCACTGTCTGAGAACGGCTCCGGGATCTTCCGGTTTATGGGCAATTGATACGGAAAGTAGCAATCTGGCCTGCCAGGGGCTCAGATCACTCGCGAAAACGGCGCCGGCGCGTTCCAGATCCGCACCGCCGCCCCCGCCGTACATCGGGGCGACCGGGCCGCTGAACGCCCGGCTGCACACGGCCACCGGCACGCCCCGGTCGACCAGCCGGGCCACGGCGGCCGTCATCGCCGGGGACGCGTTGCCCGCGCCCAGCGCCTGCACCACGACGCCGCCGGCCCCGGCGGCGACCGCGGCCTGAAGCAGGGCTCCGTCGGCCCCGGCGTAGGCGGCGACGACGTCGACCCGGGGCAGTTCCCGTACGGCGTCCAGGTCGAAGGCGGACGGGCGGGACCGCGCGCCGAGCGGCAGTACGCGATCGTGCGTCACGCGCAGACAGGGGCCGCGCCCGGGTGCCCCGAAGGCGGCGGCGGCCAGGGTCTCCACCTTGCGCACGCCCCGGGCCTGCCAGGCCAGCCCGTCGAAGACCAGCAGCGGCCCGAGCGCCCGCGCCTGGGGGCTCGCCGCGACGGCGAACGCGGCCGCGAGGTTGGCCGGACCGTCGGGGGCCGGGCTGTCGAAGGGCCGCTGCGCGCCGGTGAGCACGACCGGCCGCGGGTCCGCGTGGAAGAGGTCCAGCAGGAACGCGGACTCCTCCATGGTGTCGGTCCCGTGGGTGACGACCACGCCGTCCACGCCCTGGGCCAGCGCGTCGTGGACGCGGCGCACGAGCGCGAGGAGGTCGTCCAGGGTGAAGGCGTAGCTGCCCTTGGTGGTGAAGTCGTCGACCTCCACCTCCAAAGCGCCCAGTTCGCTCGCCGCCAGGAGCTGCGCGCCGGTGGTCTCGGCCAGCAGGCCCCCTGCCGACCGCCGGCTCGCGATGGTGCCGCCGGTGGCGATCAGACGGAAACGGGTCACGGGTCCCTCCACGGCCGGTGGGCGCACAGGTGAGCAATCCTTTGCACAATCGTCCGCGAGAACGTTTGCGCGAACGATTGCGCGAACGATTGCGAGGACTCTATGCAATCCTTTGCGGGACGACAAGAGGTGATGCGGACCGCGGTTTCCCGGCCGCCGGGCCGATGCGATAGAAACGTCGTGTGACCGCCGCCCCGCCCCCCTCCGACAGCACCGTGACCCTGGCCGTCCTGGCCGCCCGCGCGGGGGTGCACGTCTCGACCGTGTCCCGGGCGCTGACTCCCGGGGCGCCCGGCATCGGCGCCGCCACCGCCGAACGCATCCGCGCGCTCGCCGCCGAGCTGGGCTACCAGCGCGACCCCGCGGCCACCGCCCTGCGCACCGGCCGCAGCCGGGTCTTCGGGGTCCTGGTCCCGCGGCTGACCGACTTCGTCCTGGCGCGCATCTACGAGGGCCTGGACGCGGAGGCCGCCGGGCACGGCTACAACACCTTCGTCGTCAACACCACCGACGACCCGGCCCTGCGGCGCGAGCGCCTCGAAGAACTCCTCGCCCGCCGCGTCGACGGCATCGTGCTGGGTGACGCCCGGCTCGACGGCGACGAACTGGTCCAGACGCTCGCCGACCGGAAAATCCCTTATGTCCTGGTCTCCCGCCGTCTGAAAGGCCATCTGTCCGTCACCACCGACGACCTGCTCGGCGGGCGCCTGGCCGCCGAGCACCTGCTGGAACTCGGCCACCGGCAGGTCGGGGTGGTGGCCGGGGAGCCCTACGCCAGCACCGGTGCGGAGCGCACCGCCGGTTTCGTCCGCCGCTACGAGAAGGCCGGCCTGCCGCTGCCCCCGGAGTACGTGCTCCACTCGCGCTTCGACAACTCCGGAGGGCACGCGGCGGGCGCCGAACTGCTGCGGCTGAATCCCCGCCCCACGGCCATCTTCGCCGTCAACGACACCGCCGCGATCGGCGTCATAGGGGCGCTGCGGGAACACGGGCTGCGGCCGGGCGCGGACGTGGCCGTCGTCGGGTACAACGACATCCCCGTCGTCGCCGAGATCCCGGTGCCGCTCACCACGATCCACTCGCCCATGTTCGACATGGGCCGCCAGGCCATGGGCCTGCTGCTGCGGCGGCTGCGCGAGGAAGACGTCCGCTCCCGGCGGCTGCGCCCGCATCTCGTCGCCCGCGCGTCGACGGTCCCGGAGGCGTAGCCGCAGGGCCGCCTCCCGGCGAACGGCTGCCTTCTGGCGAACGGCTGCCTTCTGGCGAACGGCTGCCTTCTGGCGAACGGCCGCCTTCCGGCGAACGGCCGCCGTCCGCTGACGCCCTGTCAGGGCCCGCAGGACCGGAAGGGCCCGCAGGACCGGCAGGGCCTTCGGGACCCGCAGGGCCTTCGGTACCCGCAGGATCGGCGGGACCCTGCCGGGCGGTCGGCCCGCGGCGTCACTCGCCCGCCGGTACCTACGTGCGGGCGGCGGCGGGCCGCGGAAGTTGACGGCCTCGATTATGCGGCGCGTCCCGTGGGGAAGGGTCCGGCGGTGCCGCGGGCGGCCTGCCGCAGGAGGGCGCCGGGACAGGGAGGCGGACGTGAGGGCCGGCTACGAGGGCGAGGTGGGGGCGATCCGGGTGCGCTACCGCGGGCCGCTGGCGATCGGCACCGGCTGCTACGTGCTCGCCGGTATCTGGGGGATGTTCCTGCTCGCGGACGACATCGGGCCCGTCGGCGAGATGCTCCTGTGGATCGGGCACGGGGTGGTGCTGATCGCGCTCCTCGCCGGGCTGGGCGCCTGGGAGTACAGCTTCTCCGCGGCCCTCTTCATCGTGTTCGCGTCCGCGATGTCCGCGTACATCGCCTCCGTGGTCCGCGACGACCTCACCCTCCAGCGGCGCGGCGAGGAGACCACCGTGACGGTGGTGAAGGAGTGGCGCGACCCGGCGCAGGGGCGGGGGCCCCGCGGCTACAACTACGAGGTGGAGCACCTGGACGGCACCGAGGTCCCCGGTCCCGCGCTGAAGGCCACGTCCGACCGGTTCGACGTCGGGCAGCGCATCCGGGTGATCGAGGACCCCGCTGGTGTACTCCGCCCCCAGACACCGGGCCAGGCGGACGCCACCGGCGACGTGGTCGGCGCGGGGCTGCTCGTCGTCGCCGCGCTCGCCGCCGTCGGCTGGATGGCCTGGCGCGGACCGGACACCACGCTGCGGGACCAGCACGACGCGCCGAAGACCTGCGCCGGGCCGCGGGAGACGTGCCCGGCCGCCGGCCGCGGCACCCCGGACGAGCAGGAGGAGCGGCTGCGCGAGGCACTGCGCACGTATCCCGCCGACCGCAGCGGCTACGTCCGGGTGCACCCGGCGGACTACCCGGACGTGTCGCACCGGCGGGCCGCCCGGATCGGCCGGGACATGGGGCTGCGCGCCGAGGCGTTCGGCAACCGGGGTTCCTGGCGCTTCGGGGAGAACGTCGTCGAGGAAGTCCCGTGTGACTGACGGCCCGTGCCCCTGCCGCGTGGGCGGCGGCGGTGGCGCCGGGCGGGCCGGGGCGTGACCCGGCCGGTCCCGGTACGGCGGACGGCTGCGGTACGGCGCTCGGACACGGCCCTCCGCGTTCCGCGGCCGGCCCGGGGCCGTGAGCGGGCCGGCCGCCGCGCACCGGCGCGGCAGGGCCGTCGCGCGGTGCGGCCGGATTCCGTCCCTGCCCGGACCGCGCTTACGATGCGCGAAGTCGTACGTCAGTTCGCGCCTTTGTCGTTCGAACCAGGAGCACGGTACCGGTGTCCATACCTCCGCCCCCCGGTCCTCAGCAGCCCGAAGGGCAGCACCCGCAGCCCGGTCCGTATCCGCCGGACGCGTATCCGCAGGATCCGTACGCGCACGGCCCGTATGCCCACGGCCCGTATGCCCAAGGCCCGTATGCCCAAGGCCCCTATCCCCAGGGCCCGTACGGGCAGCAGCCGTACCCGCCCGGTCCCCAGGGGCAGCCGCCGCACCCCGGGTGGGGACCGGGCCACGACCCCTACGGCCGGCCGGTGCCCGTGAACGGGCTGGCCATCTCCTCCCTCGTCCTCGGCGTCCTGTGCTGCCTGCCGGGCGTGGGGCTGGTCCTGGGGGTGATCGCCCTCCGGCAGATCAAGCGGCGCGGGGAGCGCGGCAAGGGCCTGGCGGTCGGCGGCTCCGTGCTGTCCGTGATCGGGCTCGTGCTGTGGGCGCTGGTGTTCGGCACCGGCGCGGCGGGCGATTTCTGGGAGGGGGTCAAGGAGGGCGCGCGCGACAGCGCGGTCTTCTCGCTGTCCAAGGGCGAGTGCTTCGACGCGCCGGGCGGTTCCCTCCGGGGCGAGACGTACGACCTCACCAAGGTCGCCTGCGCCGAGGCGCACGACGCCGAGGTGTTCGCCTCCTTCCACCTGCCGGACGGCCCGTACCCGGGCGAGGAGTCGATGGACGAGACCGCCGGCAGCCGCTGCTACGGACTCCAGGACAGCTACGCGATGGACACCTGGGCCGTCCCCGACGACGTGGACGTGTACTACCTGGTGCCCACCCGGCAGAGCTGGGAGGCCGACGACCGACTGGTGACCTGCCTGTTCGGCAACACGACCGAGGGCCAGAAGCTGACCGGCCCGCTGCGCAACGACGAGACCGTCCTCGACACCCACCAGATCGCCTATCTGAAGGCCGCGCACGTCCTGAACGCGGCCCTGGACACGGTGCCCGAGCAGTACGTCGAGGACGACCTGCCGGGACACCGGGCGTGGGCGCGCCGGGTCACCGCGGCGCTGGCCCAGCAGAGCGGGATGCTGCGCGGGCACGACTGGCCGCAGGACGTGAACGGGCCGGTGACGTCCCTCGCGGACGACCTCGACAAGGCCCGGACGGAGTGGTCGAAGGCGGCCGGGGCCGGTGACGCGGACACCTTCTACGCGCACTACGAGAAGGGCTTCCGGCTGCTCGAACCGGACCGGACGGTCACCGCACGCAAGGCTCTGGGGCTGACCACGACCCCGCCGTCGTACGAGGTGGGCGGCAGCGGGGCGGGCGGTGACTCGGGCGGTACCGGATTGGAGGTGTGATCGCGGCGGGAGCGGGGAGAAAATGCCTGGGCACGGCCCTCCCGGCGGGGGGTAATCACATCGAGTGATTCTCTGGCCTTTGCTTGCATGGCTCAACCCACGGTTGCCACTCTGTTGCTGTCTGTACAACCTGATGGGAGCGGCCAGTGACTTTCGGTGAACAGCCGGCGTACCTGCGGGTTGCGGGTGATCTCCGCCAGAAGATCGTCGACGGTTCACTGCCGCCCCACACCCGACTCCCCTCACAGGCCCGGATCCGCCAGGAGTACGGCGTCTCGGACACGGTCGCGCTGGAGGCGCGCAAGGTGCTGATGGCCGAGGGGCTGGTAGAGGGACGCTCCGGCTCGGGGACGTACGTGCGCGAGCGGCCGATGCCCCGGCGGGTGGCCCGTTCCGGGTTCCGGCCGGACGGCGGCGCCACACCGTTCCGGCAGGAGCAGGCCGACATCGCCGCCCGCGGCACCTGGGAGTCCCACACCGAGCAGACCGAGGCGAGCGGGGCCGTCGCCGACCGGCTCGGCATCCGGGCCGGCGACCGTGTGATGTGCACCAAGTACCTCTTCCGGGACGGCGGCGAGCCGATGATGCTCTCCACCTCCTGGGAGCCCCTGGCCGTCACCGGGCGCACGCCCGTGATGCTGCCCGAGGAGGGCCCGCTCGGCGGCATGGGCGTGGTCGAGCGCATGCGCGCCATCGACGTCATCGTGGACAACGTCACCGAGGAGGTCGGCGCCCGCCCCGGCCTCGCCGAGGAACTGCACGTGCTCGGCGGCGTTCCCGGACATGTCGTCCTGGTCCTCCAGCGCACGTACTACGCCTCGGGCCGGCCGGTCGAGACGGCCGACGTGGTCATTCCCGCCGACCGGTACCGGGTTTCGTACCACCTGCCTGTGAAGTAGCGCACGCCCCCGGGGCGTTCATCTCCCGGCCTCCCGGATCCGCCGGCCGGCGCGGGCCGTTGGGATCCGGACGTTCGCGCAGGTGACCCGCCCGGTCCGCGACATGCGGCGACCTCTCGCACCGGAACGCACGCAGGGCGCGTTCAGCAACGCGCGCCCCCGGCGTTCTGGCTGGTTGCGTACCTCTTTGTGAAAAGCCGTATTCGCTCAGTGAAGGTTAGGCGTACGCTCGGGCATATGCGGATTGCGGTTTCCTTAGAGGGCGGGGCGATGGGCAGCGGAGGGGCGCGATGAGCGACGACACGGTCACCCTGCCCTGGCTCGTCATACGGCAGGACGACAACGGCAATCGCTACCGCGTGGGCAGGTACGCGACCCGCGCCGAGGCCCAGAAGATAGCCGACAGTCTCGACGACCGGGGGCACAGACAGCTCTACTGGGTCGAGCGCGTCGGCCAGCACGGCGGCGCCGCCCGCAACTGACCCGCACGGCCCTCCCGTAGGCTCCGCCACATGACGGAACGGATCGTGGTGGTGGCGGCCGCCCTGCTCGACGACGGCCGGCTGCTCGCCGCGCGCCGCAGCGCACCCCCCGACCTCGCCGGACGCTGGGAACTGCCCGGTGGCAAGGTCGAACCCGGTGAGCGGCCCGAGGACGCCCTGGTGCGCGAACTGCGCGAGGAACTCGGCGTCGACGCCGAGGTCGTCGCGCGCGTCCCGGGGGAGTGGCCCCTGAAGGGCCCGTACGTGCTCCAGGTGTGGACCGCCCGGCTGCGGCCCGGCTCCGCCGCCCCCGCGCCCCTCCAGGACCACGACGCGCTGCGCCACCTCGCCCCCGGTGAGGTCTGGGAAGTGGACTGGCTCGACCAGGACGTCCCCGCGGTGCGCGAGGTGGTGGGCCTGCCGGCGCCGGACGCCCGCTGAGCGTCCCGTACGCCGTTTGTGCCACTGTGCACCTTCCCGGGCGGTACTGGGTCCCGGATATCGGGTATGTGCCCAATAGCCCCACGAAACCGGACATGGGTGGGTTCGCTGGCCTGGGATGTGATCGGCGTGATCGACACCGAAGGCGACTGCGCCGAATGGACCTTTCCGGCGCACCCCGGGGCCGTGCGCACCGCCCGCCGCGCGGTCCGCGAGCAACTGCGGGTCTGGGGCCTCGACAGCCTCGCCGATGTCGCGGCGCTCCTGGTGAGCGAGCTGGTGACCAACGCGCTGCGGCATGCGACGGGGCCCATCGGAGTCCGTCTGGTCCGTCGTGCGGCGCTCGGTACGGCCCTCGGTGCGGCGCTGCGGGTGGAGGTGTCCGACCCGCTGCCCGACCCGCCGCGCGAGCGGGTGGCGCGGCCCGACGACGAGAGTGGCCGCGGTCTCCAACTGGTCGCCAACTCGTCGCGTCGCTGGGGGACCAGGCCGGCGGACAAGGGGAAGACGGTGTGGTTCGAGCTGAGCGCTCCGCTTGAGGGGCGGTGACGGGTCCTGCCGGACGGGGGAAGGGGGGCCGGGGGGACGGGGGGCCGGGGGGCCGGTTGGGGGGTGTTGTTTTGGCTGGTCGCGCAGTTCCTCGCGCCCCTTGGTGGGTGGGGGTGGTGGGGTGTTGTTCGGCTTGGGGGGTGTGTCGTGGCTGGTTGCGCAGTTCCGCGCGCCCCTTTGGCTGGATGTGGGGGTTCTGGGGGTCCTCTGGGTGCGGGCCGTCCGGCGCCCTGTCGGCGCCCGGTTGGTGGCCGTCCGCCGTTCGGCGGGGATTCGTGCGGCGGTGCGCGTTGCCGTGCGCGTGTGCGCTGGTGTGCGCCGGTGCGGCGGGGAACCGGTATGTGGAATACGGAAGGTGCTGATGCGTGACGGGAGAGAAGCCGGTGTACATGCCCTGCCGGGCCGTCCACTCGCGGTGGCCGTCCGACGACGGTTACCGGAGGACGTGGTTCGACGGCGTGTTCCCTGGTTAGAAGACTGAAAGTGTTGTCGCGACCCGGTCCGGACACCGTCCGGACCAGGTTGTGATCGTGAACACCGTGCCGTGCGGCCCCGTAGTGCTGGATACTGCGGGCAGCCGCCCCTGGTGACCGGTACCGGGCGCGGTGAGCTGGAGGGGACGGTTCGCGTGAGCGAGATACCAGCGAAGGCCACGGAGTCGGAGGACCCGTCGGACGGCGCGAGGCTTCGGGGCGTGGCGGCTGCCGCGGCGCCCGGCGACGGCCTGTGGCAGAGCAGCCCGCCCGGCTCCCTCTACGACTACATCAACGTGGCGTCCTTCTCGATCGGCCCCGACGGGCTGGTCGACCAGTGGAGCCTGCGGGCCGAGCGGCTTTTCGGGATCCCCGCCGAGCGTGCCGTGGGCATGGACCCCATCGCGGCCTTCGTCGCCCCCGACCAGCGTGAGCGCGGCCTGCGGAAGATGGCCGAGATCCTCGACGGCCGGGAGTGGACCGGTGTGGTCCCCTTCCGGCTGCCCGACGAGCACGGCGGCGGCCCCGACGCGGAGGGCCTCGCCGAGGTGTTCGTCATGCCGACCAGGACCGCCGAGGGCGAACGGGCCGCCGTCTGCATCGTGGTGGACGTCCGCACCCTGCGGGGCATCGAGACCGACCTCGGTGCCTCACGGGCGATTTTCGGCCAAACCCCGTTCGGTTTCTTGTTGATCGACACCGACCTGCGGGTGCGGCGCGTCAACACACGGATCGCCGACCTCTTCGGCGGCAAACCCGCCGACCACCGCGGCCGCGGGGTCCACGACTACCTGTCGCGGGGCGAGGCGGAACGGGTCGCCGCCACCCTGCGCCGGGTCCTGGAGACCGGCGAGCCCATCACGGACATGCACGTCACGGGCTTCACCCGGGGCTCGGAGGAGCGCCGGCACTGGTCCGTCAACCTCTACCGGGTACAAAACGGCACCGGCCGCCCGCTCGGCATCGCCTGGCTCGGCACGGACGTCACGGCCCGCCGCGCCGCCGCCCGCGAGGCCGCCGCCGCCCGGCGGAATCTCGCCCTGCTCAACGAGGCGGGCGCCCGGATAGGGAACTCCCTCGACCTGGAGACCACCGCCCGCGAACTCCTCGACGTCGTGGTCCCCGGTTTCTGCGACCTCGCCAGCGTCGACCTCTACCAGGGGCTGCTGGCCGGTGACGAGACCCCGCCGGGCCTCGCCGACGGCAGCGCCGACCTGCGCCGGGTCGCCTTCGCCAGCGCGGTCTCCGGCGCGCCGTTCGTCGGCGGCGGCTCGCCCGTCGCGGTCGGCGCCGTCCACCACTACCCCTTCAACTCGCCCTGCGCGGACGCCCTGCGCGCCGCCCGACCGCAGTCCGTCCCCGCCGAGGAGGGCGGCCTCGTCCAGTCCACGCTGGCCGTGCCGATGGTGGCCCACGACACGGTCGTCGGCCTCGCGCAGTTCTCCCGTACGAAGGGCAGCGAACCGTTCGGCGACCGCGACCGGGACCTCGCGGTCGAACTGGCCGCACGGGCCGCGGTCTGTATCGACAACGCCCGCCTGTACCGCAGGGAGCACGAGCGGGCGCTGATACTGCAACGGTCCCTGCTGCCGCCCGGCGACCCGGAGGCGTCGGGCCTGGACATCGCCTGCCGCTATCTGCCCGGCAACGCGGCCACGGAGGTCGGCGGCGACTGGTTCGACGTCATCGAACTCCCCGGGCACCGCACGGCCCTGGTCGTCGGTGACGTGATGGGCCGCGGTCTGCGCGCGGCCGTGGCCATGGGCGAACTGCGCACGGCCGTACGCACCTTGGCGCTGCTCGACCTGGAGCCCGCCGAGGTGCTGTCCGCGCTGGACGAGATCGCCCGCGGCCTCGGCACGCCCGGCGGCATCCAGCAGGCCACCCGCACGGCCCGCCAGCCCCGGGACGCGGACCTCTCCGAGGTCTACCTGGCGACGTGCGTGTACGCCGTGTACGACTCGGTGACCAGACGCTGCACGTTCGCCAACGCGGGCCATCTGCCGCCGGTGCTGGTGGAGCCGGGCGAGGCGGCACTGATGCTGGACGTGCCGCCGGGCATGCCGCTCGGTGTGGGCGGCGAACCCTTCGAGGAGGTGGAGGTCGAACTGCCCGAGGGCGCGCTGCTCGCCCTCTACACGGACGGACTCGTCGAATCCCGCGACCATCCGCTGGACGAGGGGTTGCAGGCGTTCGTGGGCGCGCTGACCAACCCGGCCGGACTCGCCCCCGACCCCCGCTCCCCGGCGGCGGCGCCGCGCGCCGACGGCCGTCCCAACCTGGAGGACATCTGCGACCACGTCCTCAGCACCCTCGACACCCACCACGGCGAGGACGACATCGCGCTGCTGATGGCCCGGGTGCAGGGCCTGCCCGCCGAGTCGGTCGGCGACTGGACGCTGCCGCGTGAGCCGCGCAGCGTGGGCCGCGCCCGCGAGTACGCGCGCGGCCAACTGCTCAGCTGGGACCTGGAACCCCTGGTGGACACCACGGAGCTGCTGGTCAGCGAGCTGGTGACGAATGCGCTGCGCTACGGCGAGGGCGAGATCCGACTCCGGTTGCTGCTGGACCGCACCCTGGTCTGCGAGGTCTGGGACTCCGGTCTGGTCCAGCCGCGCCGCCGCCGGGCCCGGGACACCGACGAGGGCGGCCGGGGCCTGCAACTGGTCGGCCTGCTCAGCGCCGCGTGGGGTTCCCGGCGTACCCCGCGCGGCAAGACCGTCTGGTTCGAACTGCCGCTCCCCGACGGGGAGAACGCCCTGACGGACCCGGCGGAGGCGCTGCTCAGCCTGTTCTGAACCGGCCCCGGGTGAGCGGCCCGCCAAAGCTCGCCGGAGGGCCGCCGTCGGGTTCCTCGCCGAGCAGGACACCGCCGAGGACGGCACCGGCCAGTCCGAGATCGTGCCCGGCCGCACCGGCGTACGGGGTCCCGTGGACGCGCACGTCCCGCTCGGCGAGGGTCCGGGCCGCGCGGGCGAGTTCGTCGGCGGCCCGGGTGTCGCCCTGCGCGAGCTGCCGTACCGCCTCCGCCAGCAGCGTGCGGGCCTCGGCGCCCACCGCCGCCCGGTGGGTGGCCACGAAATCCTCGGCGGAAGCGGCGGCGCTGCGCGCGGCACGGAACCCGGCGAGCGCCACGACGCCCCGGCGGCCCGCGCCGACCGGCTCGACGGCCCGCGCGATCCGCCGCAGGGCGTCCAGCGGGTCGTACGGCCCGCCGGTCAGCTCCTGCCGTACGGCGGCCAGCACGGTGTCGGCGTGCGCCAGCCGGGCCCGCAGCTCGCCCACCGGGACGAGCTGCTTCGGCGGCGGGACCGGGGCGGGCGGTCGCCGGTCGGCGGTGGCGCCGTTGCGACGGGCGGTGGTGCTGTTGCGACCGGCCGCGGTGCTGTTGCGACCGGCCGCGGTGCCGTTGCGGCCGACCGCGGTGCCGTGGCGGCCGGGCGGTCGCCTCAGGGCCCGGCTTCGCTCGAACGGGGCGTCGTCCCCGTACCCCCGGGTCCCCGCGCCCCTCCGGGCGTCGGCCAGTGCCGCCTCGGCGCCGGTGAGTGCCGCCGGTACCAGCGCCGCGGCCTCGCGCAGGTCACGGGAGAGCCGCGCCACCCCGGTCACGAGGACGTCCGCCTGGGCTAGGGCGCCCTCGGCCGCGCGCAGCCCGCGGACCGCCCGCATCGTCTCGCCCGCACCGGTCGCCTGACGGGCCCGGTCGAGTTGCGCGGCGGCGAACACCAGCCGGTCCCGGGCCTGTACGGCGTACCCCTGGACGGGTTCGACGGCGGCCGGCCCATGCCGCTCGACCAGCCCGGCCGAGGTGGCCTCCGCGTCGGCCGCCCGCCCGGCCAGCTCCCGCCCCCGCCCCTCCGCGGCCTCCGTCGCCCCGCCCGCGTCGCGTTCCAGGGCCCTCGTCCGGTCGAACCCGGCCGCCTCCGCGTCCAGCCGCCGCCCGGCCTCCGCGCACCGCCCCAGCACCCCCACGAGCGCCTGCCGCCGGGCGCCCGCGTCGCCCGGCAGACCCTCCTCGTAGCGCCGGTGTATCGCGAACGCGGCCGACAGCTCGGTCTCGGCCGTCCGCAGCGCCCGAATGAACGGCTCGACGGCCGCGGCCCCCAACCGCGCGGCGGCCCAGGCCAGTTCCTCCCTGCTGGTGCGCACGGCGTCGTCCGCCGCGACCAGCGCGGCCCGAGCCTGCCGGTCGGACACGACGTGGGTACGCGCGGGCGGCTCCGCGGACGCGGGCGTCGTACGGGTCCGGGCCCGCCGGGTGCGCCGTACATATGCGTATCCCGCCAGGACTCCCGCCGTGCCCACGGCCACCAGCGGTACGACGAGATCGGCCGGGGACGTCCTGTGCTGTTCCGGCGCGGCGGCCTCGGCCACGGACACCGGTCCGGCCCGCACCGCGGGAACCGGATCTTGGGTGCCGATCGTCATCACCGGCAACACCAGCCACGCGACCGAGACGGAACCGCCCAGCACGGTGTGCGCCACCCGCACGGATATGTACGACGCGGCATGCCTGGGCCGGCCCCGGAACACGGATGACGTCACATTTCGGAGCGTATGGGCGGCTGCCCGGCTCCGCGAGCGGGATGGATACGCGCGGGGGACGAGGCGACGGCAGGGGACGACGGGACGGCGGGACGGCACGGGGACGACGAGACAGGGGGCGGCATGACCATGGAACCGGCAGCGGAACCCAGACCGGCACCGGAGCCCGGGTCGGCACCGGAGCCCGGGTCGGCACCGGAGTCGGAGTCGGCACCGGAGCCCGGGTCGGCACCGGAGTCGGAGTCGGCACCGGCATCGGAGTCGGCCACGGTTCGGGGGCCGCGGCGCAGGCGGTGGCTGCGCTGGGCGGCCGGCACCCTGGCCCTCGTCGTCCTGCTCCCTCTCCTTGCCGCGGGCATCGCGCTGCGGGTGAACTACGCGGGGGACCCGGCCGACGGCACCCACACCCGCGACCGGGACGCCCTCTGGCTCGGCCACGCCTGGGTGGACGGGCGCAAGGACGACGCCGACGTCGCGGCCCTCGCCCGGCAACTGGACGGCACCGGCATCCGGGACCTGTACGTGCACGCAGGCCCGCTGGAACACGACGGCACGCTCCCCGAGTCCGCCTACCCGAAGGCCGCCTGGCTGGTCGCCGCCGTGCACCGCGAACTCCCCGGTGTCCGCGTCCAGGCATGGCTGGGCGACGTCCTGGCCACCGAGACCCCCGACGGAATGCGCCTGGAACGCCCGCAGACCCGGACCGCCGTCGTCCGCTCCGCCCGGCAGGTCCTCGCGGCGGGGTTCGAAGGCGCCCACTTCGACCTGGAGCCGCTGCACTCCGGCGACCGCGACTACCTCACCCTCCTCGACGACCTGCGCCGCGTCACCCGCGAGCACGACGCCCTGCTCTCCGTCGCCGCCCACCAGATCGACCCGCTGCCCGCCCTCCACTCCGTCTTCGGCGCGGTCACCGGTCACCCCAAGTGGTGGTCGCAGGAGTTCTTCGGCCAGGTGGCCCGCCGCGTCGACCAGATCGCCGTGATGTCGTACGACACCATGCAGCCGCTGGAGAGCCTGTACGGCGGCTACGTCGCCCAGCAGACCTCACTGGCCCTGGAGGTCACCCCTGAGTCCACCGACCTCCTGATGGGCCTGCCCTTCTTCAGCGAGAACCGCTTCGGACACTGGGCGCACGCCGAGACCGTCCCGGCCGCCGTCCGCGGCGTCCGCCTGGGCCTGTCCCGCACGGCCGCCGACCGCACCCGCTTCGGCGTCGCCCTGTACGTGGACTTCGCGGCGACGGAGGAGAACTGGCGGGAGTATCGGGACGGGTGGGTGGGGTGAGCGTGACGTACGTACGGACGGCGTGAAACGTGCACCATGTCGTCTTTATCCGCTCCCCCGGTGGCGCCCCGGCGGGCAGGGGAGCCCACTACCGTGCGTGTGAGTAGACCCCGTTCGGCGCTCTGCCTGACGGGTTCCGTGCGAGTCGAGGGAGGGCCCGACGATGAAGGGACCGTTCGTGTGGAACGGGGGTGACGGGGACAGCGGTGACGCCGGGGACAACCTCCCCGGCGAGCCGTGGACGCCGCCCCCGCCGCCGCCCCCGGACAGTGGCAGCCCCGAAGGTGACGGGAAGCACCGCAAGTGACGCCCACCCCTGAGCAGGACGGCCGCGCCAGTGACGAGTGACGAGCCGGCGCGGTCCCTCCGTGACATCGGAGCCCTGACGCCCGAATGGGCCGAGACGTTCCGGGCCGTACCGCGCACGCTGTTCCTGCCGGATCTCGTCTGGTCCTACGACATGACCACCGGCCGCAGCGTCCCCGTCCATCGTGGCGACGACCCGGAAGCGTGGGAGCGGGCCGCGTATGCGGACGCCCCGATCGTCACCCAGTGGGACGACGGGCGGCACATCGGCACCGAGCCGGGCACGGTGGCGACCAGTTCCGCCAGCATGCCGTACGTCGTCGCCTCGATGCTCCGCGACCTGGACGTGAGCGACGGCATGCGGGTGCTCGAAGTCGGCACCGGCACCGGCTGGAACGCCGCCCTGCTGTCGCGCAGGTTGGGCAGTTCCCATGTGGCCAGCGTCGAGATCGACGCCGCGGTCGTGGAGCAGGCCCGCACCGCCTTGAAGCGGGCCGGACTCAGCCCCGAGGTGGTCCAGGGAGACGGCCGGGACGGATGGCCGGACGGGGCACCGTATGACCGCGTGATCGTCACGGCGGGCGTGCGGGCCGTCCCACCGGCGTGGTTGGAGCAGACGCGGCCGGGCGGGATCATCCTCGTCCCGTGGGGCACCCACTACAGCGACCAGGACGCGCTGGTCCGGCTGACCGTGCACGAGGACGGCCAGGCGTCCGGGCCGTTCCTGCGCATGGTCGAGTTCATGAAACTACGGGCTCAGCGTCTCGACTGGAACCGCTTCCGCGGTTACGTCCCCGCCTTCCCCGGCGACGCCGAAGTGTCCCGTACAGCGGTCACCCTGGCGGATCTGGGGGGTCGCAATCAGCCCGCCCGGTTCGTAGCGGGGCTCTGTGTGCCGGACTGCGCCCACGTCGTCAACCAGACGGACCAGGGGACCGCGAAGGCGTGGTTCTTCGACCTGACGAGCCGGTCATGGGCCGCCGTCGAGTTCCGCAGCGGCGAGCCGGTCGCCACGGTCCACCAGTCCGGGCCGCGCCGACTGTGGGACGAGGTAGAGCGAGCCCTGACCTGGTGGGCAGAGCGGGGCAGGCCCGACCTCGGCCGGTTCGGTCTCACGGTCGGCCCGGACGGGGCCACCCGCGCCTGGCTCGACCGCCCGGCGGACGTCCTGACGTTCGCGTGACACCCAGCGCGGCGGAGTTCACGCCGGAACGGCTGCTCCGCCGTGCCTTCGGGCACAGGGAGGTGTGGGGCAGGGCTTCTGCCGTCAGTGCAGGGAGGCGGGGAGGGTGGTTCGGGCCCGGTCGTAGAGGGCTCGCGCATGAGCATTGCGTGTATGCGGCTTGATCATCCTGACCATGGTCCGCATACGGTCGTCAGCACGGCCGGACTGCACCATGGGGTAATCGTCGAGTGCCTGGTGCCAGGTGGTGCAGGCGGCTTCGAGGTGGCCGATTTCGAATTGGCGCTCAGCCAGGTAGGTGCGCTGGCGTACCCGAGTCCGGCGGTAGATGTCATAGAGCAGCCGGTCCGACTGCTGAAGGGCTTCAACGGCCCCATGGGCGTCGCCAAGTTCGTAACGGACTTGGCTGATGTGATAGTTAAGCGCCGAAGGATCGTACGAGCCGAACACCTTGCCACGAGACTCGGCGCGGTCCATAGCAGCCTCCGCTTCGCGGATGTACCGCAGTGACCTGCTTCGGTCACCGATCTGTGCGGCGGCATGTGCCTGCTGGCCGGCAAGGAAAGCCTGCATCCGTGGCCCTGCCTTCGGAGACGCGGCGGCAGCGGCCTCCGCCAACTCCATGGCCCTCGCGCTGTGACCCAGGTCGACCGCTTGCACGCTCATACCGCGCAGAGTGGTGCAGTAAGTGAGGTGGTCATCAGCCGCCCCCGCAAGCTCCAGGGCCTTGACGTAATAGCGCTGCGCGAGCCCGTGCAGCCCTTCGTCCACCGCCATATAGCCCGTCAGATAGAGCAGGTCCGAGGCTGCAGAAAGCATCGCCTTGCGGACGTCTTCCGGTGCGTCCGCGCGTAGATAGCCGGCTACCGTGTTGACCATGAACGCGGCGGCCATGGGGCGTGCGTGACGCCCACCGAACTGATCGTCCAGTTCGGACACTTTGGTGGTCATGTCGATGACCGTCCGGACTTCCGGCATCCCTATGCGGGTCACCCGTCCGGTCCCGAACGCCTCCAGGCGCCCCACCACGTCCTGCCAACCGGGGATGGTGAGCGCCACGGAGAACAATCCGGCGCCGAGGACGCCGCGCCGTGACGGGTCCATGTCCTGCCTGCCCAGTTCGATCACCCCTTCCACCGTGTCGTCTGCGGTGGCCGGGTGGTCGCCCTTGGGGAGTGGAAAGCCCGCTTCGATGTAGGTGACGTGCCGGTTCAGTTTTCGCCGCAGGGCTTCAAGGATGCATCGCCGAGCGGCGTCCCGCGGAACCGTCCCGTTCAGCCAGTGGGTCACGGCCGACTCGTCGTAGCGGAACGGGGTGCCTGTCTCGGTGCCGACGGCGTTCGTCTGCCGTGCCAACTGCGCGTGCGTCCAACCGGCTTCGCTGATCAGCCGAGCCAATCCCGCGTTCGGTTCCCGCTTGCTCATCGCCCCGACTCCCCGTGCGAACTTTCAAGGCTTTCAAGTCCTGGTCCGGACTCCAAGCTACCCCGGAGCGTGGTCGTGCGGTTGCTTAGAGGTGAAGAGATCACCCTGTGAAAGCGAGGGGCCAGCCATGAGCAGCCAGACACCTCCCGACCAGGAATGGGCGGGAGCGACTGGACCCACGAACATCCCGGCGGCGCCCGCCGTGGGGACTCTGTTTCACGACGTGGGGCGGGGCATAGTGGGCGAGTTCCGCGGCGAGTGGTGCGGAGTGTGGTCTCTTCGGCCTGTCACCGGCGGTCAGGAATGGGACGCCGACCCCGCCTACGTGCAACCCGCGAGCCCCGAGCAGCGCCTACGCGCAGAGACCGCCCGTGCGAACGCACGAAGCCGGGGTGAGCTGCTGTGAACCCCCTGACCCGACGTCACTTCACGTTCTTCAATTGGACGTTACGGCCCGACCGTGACGACGACGCCCCACCGACCACGTACGTACTCCGATGTCTCATGCTCGACGGCGACGACTCCGCGTGCGCGGCGGAGTCGCCGTCGAGCGAGAACCCGGGCGAGCCGCAGAAATGGGCCTTTGACCACCTGCGTGAGCACCCCGAGCACACCAGTTACGCCGAGGTGATCGAACGTCCGTGGGTGATGTGGCGGGAGGGCCCGGCGTGAGCGGCGGACCGGGACCGGCGGGCTACCGGGCCGAGGTACGCGCGAAGGGACCGGTGTTCGGCACAGACCAGACGGTGGGCCACGTCCTGGGCACCTTCTGGACCATCTCCCCGGTGCTGGCGCTCCGCTGGCTCCAGAGTGAAGCCCTGCGGCTCGCGGACCGGCTCGACCCCGACCCCGCGCGGTCCGCGTGGGTACGGCCGAGCATGCGGAAGGCGGCCGTACCCCTGCCTGACTGCCCGGCCGAGCTACGGGTATGGGCCACCGATCCCGGAGAGTGGCGTGCCGCACGCGACCTCATCAGAGGCGGGCGCCCCCTGTCCGTCGCGATCCCGGACGCGGACTGCACGTACACCCTGTCCCTCCGGCCCGCCCGACTCCCCACCACCGGCAGACCCGACCCCTCGCCGCCCGAACAGCTGACCCTGACCCACCGCACCGGCGGTCTGCCGCACTCGCTGTACGAATCCGCCGAAGACCCGTGGAGGTAGGCCCGTGCGCCGTCCGACCCCAGCCGAGAAGGCAGCCGCGCGCGAAGCGGCCCGAGCGGACAAGGACACCATCATCGAGCGGTACCGGACCGGCGAGCCGGTGCGCAGGATCGCCGATGCGTACGGCGTCACCCCCAACTGGCTGACGCTCCGGCTCGACGACTGGGGCGTCCCGCGCCGCCAGCGCTACGAAGCGCACCTGCACCGCCGCCCGGCTCAACGCGTCTTCCGCGGACGCATGCCGCGACGGACGAGGGCCGAGGTGCGTGCCGCGCAGGCTGATTTCGTCGAGAGCCGTACGGAGGTGATCGTGCGTTACCGGAGCGGTGAGTCCGTCGCGTCCCTCGCACGGTCGTTCACCGTCGGTCACACGTGGGTTTCGGAACGGCTGAACGAGTGGGGCGCGTCCCGCCAGGCCGGTCCGCACCGGTAACCAGGCGGGACGGAAGTGCACAGAGGCGCCGGGAAGGTCCCGGTATCGGCAAAGTTGGAGGAAGAAAAGGGATGAAGGAGTTCGTACCGCCGCCCAGGATTGCCCGCCATTTCGAGAAGTTGTTCATCACCAAGGTGCAGCGGCGAGTGCAGTCACCCGCTGAGACACACGAGTACAAGAAGGTCTCGGGTTCGTCGGACGGCGCCAAGACGTACGACACCACCGCCACCTGAACCACAACGCCCGAGGGGCACAGAACCCCGTGCCCCTCGGGCTCACCCCGAAGGGAGAACAAGAGTGATCAAGTTACGCCTCACTCCGTATGCGAGCACGGTGTGGGCCTGGAACGGCCACAGGTACGCCACTGTCGACAGGACGAGCGAGATCGCTCCGTACGATCACCCCCTGGTGGAACACGTCGCTGTCACGGACGGCACCCGGACACTTCTCGTCGTACGTGAGCGCGTCGCAGGCCGGGAAGCGCACCATCCGGCGCTCCGCAAGGTCACACCCGGTGAGTTCGACGAGGCTCGCATTCTGGCGGAACAGTGGCCTGCGGACTACGTACTCGTAGAAACCGCCCCTGATGACCCGTGCCGTGTCACAGCAGGGCCGGGAGGTATCGCACCGCTCTACGTCGCGTACGACCGTACGAGCCTGCATGGGTCATGGGACATGGCTGACCTTGCCGGACACGCCACCGGTCTCAGCCCCCGTGAAGTCGCACGGCTGCTGATCTACCGTCCTCGGTACAGCACCGAGACGGTGTTCCAGGGCATTCACAGGGTGACCGAGCGTGCGACCGCCATCTACGGCGGTCACCTCTGCCTGCGTTACCCCGAACCGGTGTTGCACGGGGGGCCGCGCGAACTGGCTGCTGATGCTGACATTCTCGGGGCGTTCATGGAAGCGATGGACGATGCCCTCGACCTCCGGCCGATCGACCGTGTGGAGACGGTTGTGCACCTCACGGGCGGGTTCGACTCCGGCACCGTGGGAACCCGATTGGCTGAGCGCTACCCGGGCCGCTACCCGACTGCCGCACTGATGATCGCCGGCCCGGGGCGCGCTCACCAGTTCCGCCGGCGCTCGGAGATCATCAGGGCACTGCCGTTCGCGGATCAGGACCATCTGATCGACGCCTTGGAACACGCGCCGTTGTCGCCGGAGTGCGCCCGGGTCAGGGGCGAGAAGATCAGCCCGTACGAGGAGCCTCTTCACCGCCCGTTCACCAAGCTGACTGAGGACCTGGCCCATCACGGTGCTCGTGTGGTGGTGACCGGGCTGGGCGGAGACGAAATGGTGGCCCTGTCGCAGGCCGAGTATCCGCACAAATCCATGGGGGAGATCAGCGACGGCCTGCCCTGGATCGCAGACCGGGCCCGTGCCGCGCTGGAGTTCGCCGACGACGGTGTTGCCCCGCCCGCTGCCGTCAACTCCATGACCCTGCTGTCGCTGGAGACCACAGCCCCCGTACTCATGCGGGCGGGTATCTGGCCGGTGCACCCATTCGCCGACCCGGGTATGGTCCAACTCGGCGAATGGCTGCCACTTCACTGGCGTGAACTTAAAAAGCTCCAACGGCGCAGGCTTGCCGCCCTCGGGCTGAGCGCGGACGTCACTGAATCCCGAGAGCGGGAGTCGTTCGCGGAAGTCGTTCAGCACACGCTAACGACGATTGCGCGCTCCCTGTTCGCCAAGATGCTCCACGACGGCTCGCCGCTTTTCGATGAAAGGCTGGTGGACCCCGACGGCCTCCGGGTTGCTGTCCGTCGGCTGGCCGCAGGGCCGTATCGAGAGGACGGGGACGCACAACTGCTCGAAGTCTTGGACCTCCACTTCGCTGCCAGCGCCTTCCTGTAGTCCTTCCAATCATCAGGAGAAGACGTGTTCGCCATGCGTTCGGCCACAGCCGATGATATTCCTGCCGTTGAAGACATGATCCTTGCCCGCTCCTGCTGGTTGGAAGAACGCGGGCTTCCGAGTTGGCGGGAGAGTGCGGCCGAACTCGCGCGGCAGGCAAAGAATCCCGATGGCGATGTGTGGGTTCTCGCAGAGGACAAGGGGCGAATCATCGGGTGCACCACCGTTCAGGAACACACACCCCCGTGGGGCTGGACGGAAGACGAACTGCGGGAGTCGGCTCACTACCTGTACTCGACAGTCACCGATCCCGCTTATCGGAACAAGAAGCCGGGAACCGTGATGGGGCTGTGGGCGGTGGACCGGGCAGCACAGGAAGGGCGCGCCTGGGTTCGGCGTGGCTGCCATTTCCCCGAACTGGTGAGGTACAACGAGACTCAAGGCTTCAAAGTGGTGCACGAGGTGCAGCGCACGCACACCAAGGTGTTTCTCATGGGCCGCCGAGCCGAACGCGTCACGGCTATGGAAGAGATGTTCCGGGCGCTATAGAGGCCGCAGGCACAGGCAAGCGGCCGGGCGCCCTATGCAAGAAGGTGGGACCCCAAGACCCCGGCTCGCTGACGCGGCATGCCGGTCTCCCGCCCAGCATTCGGCGGGTGCTGCACGACTCCCTCCGCAAAAGCGGTGTGGGAGTGGGAAGTCGATTGATCCACGGAGGTAATCAAGATGCGCGCATGGTGGCTCACGACGGCTGACGGCGGGAACCCGCAGGACGACAGCGACAGCGGCAACAAGCACGGCGGGGGCGGCTCGGACGAGGGCGGCAACACCAACGACGGCCAGGGCCCGGCGGACGGCCGCTGAACGTGACTGCGCACAGCGAAGAGGAGACGGGTCCCCAGGGGCTCGTCTCCGCGCTCCTGGAAAAGGGCGCGCTCACCACTGAGTGGCTGCCCGCCTGCAACGCCGTACCCCGGCATCTGTTCGTCCCCGAGGTGATCTGGCCCGGTCGCGCCGGTATGAACCGGCAGGACGACCGGGTGATCCGAGACGAGGAGCCCGAGATGTGGTGGGCGGCCGTCCACCGGGACGCGCCGATCACGACCCAGTGGGACGACGGCGCGTACACCGGGCCCGGCAGAGGCGGGATCCCGTCAAGCTCCAACTCCATGCCGAGCATGGTCTTCTCGATGCTCGATGCGCTCGCCGTCGAGGAGGGTCACCGGGTACTGGAGATCGGCACCGGGACAGGATGGAACGCGGCGCTGCTCTCTCACCGGCTCGGCTCCCGGAACGTGTTCACCGTCGAAGTGGACGGGGACACTGCGCGGGAAGCGCACAGGCGACTGAACGACGCCGGATTCGATCCGGTGTCCGTCATCGGCGACGGAGCCGAGGGATACGCCGAGGGCGCCCCGTACGACCGCGTGATCGCCACAGCGTCCATCGGCCGTGTTCCCCGGCAGTGGATCGAGCAGACGAAACCGGGCGGCATCATCGTCGCCCCGTGGGGACCGACGTACGGCGGGGAAGCCGTGGTCCGGCTGACCGTGGCCGGTGACGGGAGCGCGTCCGGCTGTTTCGTCGGATCGTCGGCCTTCATGCGGCTGAGGGCTCAGCGAGTCCGGCGGACCCACGTCCGGGAGTACCTCGGGGGTAGGAAATGGCCGGCGAACGGTACCCGGAGTGTGACGACGCTTTCTCCGGACGCGGTGGGGGACTGGCCGGTCATGTTCGCCGTCGGAGTGCAGGTTCCCGGGGCCTTCCCGTGGATGGAGTCGTACGACGACGGCACATACACGCTGTGGCTGCGGGACACGGCCGTCACTTCGTGGGCGACGGCGGACTACGAGAGGGACCGCGAGGAGTTCGAGGTCTACCAGTTCGGTCCCCGAAGGCTGTGGGACGAGATCGAAACCGCCTACCGCTGGTGGGAGGAGCAGGGGAAACCGGGGTTCGAGCGGTTCGGGCTCGCCGTGGACGCCGACGGCGAGCGGGTGTGGCTCGATCATCCGGGCCACCTTGTGCAGCCGGTCCGGCAGGGGTGATCCGGAAAGCCTGCCGGCGGTCCCGTCCGTGCGCGCCCGGCGCGTTCGGTGTGCGCACTCGTCCCACCGCACCGTTCGCGGCAAGCCGGTCCGCCTGCCAGGTTGCAGAAGCGGTCGTGGCGCGGCGATGGCTCCTCTCTTGAACCACGCGGACAGCTGTGACGTTGTCGTGCACAGGGAGTACGTCTTCTGCCTGTGGAGGAACCATGCCATTGAGTGGCAACCAGCCCACCGGGGCCGAGAAGCTTACTGAGCGTCAACGGGCGCTACTGAAAGACGATCAGCTGCGTGATGTGTGGAATGTGGCCGTGGAGGTCGGCATAACCTATCAAAAGCGTTATGGAACGAATATTGTCAAAGACCACGCTGACCAACGCAAGGAACGTCTGGGTGGAGACTGGAATGAACATCATAAATCAGTGCTCGAAGTTTACGAGGAGGGGGTTACTTTTGGTCGACTTTCACGGATTTCCGGAGATCCTATGCTGAAGGCGCGGCTGGACAACCTTCCTCGAATCGATTCAGCCTCGTCTATTTCAACGTGGCGGGCCGAAATTCCTGAAGGTGCCGACCCCGCGCTACCCCCGGACCCTCGAAGTGATGTGCAGCCGGCTAACCACGAAATATCACGGTACGCAAATGCAGGTCTGCCCCCCACGGATGGACGAAGGTCTGCGCCTTCTCCTCTTGATGCTCATTCTTCCCGGATGGGCATTAAAGTCAAGAATATCCGTAACTGGCTCAGCCGGGGCGGTAGGTAGTGAGTGATTGAGTTCACTCGTGGAGTGCGTTTTATGCTTGTGGAGGAACTATGCCGTTGACAAACTACCTGTCCACCGATGTCACGCAGCTTACTTCGGGGCAGCGGGCGGTACTTGAGGAGACCGATGACTGGAGACTCCTGTCGACCGTCTCGCCGGTGAGCCTGCGAGGAAACGATAGTCACCTGGGTGGGGTGTGGAGAAAGGCCGTGGAGACCGGCATGGGCGGTGGAAACGTTGACTGGGATTATGTCAACGACCATGCTAGGCGGCGCTTGGACAATCTGGGTGGAGACGGGCTGGAACAGTATTACTTGGTGCAGGGAGTGTATAAAGCAGGGTTTGATTTTGGTGAACTCTTGCGGACTCATGAGTCTTACGATGCTGCTCTGCAGGAACGGCTGAACATCGTTCACAGCGACGCCGCCGCGTACACGCAAGAGGATTCATTCGCGGACGGACAAGTGCCGGAATATGCGCAGGTAGACCCGCGACTGGTTTCACAGTACGCAAGGTTGGGAGTCGGGCCCAGCACAGTCGCACGAAGGGACGCGCCTCCTTCGCAGCGGCCTTCTGCTCACTCTTCTCGGGGGACCGATCCAAACTCGCAAGGTCGCAGTGGACGCCGACAGGGTCGCAGTGGACGCTGAGCCGGTGGGTCGTCAGGGTCGAGCCACTCGGTGACAATCCCGTCGGACGGGTAGCGGTCATTTCTCCTCGACCAGCGGGTCCAGCATCTTGTGCAGTTGGCCGTCGTCGGTGCCGCCGAATATTCTGGCCGCTATCTTTCCGTTCCGGTCCAGGGCGATGGTCACCGGAAGGCCCTGAAGACTCACCGTGCCCTTGGGGAATCCGGACAGGATCAGTTTCCCGGTCGGGTCGTAGAGACTCGGGTACGACATGTCGAAGTCGTCCTCGAACGCCCTGGCCGGACGTCTGTCGCCGTCGCGGGTGTTGATTCCGACGAATTCGACACCCTGCGGTTTCATTTCCCTGGCGACCTTGTTGAGGTAGGGGGCCTCGGCCCTGCACGGCGGGCACCAGGAGCCCCAGACATTGATCACGACGACCTTGCCGCGGAAGGCGGCGACGTCGAGGTGCGCGCCTTGTAGGCTCTCGCCCTTGAGGGGGCCGGCCGGGTTCCGCTCTCCTTCGGCGACCGTCGCGATGCCGTCCGCGCCCATGACGTAGTCCGTCCGGCCGTTGCCCCCGGACGTGCCGTTTCCGCAGGCGGACAGCGAGAGCGAGCCGAGAGCGACGAGCGCGGCAAGTGCGACCGTACGGGAGAGGGATCCGGAAAACATGCGCCGAGTTTCCCATGAGCCCTGAAGAGAGAGTCGTCGTCCTCGTTGTCCTCCGAGGACAGGGGGCCGATCGCGAACACCCTCGCCGAACCCGCCCTTTCGGACCCGCCAGGCAAGGGTCACGCCCGTCGCGAGGACCCCGCCCGTCCGGGACCCCGTCCGGCTACGACCGTCGCCTGATCTTCGCCCCCAGCCACACCAGCGGGTCGTACTTCCGGTCGACCGCCCGTTCCTTCATCGGGATCAGTGCGTTGTCCGTGATCTTGATGCCCTCGGGGCACACCTCGGTGCAGCACTTGGTGATGTTGCAGTAGCCGAGGCCGTGTTCGTCCTGGGCCGTGGTGCGGCGGTCCAGGCCGGTCTCGGCGGCCGAGTCCAGCGGATGCATGTCGAGTTCGGCGACGCGCATCAGGAAACGCGGGCCCGCGAACGCCTTCTTGTTCTCCTCGTGGTCCCGTACGACATGACAGGTGTCCTGGCACAGGAAGCACTCGATGCACTTGCGGAACTCCTGCGAGCGGTCCACGTCCTCCTGCATCATGCGGTACTCGCCCGGACCGAGGTCCGCGGGCGGTACGAACGACGGAACCTCCCTGGCCTTCTGGTAGTTGAAGCCGACGTCCGTCACCAGGTCGCGGATCACCGGGAAGGTGCGCAGCGGGGTGATGGTGACCGTCTCGTCGCGGTCGAAGACCGACATGCGGGTCATGCACAGCAGCCGGGGCCGCCCGTTGATCTCGGCGGAGCACGAACCGCACTTGCCCGCCTTGCAGTTCCAGCGCACCGCCAGGTCGGGTGCCTGGGTGGCCTGGAGGCGGTGCACGATGTCCAGGACCACCTCGCCGTCGTTGACCTCGACCCGGAAGTCCTTCAGGCCGCCGCCCTCGGCATCGCCCCGCCACACCTGGAAACGGGCCTCGTAGCTGCTCATTCGTACAGCTCCTCTTCGGCGAGGTACTTGACCAGCTCCTCCTTGTCGAACAGGGCGAGCAGGTCGGGGCGGATGGGCTCGGTGGTCTCGCGGGTGAGGGCGATCCGGTCGCGAGCGGGGTCCCCGGCCAGGAGTACGTCGCCGGGGGCGGCGAGCGCGCACAGCAGATTGATGGTGCGCCACGCGCGTTCCATCGTCGGGTGGTCCTCGCGGGTGTGGCCGCCGCGGGACTCCGTGCGCTCCAGCGCCGCGCGGGCCACGCACTCGCTGACCAGCAGCATGTTCCGCAGGTCGAGGGCGAGGTGCCAGCCCGGGTTGAACTGGCGGTGCCCCTCGACACCGGCCCGGCGGGCGCGTACCCGCAACCCGGCCAGTTTCTCCAGCGCCTGCTCCATCTCGCCCTCGCGGCGGATGATGCCGACCAGGTCGTTCATGGTCTGCTGGAGTTCCTGGTGGAGGGTGTACGGGTTCTCGGGCGGGCCCGCTGCCGCCGTGCCGTCGCCGGCCGCCGCGGTGTCCTCGGCCGCGGAGAACGGGCGCAACGCCTCCGCCGCCGCCTCCTCGACCTGCTCGTCGGTGATCCGGGGACGGTCGTCGCCCGCCGCCGCCGCGTGCTCGGCCGCGTGCAGTCCGGCGCGGCGTCCGAACACCAGCAGGTCGGAGAGCGAGTTGCCGCCGAGCCGGTTGGAGCCGTGCATGCCGCCGGCGACCTCACCGGCCGCGTACAGTCCGGGCACGCCGCGGGCCGCCGCCGTGTCGGAGTCGACCGCGACACCGCCCATCACGTAGTGGCAGGTCGGCCCGACCTCCATGGCCTCCGCGGTGATGTCGACGTCCGCCAGCTCCTTGAACTGGTGGTACATGGACGGCAGCCGGCGCCGGATCACCTCGGCGGGCATCCGGGTCGACACGTCCAGGAACACCCCGCCGTGCGGGGAGCCGCGGCCCGCCTTGACCTCGGCGTTGATGGCGCGGGCCACCTCGTCGCGGGGGAGCAGTTCGGGGGGACGCCGGTTGTGGTCCGGGTCCTCGTACCAGCGGTCGCCCTCCTCCTCGGACTCCGCGTACTTCTCCTTGAAGACGTCGGGGATGTAGTCGAACATGAACCGCTTGCCGTCGGAGTTGCGCAGCACCCCGCCGTCGCCGCGGACCGACTCGGTGACGAGGATGCCCTTCACGGACGGCGGCCAGACCATGCCCGTCGGGTGGAACTGCACGAACTCCATGTTGAGCAGGGGCGCCCCGGCGAGCAGCGCCAGGGCGTGCCCGTCGCCGGTGTACTCCCACGAGTTCGACGTGACCTTGAAGGACTTGCCGATGCCGCCGGTGGCGATCACCACGGAGGGCGCCCTGAGGACGAAGAAGCGGCCCGTCTCGCGTTCGTAGGCGAAGACGCCCGAGACGCGGCGGCCGTCCTTGAGGATCCGGGTGACCGTGCACTCCTGGAAGACCTTCAGCCGGGACTCGTAGTCCCCACTCTCGCGGTGGTCCTCCTGCTGGAGGGCGACGATCTTCTGCTGGAGGGTGCGGATCAGCTCCAGACCGGTGCGGTCGCCGACGTGTGCGAGACGCGGGTACTCGTGGCCGCCGAAGTTGCGCTGCGAGATCTTCCCGTCCTTCGTACGGTCGAACAGCGCACCCCAGGTCTCCAGCTCCCACACCCGGTCCGGGGCCTCCCGCGCGTGCAGCTCGGCCATCCGCCACTGGTTGAGGAACTTGCCGCCGCGCATGGTGTCGCGGAAGTGCACCTGCCAGGTGTCGTGCTCGTTCACGTTGGCCATGGCCGCCGCGATGCCGCCCTCGGCCATCACGGTGTGCGCCTTGCCGAACAGCGACTTGCAGATCACCGCCGTACGGGCGCCCCGTTCCCGCGCCTCGATCGCGGCGCGCAGTCCGGCGCCGCCGGCGCCGACCACGACGACGTCCCACTCCTGTCGGTCGACCACGGACATCAGCAGTTCCTACCCCAATCTGGAAGAAGCGCTAGAAGAAGCGCGGGTCGTCGAAGGCGCCGGAGGCGAGCAGGAACACGTAGAAGTCGGCGAGCGCCACGCTCACCAGCGACGCCCAGGCCAGCTGCATGTGACGGGCGTTGAGCCGGCCGACGAACTGCCATGCCCGGTAGCGCACCGGGTGCCTGGAGAAGTGCTTGAGCTTGCCGCCGACGATGTGCCGGCAGGAGTGACAGGACAGGGTGTACGCCCAGATCAGCACGATGTTGGCGAGGAAGACGAGGGTGCCGAGGCCCATGTGGCCCCAGCGGTAGTGCTGGTCGCGGAAGGACAGCACGGTGTCGTAGGTGAGGACCCCGGCGACCAGCAGCGCGGCGTAGAAGAAGTACCGGTGGACGTTCTGCAGGATCAGCGGGAAGCGGGTCTCGCCGGTGTACTTCTGGTGCGGCTCGGCGACCGCGCAGGCAGGCGGGGAGGCCCAGAAGCTGCGGTAGTACGCCTTGCGGTAGTAGTAGCAGGTCAGGCGGAAGCCGAGCGGGAAGATCAGGATGATGATCGCCGGGGAGATCCCCCACCAGCTGCCGAAGAGGTCGCCGTTCGGACCGCCGCGCATCGTCGCGCAGTTCTGGGCGAGGCAGGGCGAGTAGAAGGGCGAGACGTACGGCGCCGCGTAGTAGTCGGCGCTCGCGAAGGCCCGCCAGGTCGAGTAGACGACGAAGGCGAACAGACCGGCCGCGGTGACGGCGGGCGCCAGCCACCAGCGGTCGGTCCGCAGGTGCGGGGCGGCGATCGCGGCACGTGTGCGGGTGCGTACGCCGCCGGTGCTGGGGGGTTCCGTACCAGTGGCCAAGGGGTGACTCCGGTCGGGTCGGGGTGGCGGGCCTGCGGTGACTGCCTAGGGTGCGTGCCGGTCGCGGGCACCCAGACCTTCGTCGTCCGAGTCCGTCCACAGGCTCTTGTCGTACGGCGTGTCGGGGATGGTGACGAGATCGGGGCGGCGCGGCTCGGCGAGCCGGGGGGCCGCCTCGCGCAGCAGTGCCACGCTCTCGCGCAGGTGCTCGGCGTCGGCGCGGACACGCCGCATCTCCAGGCCACCGCTCCCGATCTGCTGCTCCAGGCGTCCGACGGCCCGGAACAGGTCGTCGGCGCAGCGCTGGACTGACGTCAGGTCGTCGTGCACGGACATGACGTGACCTCACTTTCCCGGACCTCATGGGTCCAAGGCGGCAACGTTCATGCGCCTGCGAGTGTTGCGCGTCACACCTGTAGATGTGAAGCCATGTGCAGCGATTGGCGGATCGTGCGCCACTGCCGCACGCCCGCACGCGCTCTGTCTGCGCCGGGCGCGTGTTGCGCCGCACGGGTGGGCTTGCGAGCCCCCGCCGCCGTGTCGCCCCCGGCCGGCGAACCCTTTCCTCTTCAGTGGGTGCGTAGATCTGATCAGCACCAAAATACCGCCAAACGTGATCAGAACCCACCTTTGTCACCGGGCTCCCCGGAGGTAGCAAGATGTCCCACGACGGCGTCGGACCGCGCGCGATCTCACGCTCGGCCGCTTTCCTCACCGCGGGTGCCCTCGCGGTGTCCGTCCTCGCCGGCTGCAGCTCCGACGACGAGGCGAGCCGTCCGCTGGCCGGACAGGACATCGCCGCCACCGCCCGTGACCAGGTCGCCGACGGAGGCACCCTGCACTGGGCCGTGGACGCGCTGCCGGAGACCCTGAACAGCTTCCAGGCGGACGCGGACACGGGCACCAACCGGATCGCGCAGGCCGTCCTGCCGTCGATGTTCCGCATCGACGCGAACGGCAGCCCGGTGCCCAACGCCGACTACCTGGAGTCCGCCAAGGTCATCGAGACCGAGCCGCGCCAGGTCGTCCTGTACAAACTGAACCAGCAGGCCGTGTGGAGCGACGGCCGGGAGATCGGCGCCGCCGACTTCGCCGCCCAGTGGCGCGCCCTGTCCGGCAAGGACACCGCCTACTGGACCGCCCGCAACGCCGGCTACGACCGCATCGAGAAGATCGAGCGCGGCGCGAACGACCTGGAGGTCCGGGTCACCTTCAACCGTCCGTACGCCGACTGGAAGGCGCTGTTCTCCCCGCTGTACCCGAAGGACATCATGGGCACCCCGGACGCCTTCAACGACGGCGCGCGCCGGGAGCTGCCGGTCACCGCCGGGCCGTTCCGCCTCGACAAGGTCGACACCAAGGCCAAGGACATCGTCCTCAACCGCAACCCGCGCTGGTGGGGGCAGCCCGCGAAACTGTCCGAGCTGGTGCTCCGGGCGGTGCCCCGCGACCAGCGGGCCACCGCGATGGCGAACGGCACCGTCGACCTCGCCGACATCGACCCCGCGGACGTCGAGCGGATCAACCTCGCCGCCCAGGGCAGCGGCGGCTCCCCCGTCCTCGGGGCGGGCCGCACCTCCGCGAAGCAGCTGCGTTCCTGGGCCCTGGCCCACGGCCTGCCGGCCAAGGAGCTGCCCGAGGGGACGACGAAGCTCCGCGAGAAGATCACGACGTATCTGCGCGAGCAGAACGCCCTGCGTGACATCGAGGTCCGCAAGTCCCTGGAACCCGGCTACACCCAGCTCGCCCTCAACGGCTCCGGCGGTCCCCTGGCCGACGAGCGGGTCCGCCGGGCCGTGGCCCGCGCCCTCGACCGCAAGGAGCTGGCCAAGGCGGTGCTCGGCCCGCTCGGCCTGCCCGCGGAGCCGGTCGGCAGCCATCTCGCCCTCTCCGGCCAGCCCGCCTACACCGACGGCAGCGGCTCCCTGGGCACCCAGGACACCACGGAGGCGCAGGCGCTGCTCGGGGACGCCGGGTGGGTGCGCGGCGGTCCCGTCAAGGAGCAGAAGCCGGACAAGGCGGCCGGCTCGCAGGCGGAGTCCGAGGGCGGCCAGGACGGCGCCTACGTCGTCGGCGAGGACGACGACAAGGCGCCGCGCACGGACGACGGCGTGGACGGCGAGGCGGCGGCGCAGGACGACGAGGAGGGTGGCGCGGCCGACCGGCAGGACGACGGGGAGGACGCCAAGTCGCCGGTCAAGGGTGACGGGGAGGACTCCAAGGACCCCGGGGACCTCACGGAGCGGCAGGGCGCGGGGGAGACGGGCGGCGAGGGCACCAGACCCGTCGCGCAGGAGGGCGGCCGGCACACCGACAGACACCCGCCGCAGGGTGGTGCGCCCGGCGCGTACGCCCCGCGGGGCACCGCCGCCCCGGCCGCCGTGTCCGGCCCCTTCGCCAAGGACGGCAAGGCGCTCTCGCTCCGCTTCGTGGTCCCCTCGGGCGCCGGCTCGGAGTCCCTGCGGACCGTCGCGGACCGGATCGCGCAGATGCTGGACAAGGTCGGCATCGGCACGGAGATCAGCAAGGTCCCGGACGAGGGCTACTTCAAGGACCACATCGCCTCGGGTCAGTTCGACCTCGCCCTGTACTCCTGGCCGTCCTCCCCCTTCCCCGCCACCGACGCCCGCCCGATCTACGCCAAGCCGCTCCCGGCCGCCGACGGCTCGGTGAACGTCGAGCAGAACTACACCCGCGTCGGCACCGACCAGGTCGATCAACTGTTCGACCAGGCCGTCGCCACCCTCGACGAGGACGAGTCCCGCTCCCTGATCCGCAAGGCCGACTCCCGCATCTGGGCCGCGGCCGGTTCCCTCCCCCTCTACCAGCGCCCGCAGCTCACCGCCGTACGGAAGAACCTGGTCAACGCGGGATCCTTCGGTTTCCAGACACCCGTCTACGAGGACCTGGGCTTCCTGAAGAAGGGGGCGCAGGCGCCGCCGAGACCGTCCGCGAGCTGAGACGCCGGGCCTGCGGCGGACGCTTGTCGCGGCGCCACGTAACATGGGGTGAGGCCGTGGCGTGTCAAGCCCGGCAGGGCCCGCGTCACACCTACCGACGCGCAGGGCCTTCCTCACACCCCGGGAGTACGCCGCACTATGGCTGTGACCACTACGCGTCACGACATCCGCAACGTCGCCATCGTCGCCCACGTCGACCACGGCAAGACGACCATCGTCGACGCCATGCTCAAGCAGGCCGGTGCCTTCGCCGCCCATCAGCTCGAACAGGTCGACGACCGCGTCATGGACTCGAACGACCTGGAGCGTGAGAAGGGCATCACGATCCTCGCCAAGAACACGGCGGTGAAGTACCACCCCAAGGACGGCGGGGACCCGATCACCATCAACATCATCGACACCCCCGGCCACGCCGACTTCGGCGGCGAGGTCGAGCGCGGGCTGTCGATGGTCGACGGTGTCGTGCTCCTCGTGGACGCCTCCGAGGGCCCGCTGCCGCAGACCCGCTTCGTGCTGCGCAAGGCGCTCCAGGCCCGGCTGCCCGTCATCCTCTGCATCAACAAGACGGACCGTCCCGACGCCCGTATCGACGAGGTCGTCAACGAGACCTACGACCTGTTCCTCGACCTGGACGCCGACGAGGAGCAGATCGAGTTCCCGATCGTGTACGCGTGCGGTCGCGACGGCATCGCCTCGCTGACCAAGCCGGACAACGGCACCGTGCCGACCGACTCCACCAGCCTGGAGCCGTTCTTCTCCACGATCCTGGAGCACATCCCGGCCCCCGTCTACGACGAGGAAGCCCCGCTCCAGGCCCATGTCACCAACCTGGACGCCGACAACTTCCTCGGCCGGATCGCGCTGCTGAGGGTCGAGCAGGGCGAGCTGCGCAAGGGGCAGACGGTCGCCTGGATCAAGCGTGACGGCTCCATCAGCAACGTTCGCATCAGCGAGCTGATGATGACCGAGGCGCTCACCCGCAAGCCCGCCGAGAAGGCCGGGCCCGGTGACATCTGCGCCGTCGCCGGCATCCCGGACATCATGATCGGCGAGACCCTGGCCGACCCCGAGAACCCGATCGCCCTCCCGCTGATCACGGTCGACGAGCCCGCGATCTCCATGGTCATCGGCACCAACACCTCGCCGCTGGTCGGCCGCGGCGGCACCGGCAAGGGCGCCGACAACAAGGCGGCCGTCAAGGACCGCAAGGTCACCGCCCGCCAGGTCAAGGACCGCCTCGACCGCGAGCTGATCGGCAACGTCTCGCTGCGCGTCCTGGACACCGAGCGCCCGGACGCCTGGGAGGTGCAGGGCCGCGGCGAGCTGGCGCTGGCCATCCTGGTCGAGACGATGCGCCGGGAGGGCTACGAGCTGACGGTGGGCAAGCCCCGGGTCGTCACCAAGGACGTCGACGGCAAGGTCCACGAGCCGGTCGAGCGCATGACGGTCGACGTGCCCGAGGAGCACATGGGCGCGGTCACCCAGCTCATGGGCGTCCGCAAGGGCCGCATGGACAACATGTCCAACCACGGCTCGGGCTGGGTCCGCATGGAGTTCGTGGTGCCCTCGCGCGGCCTGATCGGCTTCCGTACGGAGTTCCTCACCCAGACCCGCGGCACCGGCATCGGCCACTCCATCCACGAGGGCCACGAGCCGTGGTTCGGCCCGCTCCAGACCCGCAACAACGGCTCGCTGGTCGCCGACCGGTCCGGTTCCGTCACCGCGTTCGCCATGACGAACCTCCAGGAGCGCGGCGTGCTGTTCGTGGACCCGGGCACCGAGGTGTACGAGGGCATGATCGTCGGCGAGAACTCGCGCTCCGACGACATGGACGTGAACATCACCAAGGAGAAGAAGCTCACCAACATGCGCTCGTCGACGGCCGACGTGACCGAGTCGATCGTGCCGCCGCGCAAGCTGTCGCTGGAGCAGTCGCTGGAGTTCTGCCGCGACGACGAGTGCGTCGAGGTGACCCCGGAGGCGGTTCGCATCCGCAAGGTGAACCTGGACGCCCGCGAGCGTGCCCGCGCCGCGAGCCGCGCCAAGCACGGCTGACCCGAACACGGCTGACCCGGACACGGTTGGCCGAAACCCTCCCAGGGCCCGGCCCGGGCGTTCCCCACTATGGGGACGCCCGGGTTTTTTTCAACTCCTTTTTCGGGCTCCGATGTCCGGCATGCGGAGATCCCTGCCCGATAGCCATGTAACACGTCCGTTTCGTGGCCTTCTTAGGGCAGACAGTTTGTCCAGATTTTGGAAGGTCTAGGTACGAGCCGTGACTGAATTGAGATTTAAGAACAGTGGTCCGTCCTCTTACCCATGGCAGATAGTTAGCCGCGTAGCGCTCGGGTCAATGGGTCTCGCGCTGTGGGGACAGCGCTCGACTCGCGAGCACCAGGGGGTGCCTGACCCTCCGTCAGGGGTGTCGGAGGCCAGTCGGAAACCCCCTCCTGTTGGTGAACACGTGAAGTCATAGGAGGAACACCCATGCGCGGTGTCACGAGCACCAGGTGGGTCACGTTCGCACGGTCTGTCCGTCGCAGCTCCGAGCGCCTGTCCGGCGACCACATCTGAGGCATCCTCCGATCGTTCAGTGCGGCGGTTCGACTACGCGCGTCCGGCTGCGGTTTCGCGCTTGTCGCAGTACCCCGGCTTCACTGGACACCCATATCTGTGAAACGGACGAACAGTGACAAGTCCTATCGACATTGAGGGCAGCGGGACTTCGGTCGTCGACGGCGAACCTGGGCCGAAGACCAAGTCCGGCAACGGCGAGCTCGTGGGCCGCTCTCCCGGCCAGCTGATGTGGCTCCGCTTCAGGCGGGACCGCACGGGTGTCATCACCGCCGTGGTGGTGATCGCCTACTTCGCCATCGCCCTGCTCGCGCCCCTGCTGGTGAAGCTCTCCGGCACCGACCCGTACACGCTGTACGGCCAGGACCCGACGTACGCCGACACACCCGTGCTCGACGACTTCGGACTGCCGCTCGGCTACCTCGGCGGCGTCTCCGGCAGCCACTGGTTCGGCGTCGAACCGCAGTACGGCCGCGACCTGTTCGCGATGCTGGTCTACGGCATGCGCACCTCGCTGTTCATGTCCCTCGGCATCACCGTCCTGGTGATGACCACGGGCGTGATCATCGGCCTGATCGGCGGCTACTTCGGCGGTCGCACCGACTACTGGATCGGCCGGGTCACCGACTTCTTCCTCTCCTTCCCGTCGCAGCTGTTCTTCATCGCCTTCATGCCCGTGGTGACGTCGTTCTTCGTGGACCCGCGCGAGGAGACGCCCACCTACTTCCGCGCGCTGGCCATGCTGATCGTGCTGTGGCTGCTCGGCTGGATGGGCATGGCCCGCCTCGTGCGGTCCACCGTCCTCTCGCTGCGCGAGCGGGAGTTCGTCGAGGCCGCGCGGGTCTCCGGCGCCTCTCCCTGGCGGATCGTGCGCAAGGAGATCCTGCCCAACGTCGTGACGCCCATCCTGGTGCAGTTCACGTACCAGTTGCCCAGCACCATCCTCACCATCGCCTTCCTGTCCTTCGCGGGTGTCGGCTTCGTCGAGCCCACCCCGGACTGGGGACGCCTGTTCGCCGTCGGCGCCCGGTACGCCGAGCAGGACCCGGCGTTCATGTTCTTCCCCGGCCTGGCGTTGGTGATCTTCATTCTCTGCTTCAACCTCCTCGGAGACTCCGTACGGGACGCCTTCGACCCCAAGTCCGGGCGATAGCACGTCCATTGGTGGGGGGTGACTGCCGCCCCCGCTCGGCCCGCCGGCCAGCGCCTGGCAGTACTCATGGATCACAATCGACAGGTAGGTGGATTAGCCACATGATGTCTCACAGCTCACGCACGGCACGCGCCGTCGTGGTCGCCCTGGCGGCGGGCTCCCTCGTTCTCACGGCCTGCTCCAAGAACGAGGGCGGCAAGTCCGGCACGGACTCGAAGAAGGACCAGAAGGAGGCGTCGGTCCAGTCGAAGGCGGTCACCTACGCCGACTCGGCCGCCTCGACCGGTCCCGCCGAGGAGGTGCCCGGCGCCAAGAGCGGCGGCACGATCACCGTCTACCAGGAGGCGGGCCTCTCCCACCTGGACCCGGGCCAGATCTACGTCAGCGACGCCGGCCAGGTCGCCAACCTGCTGTTCCGTCGGCTGACCCAGTTCCAGGAGGACGACAAGGGCAACGTCTCGGTCGTCGGCGACCTCGCCACCGACTCCGGCAAGTCCTCGGACGGCGGCAAGACCTGGACCTTCACCCTCAAGGACGGCGTCAAGGACGAGAAGGGCAACCCGATCACCTCGGCCGACGTCCGGCACACCGTCGAGCGCACCTACGCGAAGTTCATCTTCGACGGCCCGACCTACCTCCAGACCTGGCTGAGCGGCGCGGACTACCGCAAGGCGCTGCCCGACGGCGGCTTCGGCTCCAAGCACCTGCCGGCCTCGGTCCTGGACACCCCGGACGACAAGACGGTCGTCTTCCACTTCGACACCGCGCGCCCCGACCTGCCGCAGACGCTGGCCATGGCCGGTTACGGGATCGTGCCGGAGAAGACCGACACCAAGGAGAAGTACGACAAGGCCCCGGTCTCCACGGGCCCGTACAAGATTGCCGAGAACAAGATCGGCAAGTCCATGACGCTGGTGAAGAACACCAACTGGGACCCGAAGACGGACTCGGTGCGCCACCAGTACGTGAACGGCTTCAACATCCAGTTCGGTGTCACCGAGTCGACCCAGACCAAGCGTCTGATCGCCGACCAGGGCGACAACAAGAACGCCATCCAGCTCACCAACGGCGTCGAGGCCACCCAGATCCAGGACGTCATCGGCGCCCCGGAGGTCAACAAGCGCACGGTCAAGGGCTACCAGCCCTTCGTCATGCAGCTCAGCTTCAACCTGGACCGGGTCAAGGACAAGAAGGTCCGTGAGGCCGTCACCTACGCCGTCAACTCCAAGTCCCTCATCGCGGGCGAGGGCGGTGCCTACGGCGGTGACGTGGCCCCGAACTACTTCGCCCCGACGCTGCCGGGCTACGAGCCGGCCTACGACCCCTACGGCCGGCTGAAGACCCCGCAGGGCAACATCGCCAAGGCCGAGGAGATCCTGAAGGACGTCCCGGACTCGGAGAAGACCCTCGTCTTCGCCTACGCCAACAGCGAGGCCGGGCAGAAGCGCAAGGTGGCGATAGAGGACGCCCTGACCAAGGTCGGCCTGAAGATCGTCTCCAAGGAGGTCGACTCCGCCAGCTACTACGAGCAGATCGGCAAGCTCGACAACCCGTACGACATGTACATCTCCGGCTGGGGCCAGGACTGGCCGTCCCCCGGCACGGTCGTCACGCCGATCTTCGACGGCACCCAGGTCACCGACGGCAGCCCGAACTACTCGCACGTCAAGGACCCGAAGGTCGACGCCCTCATCAAGAAGGCGCTGACCCAGGAGCCCACCGAGGCGGCGGCGACCTGGAAGGAAGCCGAGCACTACCTGCTGGAGAACGTCATCCCGGCGGCTCCGCTGTGGTACACGAAGCAGTTCCAGCTGTCCGGCTCCAACGTCGGCGGTGCGCGGTACGGCTCGGTGTCGAGCCTCCTCGACATCAACCGCGTGTACCTGAAGTCGTAACGCTCCCCGGTCGGTCGCGGGGGCCCGCACCAGGCGGAGCGGGCCCCCGCCCCGGGGTGAAACACCTCTTCCCACTGTCACCGCAGAGAGCAGTCAGCCCGCCATGCTTCAGTTCATCCTCCGGCGCGCGGTCGGTGCCGTCGTCACGCTGTTCCTCATCGGAGCGGCCACGTTCTTCCTGTTCGTCGCCGCGCCCTCCGACTACGCCTCCCTGGCCTGCGGCAAGGACTGCTCGCCCCAGCGACTGGCGGACATCCGGGACGCGCTGGGCCTCAACCTGCCGTTGGCCCAGCAGTTCTGGGACTTCATGTCCGGCATTGTGACGGGTCGCGACTACCCCACCGGCCACTGTTCGGCGCCCTGCCTGGGCGTGTCGTTCTACTCGGGCGACATGGTCTGGAGCACGATCATGGACCGCTTCCCGCTGACCCTGACGCTGACCGTCGGCGGAGCGATCGTCTTCCTCGTCGTCGGTGTCGGCGCGGGCATGCTCGCCGCCTACCGGCGGGCCACTCTCGTGGACAAGATCGCCACGGGCGCCTCCATGGTGCTCAGCTCCTTCCAGATCTACTTCCTCGGCCCGATCGTCCTGACCGTCCTCGTCTACAGCACGGGCTGGATGGAAGACCCCAAGTACGTACCGATCACCCAGGATCCGGTCGGCTGGTTCGTCGGCATGTCCATCCCGGTGTGCGTGATGGCGACCATCTTCACCGCGCAGTACACCCGTATGGCCCGCTCGTCGATGATCGAGCAGCTCGCCGAGGACCACGTCCGCACCGCTCGGGCCAAGGGCATGTCGAACAAGTACGTCTTCTTCCGCTACGCCTGGCGCGGCTCGATGATCCCGATCGTGACCGTCCTCGGCATCGACGTCAGCTCCATGCTCGGCGGCGCCGTGGTCACCGAACTGACCTTCTCGCTCCAGGGCATCGGCCAGCTCGCGGTGGAGGGCGCGACCACCAAGGACCTGCCGCTCACGATGGGCGTCATGCTGTTCGGTGCCTTCTTCATCCTGATGATCAACATCTTCACCGACATCGCCTACGCCTTCATCGACCCGCGCGTCCGGCTCTCCTAGGAAGAACCCACCACCGTGAGCACACTGACCAAGACCGAGGGCGCACCGGTCCCGGCATCGGAGGAGACCTTCCTCTCGGTCCGCGATCTACAGGTGACGTTCTCCACCGAGGACGGTCCCGTGAAGGCGGTCGACGGCCTCTCCTTCGACGTCCAGCGCGGTCGGACCCTGGGCATCGTCGGTGAGTCCGGCTCGGGCAAGTCGGTCACCAACCTGACCGTCCTCGGCCTGCACAACCCGCTGAGCACCACCATCGACGGCGAGATCCTGCTGGACGGCAAGGAGCTGATCACCGCCTCGCAGAAGGAACTGGAGAAGCTCCGCGGCAACCGGATGGCGATGATCTTCCAGGATCCGCTGACCGCGCTGTCGCCGTTCTACACCGTGGGCCGGCAGATCGCCGAACCGTTCATGAAGCACACCGGCGCGTCGAAGAGGGCCGCGTGGGAGCGTGCGGTGGAGATGCTGGCCAAGGTCGGCATCCCCAACCCCAAGGAGCGGGCGAAGGACTACCCGCACCAGTTCTCCGGCGGTATGCGGCAGCGCGCGATGATCGCGATGGCGCTGGTCTGCGACCCCGACCTGCTCATCGCCGACGAGCCGACCACCGCGCTCGACGTGACGGTCCAGGCGCAGATCCTCGACCTGCTCAAGGACCTCCAGCAGGAGTTCGGTTCCGCGATCGTCTTCATCACCCACGACCTCGGTGTCATCGCCGACATGGCCGACGACATCATGGTGATGTACGCGGGCCGGGCGGTGGAGCGCGGCACCGTCGACGACGTGCTCCGCGCGCCGCAGCACCCGTACACCTGGGGCCTGCTGAACTCGATGCCGCGCCTCGACTCGGACATCGACACGCCGCTCACGCCGATCCCCGGCTCGCCCCCGTCGCTGCTGACCCCGCCGTCCGGCTGCCGCTTCCACCCCCGGTGCACCTTCCAGGACCGGGTCGGCGGCACCCGCTGCGTCGACGAGAACCCGCCGCTGGGACCGGACCGCGCCGCCGCCTGCCATCTGACGGCGGAGCAGAAGCGGACCATCTTCATCGAAGAGATCAAGCCCCGTCTGGGCTAGGAGGACATCGTCATGACAGAGGACCTCGTCCTTCCCGCCCCTCGCGAGGGCGCCGCGGCCCCGGCGGGGGAGCCGCTGCTGACCGTGGCGGGACTGAAGAAGTACTTCCCGGTCAAGGGTGGTTTCCCGATCCGCCGGACGGTCGGGCACGTCCAGGCCGTCGACGGCCTCGACTTCCAGGTCGCCGAGGGCGAGAGCCTGGGCCTGGTCGGCGAGTCCGGCTGCGGCAAGTCGACCACCGGCCGCCTCATCACCCGGCTCCTGGAGCCGACCGCCGGCACGATCTCCTACCGCGGCCAGGACATCACCCACGCCGGCCGCAGGCAGCTCGCACCCGTACGCTCCGAGATCCAGATGATCTTCCAGGACCCGTACTCCTCGCTCAACCCGAGGCAGACGGTCGGCACGATCATCTCCGGGCCGATGGAGATCAACGGGATCAACCCGCCCGGTGGCCGGGAGAAGCGCGTCCGGGAACTCCTGGAGATCGTCGGTCTCAACCCGGAGCACTTCAACCGGTTCCCGCACGAGTTCTCCGGCGGCCAGCGCCAGCGCATCGGTGTCGCCCGCGCGCTCGCCCTGGAACCGAAGCTGATCGTCGCCGACGAACCGGTCTCCGCCCTGGACGTCTCCATCCAGGCCCAGGTCGTCAACCTGCTGCGGCAGGTGCAGCAGGAACTCGGCATCGCCTTCCTGTTCATCGCCCACGACCTGGCGGTGGTACGGCACTTCTCGCAGCGCGTGGCGGTCATGTACCTCGGCAAGATCATCGAGGTCGGCGACCGCGACGACATCTACTCCCGCCCCCGCCACCCCTACACCCACGCCCTCCTCTCGGCCGTCCCCGAGGTGAACCTCACGGAGACCGAGACCGCCGGGCGCGAGCGGATCCGGCTGGCCGGCGACGTACCGTCCCCGATCAACCCGCCCTCCGGCTGCCGCTTCCGCACCCGCTGCTGGAAGGCGACGGAGAAGTGCGCCACCGAGGAGCCACCGCTGCTCCAGCTCTCCGGCAACCGGGCCGGCCACCTGACGGCCTGCCACTTCCCGGAGGACCCGACGATCGAGGCCCGGGAGGAGGACATCGTCCTGGACCCGGCACTGGCGGCCCTGGAGGACAAGGACGACCCGAACCCCGCGTAGCGCACCGACACACGGACGGGAACAGGCGCAGCTCCCCGAGCACTTCAAGGGGCGCGGGGAACTGCGCGACCGGCCCCGACGTTCCTGCACGGGAAGTCCGCCCGGTTGGGGCGAGTGCAGCGGAGCGCAGCCGTTCGATCCGGCCCGACTGAAACGCCCCTTTGAAGGGGCGCGGGGAACTGCGCGATCGGCCCCGACGCTCCCGCACGGGAAAACCGACCCGTTACCGCACACCCAGCGGAGCGGAAATCGTGATGATCTCCGGGCCACCGGCCCCCACCGGCCCCCGCCCCCAGTCCCCGTACTGCTCCACCACTTCCAGCCCCGCCTCCGCGAGGAACCCGCCCAGCCGTTCGTTGTCCAGGAACCGCAACGTGCCCCGGCTGACCCGGGTCAGGGCCGGGGCCCGGTCCCGGCCCCCGCTCCCACCCTCGAAGGTCTCCGTGAAGGCGACCCGGTCCCCACCGGGACCGCCCCGCACCTCGCGCACCTCGCGCCACACCCGTACGGCCGTACCGTCGGGCCCGGTGACCTCGCGCACCCGGTCGGGGCCCCAGGTCTCCCACGCACGCGCAGCGGGATCACGTGTCTCGAAGACGAACCGCCCGCCCTCGGCGAGCGCCGCCCGGACGGCCCGCAGACCGGCCCGCAGCTCCTCGTCCCCGACGAGCGTCTGGAAGGTGTACCCGGCCATCACGACCAGCTCGAACTCGCCGTCCCACAGCCGGGTCAGCAGATCGCCGAGCGCCCATTCCCCGTCGGGGGCGGCCCGTCGCGCCTGTACCAGCATCGCCGCGGCGGGGTCGAGCCCCAGCAGCCGACCCCGGTGACCCCGCGCGCGGGCCCGGCGCAGCAACCGCCCGGTCCCGCAGCCGACGTCGAGCACAGAGCCCGCGGCCATCACCAGGTCCAGGTAGAAGTCGTCCCCGGGCCCCCACGGGTTGAGTCCGTCGTACAGCGCGGCGAGCGAGAGATCGGCGAACGAATGATCGACCACCGGCGCAGTGTGCCACACCTGACTGAGCCGCACCCAGGGGACCCGTACGCATTTTGTTCATTGCTGAACCACGAGTGGCGGCGGGGCGGCGCGTGGCCGCCCCCCAACCACCACTACCTGTACCGAGCCCCAAGCCGTACCGAGCCGTTACGGGAAAACGATCCTCCTACGGCAAAGGCCCGCGCCGGGGGAGGCGCGGGCCTTCGTCCCCTGGAAGCGGACGCTCATGGGCTCGGGTCAATGGGCCGGTGAATGTCCGTTCCGCGGGAGACGGCTGACGAAAAGGGGTGTGTCAGGCCGCTTCCCGGGGGTTCTTGGCGTGGCGCGGAGCCGGAACGGTCTCCTGCGCCTCAGGGTAGTGGCACGCGGTCAGGTGACCGGGCCTGTTGCCCTCGACCTGGACCAGCGGCGGGGCTTCGGTGGCGCACTTCTCCGTCGCCTTCCAGCAGCGGGTGCGGAAGCGGCAGCCGGAGGGCGGGTTGATCGGGGACGGTACGTCGCCGACGAGCCGGATGCGCTCACGGGCCGGCCCCTCGTCGTCCACCGTGGCCTCGGGGACCGCGGACAGCAGGGCCCGGGTGTAGGGGTGGCGCGGGTTGTCGTACAGGTCGGCGCGGTCGGCGATCTCCACGATCTTGCCGAGGTACATCACGGCCACGCGCTGCGAGAAGTGCCGCACGATCGCCAGGTCGTGGGCGATGAACAGGAAGGCGATGCCGAGTTCCTGCTGGACCTGCTGGAGCAGGTTGACGACCTGGGCCTGGATGGAGACGTCCAGGGCGGAGACCGGTTCGTCGGCGACGATCAGTTTCGGTTCCAGGGCGAGCGCGCGGGCGACACCGATGCGCTGGCGCTGGCCGCCGGAGAACTCGTGCGGGAACCGGTTGAAGTGCTCCGGGTTGAGACCGACGATCTCCAGGAGTTCCCGGACGCGCTTCTCCCGGCCACCGGGCGGGTTGATCCCGTTGATCTCCATCGGCCCGGAGATGATCTTTCCGACGGTCTGGCGCGGGTTCAGGGACGCGTACGGGTCCTGGAAGATCATCTGGATCTCGGAGCGTACCGGGGCCAGCTGCCTGCGGCCGGCGTGGGTGATGTCCTGGCCGCGGTAGGAGATCGTGCCGGCGGTCGGTTCCAGGAGCCGGGTGATGAGGCGGCCGGTGGTCGACTTGCCGCAGCCGGACTCGCCGACCAGGCCCAGGCTCTCGCCCTCGGCGACCTGGAAGTCGAGGCCGTCGACGGCCTGGACGTGCCCGACCGTCCGGCGGATCGGGAAACCACCCTTGACCGGGAAGTGCTTGGTCAGCCCGGTGACGTTCAGGAGGGGGCTGGTGTTGCTCATGATCGTGAAGTCCCGTCTCGTGTCCGTCAGTGGTGCCGGGATGCGGCGAGGTCGGCGAAGAGGTCGGCGCGCTGCTCCAACGTGAGGTGGCAGGCCGAGCCCCGGCCGTCGACCAGTTCGAGCTGCGGCCGCTCGCTGGAGCACCGTCCGCCGGCGACCTTGTCCGCGAAGGCGCAGCGCGGGTGGAACCGGCAGCCGGTGGGCGGGTTCAGCAGCGAGGGCGGCGAGCCGGGGATCGGCGTGAGCGGAACGTCGACGGCGCCGTCGAGGCTCGGCATGGAGTTCAGCAGACCGAGGGTGTAGGGGTGCTGCGGGGCGCCCAGCACCTCGCGCTTCGAGCCCCGCTCCACGCACCGGCCGCCGTACATCACCAGGACGTCGTCCGCGATGTCGGCGATGACACCGAGGTCGTGGGTGATGAAGATGATCGCGGTGCCGAACTCCTGCTGGAGGTCCTTCAGCAGGTCCATGATCTGTGCCTGCACGGTCACGTCCAGGGCCGTCGTCGGCTCGTCGGCGATCAGCAGCTCGGGGTCGCAGACCAGCGCCATCGCGATCATCGCGCGCTGGCGCATACCGCCGGAGAACTGGTGCGGGTAGTCGTCGACCCGCACGTCCGGCTGCGGGATCCCGACCCGGCGCAGCATCTCGACGGCGCGCGCCCGAGCCTCCTTCTTGGAGGCGCCGGTGTGCTTGCTGTACACCTCGCCGATCTGGGTGCCCACGGTGTGGAACGGCGACAGCGAGGCAAGGGCGTCCTGGAAGATCATGGACATCTTGTTGCCGCGCAGCCGCTCCAGCTCGCGCTCACGGGCGGTCAGCAGTTCCTTGCCGTCGAGCAGGATCTCGCCGCTGATCGTGGTGTGTTCGCGGTTGTGCAGGCCGAGGATGGTCAGGTTGGTGACCGACTTGCCGGAACCCGATTCGCCGACGATGCCGAGAGTCCGGCCCTTGGCGAGGTCGAAGCTGAGCCCGTCGACGGCCTTGACGATGCCGTCCTCGGTGGAGAAGTGGACCTTCAGGTCCTTGACGGAGAGGAACGGCTGCTGATCGGTGCTCGTCACGGGGGACGCTCCTGGGGGGTGATGCGGGGGTCGCCGGGTAGGCGGTGAGAGGGACGGGACCGGGGCGGAGGTCAGGCGAGCCGGATCCGCGGGTCGATGAAGGCGTAGACGGCGTCGACGATGATGTTGAAGAACACGATCGCCCCGGCCGCCAGCACGGTGACGCCGAGCAGCATGGGCAGGTCGCTCTTGTCCACGGAGTCCACCGCGAGCCGGCCGACGCCCTGGAGGCTGAAGGTGTTCTCGGTGATGATCGCGCCGCCGATGAGGGTGGCCATGTCGATGCCGAAGATGGTGACGATCGGACCCATCGCGCCGCGCCAGGCGAACCGGAAGAAGACGCTGCGCCGGGACAGGCCCTTGGCGCGGGCCGTGCGGACGTAGTCCTCGGTGAGCGTCTCGACCAGCTGGGACCGGGTCATACGGGTGTAGTTGGCGGTCCAGATCAGCGCCAGCACCAGCCAGGGGAGCAGCAGGCCCCAGGCCCAGGAGGCCGGGTTCTGGGTGAGCGGGGTGTACGACGGGTTGTCCAGCCAGCCGAGCTTCGCGACCAAGAGGTACATCGCGAGGTAGCCGACGAAGTAGATCTGCAGCGAGGAGGCGACCAGCGACGCCGAGCTGGCGGCCTTGTCCTGCCACTTGCCCTGCTTGACGGCGGCCAGCATGCCCGCGCCGATGCCGAGGACGAGGAAGACGACGGCGGAGCCGAAGGCGAGCGAGAGGGTCAGCGGCAGCCGGTCCATGATCGTGCCGAGGACGGGCTCGCGGTTGGCGAACGAGTAGCCGAGGCAGGGCGCGTCGCAGTGCCCGAAGCCCGTGTACTCACGCCCGACGAAGATGCCCTTGAGCCAGTCCCAGTACTGCACCGGGATCGGGTGGTCGATGCCCAGGTTGTGCCGGATCTGCGCGAGCATGTCGGGCGTGCAGTTCTTGCCGCAGGACATCTGGGCGGGGTCACGTGGCACGGCGTAGAAAAGCCAGAACGTGACGGCGCTGATGATCAACAGGATGACCAGCGCGCCGAACACGCGGCGTACGAGGAAGCGGAACATGGGGCGTGACTTTCCGGACGGGGCGCCGTCGCCGGGGCTAGGGGGGTGGGCCGCAGGGGGCGGCCGGACAGTCGGCCGCCCCCGTGGAAGGTGCTCGCTTACTTAGCCACGTAGAGCTTGCAGAGCGCGATGCAGGTGCTGCCGGCGTCGTAGATGACGTTGCCGATCTTCGATCCGTACATCCAGTTGCGGATGGCGTGGTAGTCGGGAACCGTCGCCGCCAGCTCCATGATCTGCCGGTCGACGGCGCCCCAGGCCTTGTTGGCGGCCGTGGCGTCGCTGATCTTGGCCGCCGCGTCGATCGCCTTGTTCACGCTCGGGTCGTTGAGCTGGGCGTAGTTGCTGCGGCCGTCGCCGACGTTCTTGCCGCTCCAGCAGGGGAAGAAGACCGAGTAGCCGTTCGGCCAGTCCGGGCTCCAGCCGGCCGCCATCAGGTCGAAGCCGTTGTCGATCTTGCCGATCTGGGTGTAGAAGGTCGACTTGTCGATCTGCTGGTTGACGACCTGGAAGCCGGCCGCCTCCAGCGCGTTCTTGATCGCGACGGCCTGCTTCACCGAGTTGTCGGACTGCTGGTAGGCGATGACCAGCTTCTGGCCGACCTTGCCGGCCTCCTTCAGCAGGGCCTTGGCCTTGGCCGGGTCGCCGGCGGGCTTCGTGTCGGCCTCGTAGAGGTCGAAGTTCGAGTAGCCGGGAGTGACCGGGCTGAGGATCGTGCTGGCGATCTCCGACGTGGCCCGGCCGCCGCGGATGGTCTGCAACTGCTGGTGCGGCCAGGCGTAGTTGATGGCCTGGCGGACCTTGACGTCGGTGATCCGGGTCGTGTTGATCGGCCAGTAGTAGGTGACCGGGTCGACCTGGGTGAGGACGCGCTTCTTCAGGGTCGCGTTGGTGAGGACCTGCGCGGTGCGCTCGGGCGCGACCTCGTTGAAGATCGAAATCGCGTACTGGTCATTGCCCTTGTCGGCGACGTACCGGTCGGTGGAGGCGATGTTCTGGAACCCGAACTGGAAGAGGAACTTGTCCGGGTAGGCGTTGCGGATCGGGTCGGTCTTCGGGTCCCAGTGCTCGTTGCGCACGTAGGTCATCGACTTGCCGACGCTGCGGCTCTCGATCCGGTACGGGCCGCAGGAGAACGGCTGCTTGTCGTACTTCTCCTGGGTGTCCTGCTTCTTCGGCACCAGGGAGTAGCCGCGCATCGCCAGCGTGTAGTTGAAGTCGGCGCGGGCCTCGTTGAGGTGGAAGGTGATGGTCTTGCCGGAGACCTCGATCGAGCTGAGGGTCTTGCCGCTGTAGGGGCCCTTGTACTTGTCGCCGCCGACCAGCCACTGCTGCACGTAGCGCGGACCCTCGGTGATGAAGCTGGCGAACAGCCGCTCGAAGGTGTGGCGGACGTCGTCCATGGAGAGGTCGGAACCGTCCTCCCACTTGATGCCGTCCTTGATGGTGAACGACCAGGTCTTGCCGCCGTTCTTCATCGTGCCGGGGTCGGTCGCGGCGTCGCCGACGAGCGTGCAGCCGCCCTTCTCGTCGATCTTGTAGCCGGTGAGACCGCGCATGATCGGGACGGTGATGGCGCCCTCGGTCGAGACGTAGATCTGGGCCGGGTCCAGGTGGTCCATGTCGAACTGGTCGAGCCCGTAGACCGTCCCGCCCTTGACCGCGCCCGTGACCTCCGGCGCCGGGCCGACGGAGTCGGCCTTGGTGCCGACCGGGATGTTCTGGGTCTTGGCCTTGGCGACCGACGGGACGTCGTTCGACGAGCCGCTTCCGGAATCGCTGCTGCCACAGGCGCTCAGCACGGTGGTGGACGCCGTGACCACACCGGTGGCGATCAGGAAGTTTCTGCGGGAAAAGGACATGCTGAGCCTGCCTATACGGATCAGATCTGGATGGACGGCAGCCGGACGTCGTTGGGCCGGGCCGGGGGCGTGGGGGGGGCGCTACCGCCTGGACTTCGGGTCGAGCGCGTCGCGAATCGAGTCACCGAACAGGTTGAAGGCGACGACGAAGATCACCATGGACAGGCCCGGGAAGAGCATGTACGTGAAGTCCTCGTTGTAGAACTGGGCACCACGCTGGATCATCACGCCCCAGTCCGGGGTGGGGTCGATGATGCCGACGCCGAGGAACGCGAGGCCCGCTTCCGTGGTCACGAGGGTCGGGACCAGCAGCGTCGCCTGGATGATGATCGGCGTCCACAGGTTGGGCAGCAGTTCCTTGAACACGATGCGCATCGGCGACGCGCCCGTGATCTTGGCCGCTTCCACGAACTCCCGCTCGCGCATGGCGAGGACCTGTCCGCGCAGCAGACGGGCGATGGTGGCCCAGCCGAAGGCGGAGAGGACCACGATCAGCGCGACCACGCGCAGCCAGGTCGGGATGTTCTCGTCGGGGGCGACGAAGAGGCCGTAGACGACCGGCATGAACGCGATGAAGAACAGGGTCGACGGGAACGACAGGAGGATGTCGATGATCCGTCCGACGAAATAGTCCGTCTTGCCGCCCAGATAGCCCGCGGTGATGCCGACGATGACGCCGACCACCATGGTGAGCAGGGCGGTGGCGATGGCGATGCCCAGTGACGTGCGGATGCCGTAGAGCAGGAAGGTGAAGACGTCCCGGCCGAGCTGGGGCTCGATGCCGAACCAGAACGACGAGCTCATGCCACCGTTGGGCCCTGCGGGGTAGGAGAAGGCATCGAGCAGGTTCGGATCCTGGCTGGCGTAGGTCGTGTACGGGTTCTTCCCGTACAGCTTCGCGATGAGCGGTGCCGCTACCGCGATCACGAAGAAGAAGATCACGACACATGCCGATATAACGCCCGTGCGGTCACGCTTGAAGCGTCTCCAGGCCAGCTGTCCCGGAGATCGGCTCTCGTTGCCCTGAGGGGTGGAGGGCGAGGCCGACCGTTCGGCGGTCTCGTCGGTCACCTCTAGCGGGACAGCCGAAGATGGAGTTGGGGGGGTCATGGTGCTCCTGGCCCAGGGGAGGTTCTGATGACTCCGCAGGGCACGCTCCCCTACGGGCTACGCCGGACTTTTTCAACGCAATTCGCGCAAGGTCAATAAAATCCCGGGCGCCTTGGCTTTCTCTTTACCTTTTTTGCTTGGGCTTGACCTTTCCTTAGCTACGCGGGTAGCACCCCGTAATCAATCCGTGCTTCACATCGGACCAACAGGGCGAAACGGGCAACGAGTTCGATATGCGGACGCCCGTGTGTCGAAATCCGTACACCGGCGGGACGTAATCCAACGGTTCGGTATCGGAGTGTGAAGATCCATTGCGCCCTCCGTTCACGGTCTCCGCGGCGTGCTCCCGGTGTCTCGCGCATCCGGATGACCCCGCCCCCCGAAAGCCCCTCTCCTATACGGAATGCCAGCAATACATGTGATTTGGTCTGGTATTGACCGGTAAGGGAGTGGCGCTCACGGAGGAGGCACGCCATGCGCTCAGCCACGCAGGCGAAATGGGCCACCGGCGCGATGGCGGTGGCGCTCGCCGCGGCGGCCTGCGGCGGCGGTGCCGACGGCGCGTCCCCGCCCGGCGTGCTCGGCGCCTCCTGGGGCGATCCGCAGAACCCGCTGGAGCCCGCGAACACCAACGAGGTCCAGGGCGGCAAGGTCCTCGACATGATCTTCCGCGGGCTGAAGAAGTACGACTCGACGACCGGCCGGGCCACCGACATGCTGGCGCGGCGGATCGACACCTCGGACTCGCGGAACTTCAGGATCACGCTGAGGGACGGCTGGACCTTCTCCAACGGCGAGAAGGTGACCGCGAAGTCCTTCGTCGACGCCTGGAACTACGGCGCGAGCCTGCGCAACAACCAGCGGAACGCCTACTTCTTCCGCTACATCGAGGGCTACGACAAGGTCCACCCGGCCAGTGGCGCCCAGCACGCCGACACCCTCTCCGGGCTCACGGCCGTCGACGACCGCACCTTCACGGTCCGGCTGAACCAGACGTTCTCCAGCTTCCCGGACACCCTCGGCTACGCGGCCTACGCCCCGCTGCCACGGGCGTTCTTCACCGACCACGCGGCCTGGCTGAAAAAGCCCGTCGGCAACGGCCCGTACACCATCGACTCCTACACCCGCGGCTTCCAGATGTCCCTGCGGAAGTGGGACCGCTACCCCGGCGCGGACAAGGCCCGCAACGCCGGCGTGGACCTCAAGGTCTACACCGACAGCAACACCGCCTACACGGATCTGCTGGCCGGCAACCTCGACCTGGTCGACGACATCCCGGCCGCCCAGCTCAGGAACGTCCGCAGCGACCTCGGCGACCGCTACATCAACACCCCGGCCGGCATCATCCAGACCCTCGCCTTCCCCTACTACGACAAGGACTGGAACAAGCCAGGCGCCGAGAAGGTCCGCACCGGACTGTCCATGGCGATCGACCGCAGGCAGATCACCGACACGATCTTCCGCGGCACCCGCACCCCGGCCACCGACTGGACCTCACCGGTCCTCGGCACCGCCGGCGGCTTCCAGGCCGGGCTGTGCGGCAGGGCCTGCGACCACGACCCCGCCGAGGCCAGGAGACTGGTCGAGGAGGGCGGCGGGATCCCCGGCGGACAGGTCAGGATCACCTACAACGCGGACACCGGTTCGCACCGGGACTGGGTGGACGCCGTGTGCAACTCCATCAACAACGCGCTCGGCGACGACCGGGCCTGCGTCGGCAACCCGGTGGGCACCTTCGCCGACTTCCGCAACCAGATCGCCCGGCGCCGGATGACCGGCCCGTTCCGGGCCGGCTGGCAGATGGACTACCCGCTCATCCAGAACTTCCTCCAGCCGCTCTACTACACCGACGCCTCCTCCAACGACGGCAAGTGGTCCGACGCGGACTTCGACCGGCTCGTCGACCGGGCCAACGCCGAGACCGACAGGGGCGCGGCCATCGTCGGCTTCCAGCAGGCCGAGAGGGTCGTCCGGGACCACATGGCCGCCATCCCGCTCTGGTACCAGAACGGCAGCGCTGGGTACTCGCGGCGGCTGTCCGCCGTGACGCTCAATCCGTTCAGCGTCCCGGTCTACGACCAGATCAGGGTCGGCTGAGCCGCCATGGGACGCTACGTCGTCCGGCGGCTGCTCCAGATGGTCCCGGTGTTCGTCGGGGCCACGCTGCTGATCTTCCTGATGGTGAACGTGATGGGCGACCCGATCGCGGGCCTGTGCGGCGAGCGGCAGTGCGATCCGGCGACCGCCGCCCAGCTCAGAAGGGAGTTCGGACTCGACCGACCGGTGTGGCGGCAGTACCTGACGTACATGGGGAACGTCTTCACCGGCGACTTCGGCACGGCGTTCAACGGCCAGCCGGTCACCGAGCTGATGGCCACGGCGTTCCCCGTCACCGTCCGGCTGACGATCGTGGCCGTCCTCTTCGAGATCGTCATCGGCATCGCCCTTGGCGTGGTGACCGGGCTGCGCCGCGGGCGGCCCGTCGACACCGGCGTGCTGCTGGCCACCCTGGTCGTCATCTCCGTACCGACCTTCGTCACCGGTCTGCTGCTGCAACTGCTGCTCGGCGTCGAGTGGGGCTGGATCAGACCGTCCGTCTCGCCGGAGGCCGCCGTCGGCGAACTGATCGTGCCGGGCCTCGTCCTGGCCTCCGTCTCGCTCGCCTACGTCACCCGGCTGACCCGCACCTCCCTCGCGGAGAACCGGCGCGCCGACTACGTCCGCACGGCGATCGCCAAGGGCCTGCCCCGCCGCCGGATCATCACCCGGCACCTGCTGCGCAACTCCCTCATCCCCGTGGTCACCTTCATCGGGGCCGACATCGGCGCCCTGATGGGCGGTGCGATCGTCACCGAGCGGATCTTCAACATCCACGGCGTCGGCTACCAGCTCTACCAGGGCATCCTGCGGCAGAACACGCAGACCGTCGTCGGCTTCGTCACCGTCCTCGTGCTGATCTTCCTGATCGCCAACCTGCTCGTCGACCTGCTGTACGCCGTACTCGATCCGAGGATCCGCTATGCCTGAGCAGTACGACTCCGAGGGCGCCGTCTCCCCGGCGGGCATGGGCGCCGCGATGGACCTCGCGGCGGGCGAGGCGGCCACGCTTCAGCGGACGCCCGGCGGACCCGCGGGCACCGGCCCCCGGGGCAGACCGCGCAGCCTGTGGTCCGACGCCTGGCGCGACCTGTGCCGCAACCCGGTCTTCCTCGCCTCCGGCCTGGTCATCGTCTTCCTCGTGGTGATCGCCCTGTGGCCATCGCTGATCACCTCCGGCAACCCCCTCAAGTGCGACCTCGTCATGGCCCAGGAGGGCTCCCGGCCCGGCCACCCCTTCGGCTTCGACGGCCAGGGCTGCGACGTCTACACGCGGACCGTGTACGGCGCCCGCGCCTCCGTCACGGTCGGCGTCTGCGCCACCCTCGGGGTGGCCGTCCTCGGCTCGGTCCTCGGCGGACTCGCCGGATTCTTCGGCGGCGTGTGGGACTCGGTCCTGTCCCGGGTCACCGACGTGTTCTTCGCGATCCCGGTCGTGCTCGGCGGTCTGGTGCTGCTCTCCGTGGTGCCCGGCACCACGGTCTGGCCGGTCGTCGGGTTCATGGTGCTGCTCGGCTGGCCGCAGATCGCCCGCATCGCGCGCGGCGCGGTCATCACCGCCCGGCAGCACGACTATGTGCAGGCCGCCCGGGTGCTCGGCGCCTCGCCCGCCCGCATCCTGCTGAGACACATCGCGCCCAACGCCGTCGCGCCGGTGATCGTGGTGGCGACCATCGCGCTCGGCACCTACATCGCGCTGGAGGCGACCCTGTCGTACCTCGGCGTCGGTCTCAGACCGCCCAGCGTCTCCTGGGGGATCGACATCTCCGCCGCCTCCCCGTTCATCCGCAACGCCCCGCACGTGCTGCTGTGGCCCGCCGGGGCGCTGGCACTGACCGTGCTCGCGTTCATCATGCTCGGCGACGCGGTGCGCGACGCCCTCGACCCGAAGCTGAGGTGAGCCGGCGTGCTGCTCGACGTGCGTGACCTGCGCGTGGAGTTCCGGATGCGGGACGGCGTCGCCCGTGCCGTGGACGGCGTCTCGTACCGGGTGGACGCCGGCCGGACCCTCGCCGTGCTCGGCGAGTCCGGCTCCGGCAAGTCGGTGACCGCGCAGGCCGTCCTCGGCATCCTGGACGTGCCGCCCGCGCGGATCACCGGCGGCGAGATCCTCTTCCAGGGCCGGGACCTGCTGAAACTGAAGGAGGAGGAGCGGCGGAGGATCCGCGGCGCCGAACTGGCCATGGTCTTCCAGGACGCGCTGTCCGCCCTGAACCCGGTGCTCACCGTGGGTGACCAGCTCGGCGAGATGTTCGTCGTGCACCGCGGCCTGTCGAGGAAGGACGCCCGGGTGCGGGCGGTCGAGCTGATGGACCGGGTGCGCATCCCGGGCGCCGCGCAGCGCGTACGCGACTATCCGCACCAGTTCTCCGGCGGCATGCGCCAACGCATCATGATCGCCATGGCGCTGGCGCTGGAACCGGCCCTGGTGATCGCCGACGAACCCACCACCGCCCTCGACGTGACCGTCCAGGCCCAGGTGATGGACCTGCTCGCCGAGTTGCAGCGGGAGTCCACCACGGGGCTCGTCCTGATCACCCACGACCTGGGTGTGGTCGCGGACGTCGCCGACACCATCGCCGTGATGTACGCGGGCCGGATCGTCGAATCGGCCCCGGTGCACGACCTCTACAAGGCGCCCGCGCACCCCTACACCCGGGGGCTGCTGGACTCCGTCCCGCGCCTCGGCCAGAAGGGCCGGGAGCTGTACGCGATCAAGGGCCAGCCGCCGAACCTGCTGCACGTCCCGTCGGGCTGTGCCTTCCACCCCCGCTGTCCGATGGCGCGGGACGTGTGCCGGACGGACGAGCCCCCGCCGTACACCGCGGGCGAGGACCGCACGAGCGCCTGCCACTTCTGGCGGGAGTGCCTGCATGGCTGAGCCGATCCTGGAGGCCGACGGCCTCGTCAAGCACTACCCGCTCACCCGGGGCGTCCTCTTCAAGAAGCAGATCGGCGCGGTGAAGGCGGTCGACGGCGTCGACTTCGCGCTGGCCAGGGGCGAAACCCTGGGCCTGGTGGGCGAGTCGGGCTGCGGCAAGTCGACGCTCGCCCGGCTGCTGTGCAGCCTGGAACGGCCGACGGCCGGTTCGATCCGGTTCAAGGGCGAGGACATCACCCGGCTGACCGGCCGGGCCCTGAAGGCCGTACGGCGCAACATCCAGATGGTCTTCCAGGACCCGTACACCTCCCTCAACCCGCGGATGACGGTGGGCGACATCGTCGGGGAGCCGTTCGAGATCCACCCGGAGGCCGCCCCCAAGGGCGAGCGGCGCGGCCGGGTGCGGGAACTGCTGGACGTGGTCGGCCTCGACCCGGAGTACGCGGGCCGCTATCCGCACCAGTTCTCCGGGGGCCAGCGGCAGCGCATCGGCATCGCGCGGGCGCTGGCGCTGCGCCCCGAGGTCATCGTCGCCGACGAGCCGGTGTCGGCGCTGGACGTGTCGGTCCAGGCACAGGTGATCAATCTGCTGGCGCGGCTCCAGGCGGAGTTCGGCCTCTCCTACGTCTTCATCGCGCACGACCTGTCGATCGTGCGGCACATCTCGGACCGGGTCGGGGTGATGTACCTCGGGCGGATCGTGGAGACGGGCAGCGACAGCGAGATCTACGACCATCCGACGCACCCCTACACCCAGGCGCTGCTCTCCGCGGTGCCGGTGCCCGACCCGGCGGCCCGGGAGCACCGCGAGCGGATCATCCTGACGGGCGACGTGCCGTCCCCGACGGACATCCCCTCCGGCTGCCGGTTCCGCACCCGCTGCTGGAAGGCACAGGAGCGGTGCGCCCTGGAGGTGCCGGCGCTCGCGGTCCCGGAGGCGTTCCGCCGTACGTCCGCACCGGCGGCCCACGCCTCGGCCTGCCTGTTCGCCGAGGAGAAACAGGTGGTGCCGGTGGAGGAGGGGCACGGCAACGGGCCGGGGTGACGCACGGCGGCCTCGGACGGTGCAGGACGACGGCCCATGACGGCGCAGGACAACGGCCCGGACGGCGCACGGCAACGGGCCGGGGTGACATGGCGCACCCCGGCCCGTTTCACGGCACCCGCACGGCCGTACGCTGTTCAGCTTCCCGGGTCCGTATATCGGTGCCGCTTCCGTGAAGTTGCCTGAGTGTTAAAGCGTTTTGCCGCTGTTCGCCCCGTTATGCCAGGCCCAGGGAGCGCTTGAGGAAGTCCACCTGGAGCAGGAGCAGATTCTCGGCGACCTGTTCCTGCGGCGTCATGTGCGTGACGCCGGACAGCGGCAGCACCTCGTGCGGGCGGCCCGCGGCCAGCAGCGCGGAGGACAGCCGGAGGGAGTGCGCGACCACCACGTTGTCGTCGGCCAGCCCGTGCACGATCATCAGCGGGCGGTGCGGCTCGGCCGGGGCCGACAGGCCGTCGTCGGTGACGAGGGAGCTGTGGGCGTACGCCTCGGGCTCCTCGGCCGGGTCGCCGAGGTAGCGCTCGGTGTAGTGGGTGTCGTACAGCCGGAAGTCGGTGACCGGGGCGCCCGCGACGCCCGCGTGGAAGACGTCCGGGCGGCGCAGCACGGCGAGGGCGGCCAGGTAGCCGCCGTAGGACCAGCCGCGGATCGCCACCCGGTCCAGGTCCAGCGGGTGGTTCCTGGCGAGGTCCTGGAGCGCCTCGATCTGGTCGTCGAGGGTGACGGTGAAGTCGTGGTGGACCGCCTTCTCCCAGGCCGGCGAGCGGCCGGGGGTGCCGCGGCCGTCGGCGACGACCACCGCGAAACCCTGGTCGGCGAACCACTGCGAGGTCAGATGGGCGTTGTGCGCGGCGACCACCCGGGGGCCGTGCGGTCCGCCATAAGGGTCGAGGAGCACGGGCAGGGGAGTGTCGGAGTGGTAGTCCCGTGGCATAAGCACGGCGCACGGAATTCGGCGTGCGCCCCCCTCTGTCAGCGTCACGCGCGGGGACAAACCAGGGTCTTCGGCATATGACAGGACAGTCACCGTCGGTTTTCCGTCACGCAGCACCTGGTACCGCGCGCCCGGCCGGTCGAGCGTCGTCGAGACCAGCACCAGCACGCCCCCGGCGCGCACCGCCGTGTGTACCCCGGGCTCCCGCGACAGGCGCTCCACGCCCAGCTCGTTCACCCGGTACACATGCACCTCGCCGATCTCGGCGGACTGGCGCGCGGGATCCGCCTCCGCCCCGGCGGAGGCCGCCACCAGCACGTCCTCGGCACCCACGTCGAGCACCGCGCGAATGTGCAACTGCGCCCCGGTCAACGGGCGTTCACCCACCGCGAGGACCCGTGCGCCGCCCTCGTCCGCGATCCGCACGAGCTGTCCCGACGGGCTCCAGCACGGCACCCCGGGGAAAAGATCAAGCCAAGTTGGATCTTCATCGGCGTGCACCATCCGGGTCGCCCCCGAGTCCGGGTCGACGGCCAGGTACAGCTGGCTGCGCTGGTTGCGCGCCTGCACCAGGAGCAGCGGCGCACCCGCCTCTGACCAGTGCACACGTGCCAGATACGGATAGCGCGCGCGATCCCAGACGACCTCCGTGCGCGACCCGTCCAGACCGATCACGAACAGCTGCACGTCCGCGTTCGCGGTGCCCGCCGCCGGGTAGGCGACGTGGTGTGGCTCACGCTCCGGACGGGCGGGGTCGGCGATCCACCAGCGCTGCACCGGCGTGTCGTCCGCGCGCGCCACGAGCAGCCGGTCCGACTCCGGCGCCCACCAGAACCCCCGCGCCCGCCCCATCTCCTCGGCCGCGACGAACTCGGCGAGACCGTAGGTCACCCCGTCCGACTCCGGCTCCGCCAGCGCCCGGTCGTGCTCGCCCGCCGCGTCCACCACCCGCAGGGCACCCTGCGCGACATAGGCGACCTGCCGTCCGTCGGGGGCCGGGCGAGGGTCGATCACCGGCCCGGGAACCGGGAGTTCACGCGCCGTGCCGGCCCGCAGCTCCGCCGTGAAAAGCCGCCCCGACAACGCGAAAGCGGCCAACTCCAGGGCCGCGTCGGCGGCGTAGCCGACGATGCCGGCCCCGCCCTCGCGGCTGCGCTCGCGGCGTGCCCGCTCCTCGGGCGAGAGACGCTCGGCAGCGCCGCCGAGCAGGACGTACGGGTCGGCAGCGAGGCGCTCCCGGCCGTCCGCCGGGTCGAGCACCCACAGCGAGTTCGCCCGTTCCGTACCGGAATTCGAGCGCAGGAACGCGACGCGGGATCCGTCGGGTGCCACGGTGAACGCGCGCGGCGCGCCGAGGGTGAACCGCTGGGTCCGTGCGTGTCGGCGGGGGAAGGATTCAGGGTCGGTCGTCATGCCTTGACCATATTGGCCATGCGCCCCCTTGTGCGGCCGTGCGCCGACCGATGCGCGAGTACGGATAGTTATGATCACTACCGCTGAGTGGGTATGAACCTGCTGGCTCCTGTATGGATTTGCTGTTCCGCACGACAACTGATCCACATACCCCATAGTCCGACCCCCCCGTGTCCCTGGGATCTTTGGAGGTGAGCCGCCGTGGCACTCTCGATTTCGGCGGTGGTGCTGCTGGCGATCATCGTCTTCCTGCTGATCAAGAAGTCAGGGCTGAAGGGCGGCCACGCGGCCGTCTGCATGCTGCTCGGCTTCTATCTCGCCTCCTCCACCATCGCGCCCACGATCAGCGAACTGACGACGAACGTCGCCAGCATGATCGGCGGCATCAAGTTCTGATCCGCCGCGTGGGTGGGCTCCGCCGGCGCAGCGCGCCCGGAGCCCAGCCGCACCCGACCCGTGTGCCGACGGCTGGTTGAGCCTTCGGACGCGCAGGCGAGGAAGCCGGCCCTGCCCCCGGTGGGAACCGGAGGCCAGGGCCGGCTTCGGCGTGCCCGGGGTCGCGGGCCGGCCGCCGCCGGGTTCGCCGGCCGTCCCGACGCCGTACATGCCGCGCCGCCCTTGCCCGTACGGCCGCTCCCGGCAGCCGGGGCACCACCGGACGGGCTCCGGCCGCTCACCGCCCGCACCGCCGTCGTCCCTCTTCACCGTCGGGGGGTCCCGCCCTCGTAGGGTGGGACGCATGACGGAACAGTCCTCTTCCGGTCTCCGGCCCGGGGAACCCCCGGCCCGGCGTCTGCTGCTGGTGCACGCCCACCCCGACGACGAGTCGATCAACAACGGCGCCACCATGGCCCGGTACGCGGCCCAGGGCGCCCAGGTGACGCTGGTCACCTGCACCCTGGGCGAGCGGGGCGAGGTCATTCCGCCTCAGCTGCGGCACCTGACCGGGCCGTCCCTCGGCGCGCACCGGCTGACCGAACTGCGGGCCGCCCTGCGCGAGGTGGGCGTCGAGGACGTCCGGCTGCTCGGCGGGGCCGGCCGCTACGGCGACTCCGGAATGATGGGACTGCCCGACAACGACGACCCCGGCTGCTTCTGGCAGGCCGACCCCGACACCGCCGCCGGGCTGCTCGCCGAGGTCGTCCGTGAGGTGCGCCCCCAGGTCCTGGTCACCTACGACGACAACGGCGGATACGGGCACCCGGACCACATCCAGGCCCACCGCGTCGCCATGCGCGCCGTCGAGCTGGCCGCCGACACCGGCTGGAGCGTCCCCAAGGTCTACTGGAACCGCGTCCCGCGCTCCGTCGCCGAGTCCGCCTTCGCCCGGCTGCGGGACGCACTGCCCGCACTGCCCTTCGCCGAGAGCGCCGACGTCGACGACCTGCCCGGCGTGGTGGACGACGACCGGATCACCACCGCGGTCGACGGCACCGAGCACGCCGCCGCCAAGGCCGCCGCGATGCGCGCCCACGCCACCCAGATCGCCGTCGCCGAACCCTGGTTCGCGCTCTCCAACGAACGGGCGCAACCACTGTTCACCACCGAGTACTACGAGTTGGTGCGCGGGCCGCGGCCCACCGCACCGGAGACCGACCTGTTCGCCGGGGTCGGCCCCGAGGAGACGTCATGAGCGGAGCCGGACCCCACCGACCCCAGCAGCCCCAACAGCGCGGACCGATGATGGCCCAGCCGCTGCAGCGCCCCTCCGCCGGGCGGGTCGCGGCCTACGCCGGGCTGTTCGTGTGCGGCGCCGTGGTGGCACTCGCCGGGACGCTGGTGCAGAGCGGCTGGTTCCCGGGCGGCCTGCTGCTCGCGCTGGCCGGTGCCGCCGGGCTGTTCCTCGGCGCGGCCCGCGCCCTCGCCTCGCGCGCCGGGGCGGTCGCGTCCGTGGCCGGCTGGATCGTCGCCGTCATGCTGCTCACCGCCAGCCGACCCGAAGGTGACTTCCTGTTCGGCGCCGGCGGCGGCTCGTACCTCTTCCTGCTCGGCGGGATGGCCGTCGCTGTGATCTGTGCCACCCTCGGCCCGGGGCGGCCACGCGGCGGCGGCTGAGTCCGACTTGCCAAGTGACGTACCACTTCGCCGGGCGGCGCACGTGCGAGTCCGGTGTGGGTTTCCCCAGCGGTCCGGGGATACGGGCCCGACGTGGCCAGTATGGTGGTGCGCGCCGCCGTGCCTCCCCCGAGCGCTCGACCGCGCGCGAGCCGGGGGGACCCCCACAGAGGTCGTCATGGGCGGCGGAGCCAACCGGGAGAACCTGCCTTGAGTCGTGAAACTGACACTCCGTCCTCCGGGCCCAACGGGCACGGCGGCGCCGCATACCCCTCGGGCACACCGCCGTACGGGACCCCCATGGCAGCCGACGGCGGCACGGAAGCGGGCCGTTCGGCCCCGCAGCCGGAGGAACGCAAGACCGAGACCACGCTGACGACCCGGATCCGGATCAACATCCCGGGATCGCGGCCCATCCCGCCGGTCGTCGTGCGCACGCCCGTCGCGGAGACCGAAGGCCCCGGCCCCGACCGCGACCCGCAGCCGGCCTCCGCCCCGCCGCCCCCGAGCCCCGCCGAGGTTCCGGCCGAGCCCGCCGCCGCGGCCCAGGAGAAGACCAGCGACTGGTTCGCCCCCCGCAAGTCCGGTCCGGCCAAGGGCGGTCCGGGCGGCGGCAGCGGCAACGCGGCCCAGGCGCCCGGCGGTTCGGCAGCGGGCGGCGCGCCCGCCACGGGCCCGGCCCCCGGGGCGCCCGGTGCGGCCCGGCCGGGTGGCGGCGGCCGGCCCGGCGGAGTCGTCGGCGCGATGGGCGCGCCCGGCGCCACCCGGCCGAGCGGCGGCGCGGGCAAGGGCGCGGGGCTGCCCGGTGCCACCGGCGGACCCGTCGCCCCCGGACACGGCGGCGGCACCGGCTCCTTCGACGTGACCGAGGCGCTGGCCGCGGGCCCGCTGGGCGGCGGCGCGCGGCCCGGCCAGGACGGACCCGGCGAGCCGCGCCGCGACGACCTGCCGTACTTCGCGGAGAACGGGACCGGCGGCGCCGAGCGCAACGGGTTCGACGGCCCCCACGGGCAGGGCGGGCCCGGCGGCCCCGGAGGTTTCACCGGGCCCCGCGGACCGGCCGGCCCGACCAGCGGACCGGTCACCGGGGACGGACCGCTGGTGCCGCCCGCCGTCGGCGGCCCCAGCGACCAGGGCGACCACGGCCTGGCGCCGGGCGAGCCCTTCGGCGGCCCGGACACCGGCCGGCCCGCAGCCCCCGACGCCCTCGCCGGACCGGGCGGACCCGGGGTGCGTCCCGGCGCCGGAGTCGGCGCGCACCGCGGCCTCGGCCCCGGCGGCGGACTGAGCGACGACACCGCCATCCTCACCCCGCAGAAGCAGGTCCCGGAACCGCCCGCCTCCGGCTACGGCACTCCCCTCGACAACGTCTCCGGACACACCGTCACCAGCGGCATCCCGGTCGTCCCGCCGGGCCCGAACACCCCGTTCGCGCCGGGCGGCTCCGCCGAGGGACCGGTGCCGCACACCGCCCCCAAGCTGCCCGAGCCGGTCGCGCAGAACGTGCCGCAGGCCAAGCCCAAGAAGAAGGGCCGCAGCAAACTGGTGCTGCTCGGCGGTGTCGTGGTCGTCGCCGGCGCCGGTGTCTACGGCGCCGGGCTGCTGATGAACCACTCCGACGTGCCCAAGGGCACCACCGTGCTCGGCGTCGACATCGGCGGCGGCACCCGGGACAACGCCGTCAACAAGCTCGACGACACCTTCGCCGCCCGGGTCGGCAAACCGCTCAAGCTGTCGGTGGGCGGCAGGACCGTCTCACTGGACCCGGACAACGCGGGCCTCCAGTTCGACTACCAGGCCACGGTGAGCGCGGCGGCGCACAGCGACTACAACCCGGTGTCCGTGATCGGCACCCTGTTCGGCCAGAAGCGCGAGATCCAGCCGGTCATGCCGGTCGACGAGGAAAAACTCCAGGCCGCCCTGAAGGACCTCGGCGGCGAGTCCGGCTCGGTCACCGACGGCACGATCAGGTTCGAGTCCGGCAAGGCCGTCGCCGTGTACGGCAAGGCCGGCAAGGGCATCGACGCGGGCCAGTCCGCCCAGTCGGTCGAGCAGGCGTACCGCACGCTGGTGGAGACCGGTACGGCGTCCCCGGTGACCGTGCCCACCACCACCCAGCAGCCGACGGTCTCCAACGCCGAGGTCGACCGGGAGATGAAGGAGTTCGCCGAGCCCGCCATGTCGCAGACCGTCACCGTGCAGACGGACCCGGCGCACTCGGTCTCGCTGAGCCCGCAGAACTCCCTGTGGAAGTTCCTCAGGGTCACGGCCGTCAACGGCAAGCTGGTCGACAAGCCCGACCTGACCGCCCTGCAGAACCTCTACGGCCAGACCTTCGACGGCGTGCTCATCACCCGGGCCAACGGCGCGAAGACCCCCGTCACCCCGCAGGACGTCTACGGCGCCCTGCGCACCGCGCTGACCAGCAAGACCAGCCGGATCTCCGTCATCGACACCGACCCGAAGTGAGCGCCCCGCCGGCCAGGACCCCGACGGCCGGTCCTGGCCCGGCCGCGTAAGGACGCCCGGCGCACGCCGGGCGGCCCCACGCGCGGCCCATGTGCCGCGCATGACATCTGTCATCCGGCAGCCAGGACCCCTGGCACTGCCGCGCGTCCGGCCCCGCCGCCAACATGGACGCCATGACGACGACAGCGCCACCCGCCACCCCCTCGGTGGTCGGGTTCGATCAGGTGAGCAAGGTGTACGGGAACGTACGGGCCGTGGACGGGCTGTCGCTCGCGCTGCGTCCGGGGGAGACCGTCGCCCTGCTCGGACCCAACGGGGCGGGCAAGTCGACCACCCTCGACCTGCTGCTCGGCCTCAAACGCCCGGACAGCGGCACCGTCCGCGTCTTCGGCACCGGGCCGCGCGAGGCGATCGTGGCCGGCCGGGTCGGCGCCATGTTGCAGTCCGGCGGGCTGATGGACGAGGTCACCGTCGCCGAACTGGTCCGGCTCGGCTGCGCGCTGCACCCGCGGCCGTACCCCGTCGCCGACGTGCTCGCCCGCGCCGGGATCTCCCAGATCGCCGGGCGCAAGGTCGACAAACTCTCCGGCGGCCAGGCCCAGCGCGTCCGCTTCGCCCTCGCCACCGTCGGCGACAGCGACCTGATCGTCCTCGACGAACCGACCACCGGGATGGACGTCTCCGCCCGCCAGGCGTTCTGGGCCACCATGCGCGAGCAGGCCGACCGGGGCCGTACGGTGCTGTTCGCCACCCACTACCTCGAAGAGGCCGACGCCATCGCCGACCGGGTGCTCGTCCTGCACCGCGGCAGGCTCCTCGCCGACGGCACCGCCGCCGAGATCAAGGCGAAGGCGGGCGCCCGCAGGATCTCCTTCGACCTGACGGGCGACATCGACCGGGCCGCCCTCGAAACCCTGCCGTTCCTGACGTCCCTCGACGTCAGCGGCCGGACCGTACGCATCCGCTCCACCGACGCCGACGCCACCGTGCACGCCCTGTACGGGCTGGGCGCCTACCCCCGCAACCTCGAAGTCACCGGGCTCGGCCTTGAGCAGGCATTCGTCGCCCTCACCGAGGCCGAGGAGGCCAAGCAGTCGTGAACAGCCTGATCAAGCTGGAACTCACCCGCGCCCTGCGCAACCGCAAGTTCCTGTTCTTCTCGGTGGTCTACCCCTCGGTCCTGTTCCTGCTCATCGCGGGCAGCGCCGGCTCCACCGACAAGATCGACGGCACCGGCCTGACCCTGCCGACGTACATGATGGTCTCCATGGCGTCCTTCGGCGCCCTGACCGCCGTCCTGATGGGCAACAGCGAGCGCATCGCCAAGGAACGGGAGAGCGGCTGGGTACGGCAACTGCGGCTGACCACCCTGCCGGGCCGCGGCTACGTCCTCGCCAAGACCGCGAGCGCGGCCGTCGTCGGCCTGCCGTCGATCGTCGTCGTCTTCGTCGTCGCCGCGGCCGTGAAGGACGTCCGCCTGGCCGCCTGGCAGTGGCTCGCCCTGACCGGCGCGATCTGGGCCGGAAGCCTGGTCTTCGCCGCGCTCGGCGTCGCCATCGGCTACCTGGCGGCCGGGGACGCCGTCCGCCCGATCACGATGATCGTCTACTTCGGCCTGTCCATCCTGGGCGGCCTGTGGATGCCGGCCACGACCTTCCCCCAGTGGCTCCAGGACATCGCCGAGTGGCTGCCCACCCACGCGTACGCTGCTCTGGGACAGGCGATCGAGCAGAGCCAGGCCCCGCACGCCCGGGACATCGCCGTCCTCGTCGCCTTCTTCGCACTGTTCGCCGGCGGCGCCGCCTGGCTGTACCGGAAGGACACGCTGAAGGCGTGAGTACGACGACAGGGGAGCCGGCGGACCCGACGGACCCGGCATCCGGACGGACCGTGCCGCAGACCGTGCCGCAGGAGCCGTGGGCCCGCTTCGGGCAGCCGGTCACCAGCCGCCGTGCGCTGCTGGTGAAGCTGCTGTGGGCCGGAGTGTGGCTGGTCTTCCTCGGCGCCCCGGTCGCCGACCTGCTGCACGGCGGCCACACCACCGGGGCCACGCTGGCCGGGGCGACGGGCCTCGCCGCCTTCGTCGGCGTCTATGTGCCGCTGATCTTCCGGGAAATGAGCCGGCCCTGCTCCGGCCCGGTCGTCGCCCTGCTGGTCACGGTCCTCGGTGCGCTCGCCGCCGTCCTGGCGCTCACCCTCGGCGCCTCCTGGCTGTGCCTGTTCGTCTACGTCTCGGTCGCCTGCGGTACGACGCTGCCGGTGCCCCGCGCGTACGGGGCCGTCCTCGCGTCGGGCGCCGTGATGTACCTCGTCGGGCTGCGGGTCGGCGAGCACACGGCACGCGATCTGATCTTCCTCCAACTGCTCATCGGGTTCGCGATGACCGGCGTCGGGATGTTGGTCCGTACGACGGTCGAGCTGAGCAAGGCGCGGGCCACCGTCGCCCAGCTCGCCGCCAACGAGGAACGGCTGCGGCTCGCCCGTGACCTGCACGACCTGCTCGGCCACTCCCTCTCGCTGATCACGCTCAAGAGCGAACTCGCGGGCCGGATGCTCCCCGACCGCCCCGACCGGGCGGCCCGGCAGGTCGCCGACATCGAGCGGGTCAGCAGACAGGCCCTGGTCGACGTGCGCGAGGCGGTCACCGGTTACCGGCGCCCCCGCCTCACCGCCGAACTCGCCGGCGCCCAGGCCGCCCTGACCGCCGCGGGGGTCACCGCCCAGGTGCCCGCCGAACCGGACCTCGCCGGGGTGCCGGAGCCCGCCGAGTCCGCGCTCGCCTGGGCGCTGCGCGAGGCGGTCACCAATGTCGTACGGCACAGCGGCGCCCAGCGGTGCGCGGTGGAGGTACTGCGCCGCCAGACCCTGGACGGCCCGGTCCTCGAACTCTCCGTCGAGGACAACGGCTCGGGCGGCTCCGGCACCGGCCCGGGAAACGGCCTGACCGGCCTGACCGAACGCCTGGCCAAGGCCGGCGGCACCCTGGAGGCGGGCCGGGCCCGGCACGGCTTCCGCCTCGTGGCCCGGGTGCCCCTGACCACCGGCCCGGCCCTAGGATCCCCGGCATGAGCAGCACGATCAGGGTCCTCCTCGCCGAGGACCAGTCGATGGTCCGCGAGGCGCTGGCCGCCCTGCTCGGCATGGAGGACGACATCGAGGTCGTCGCCCAGGTCGCCCGCGGGGACCAGGTGCTGGCCGCGGTGCGCGAGCAGGCCGTGGACGTCGCCCTGCTCGACATCGAGATGCCCGGCTGCACCGGCATCGAAGCGGCGGCCCAGGTGCACCGCGAGCTGCCCGGGGTGAAGCTCGTCGTCCTCACCACCTTCGGCCGCCCCGGCTATCTGCGCAGCGCGATGGAGGCGGGCGCGGACGCGTTCCTGGTCAAGGACGCCCCCGCCGCCCAGCTTGCCGAGGCGGTGCGCAAGGTGCTGGCCGGCGAACGCGTCATCGACCCGACGCTGGCCGCCGCGGCCCTCGCCGACGGCGCCAACCCGCTCACCGACCGCGAACGCGAGATCCTGCGCACCGCCGCCGACGGCTCCACCAACGCGGAACTGGCCGCGACCCTCCACCTCTCCCCGGGCACGGTCCGCAACTACCTCTCCACAGCCATCCAGAAAATGGCAGCCCGCAACAGAGCAGAAGCAGTACGAATAGCCCGGGAAAAGGGCTGGCTGTAGCCCCCCGGACCGGAGACGGGGAACCCTCGACGCAGACCAGGTGCGCGGGGAACTGCGCACCCAGCCACACCCAACCCGCACCCGAAGGCCGGGAACGCCCCGCTACTCAGGGGCGCGGGGAACTGCGCAAACCCCACGACGCACCTGCACCTGACGGATGGGAACGGCCCGCTACTCAGGGGCACGGGGAACTGCGCAAACCCCACGACGCACCTGCACCTGACGGATGGGAACGGCCCGCTACTCAGGGGCGCGGGGAACTGCGCAAACCCCACGACGCACCTGCACCTGAGGGATGGGAACGGCCCGCGGGTCAGGGGCGCGGGGAACTGCGCAAACCCCACGACGCACCTGCACCCGACGGACGACGACGCCCCGCTACTCAGGGGCGCGGGGAACTGCGCACAACAAACACCCCCCGCTAGTTCAACAACGCCCGCGCCGCATCCGCCTGCCACCGCACCCGCCCCGCCCCCGCCTCATCCGCCGCCTCCAACACCTCCGCATACGCATCCAGCTCCGCCGCCCCGGCACAGAACTCCCCCCGCTGAACAAGCAACTGCGCCCGCTCGTACCGCAGCCGCGCCGGATGCGACGGCAGCAACAGCCCCAGCTCCACCGCCCACAGCGCCACATCCGACCGTTCCGGCCGGGCCGCCGCCCACGCCCGGACGTTGTTCAGGATCCGCACGACGACGTCGAGCGGCGCCGCCGGCCCCAGCATGGACGGTTCCAGCGGCGCCCCCGTCGCACCGGCGACCAGCAGCTCCGTGTCCGTACCGGTGAGCACCCGACCGCCGTCGAAGGGATCGGCCAGCACCTGTTCCCCGGCCGGGCCGAACCCCACGACGAAGTGACCGGGCAACGCCACCCCGTACACATGGGCCCCCGCCCGCCGGGCCACCTCCAGCCAGACCACCGAGAGCAGGATCGGCAGCCCGCGCCGCCGCCTGAGCACCGCATGCAGCAGCGACGACTCCAGCCGCCGGTAGTCCGCGGCGGAGCCGTGGAACCCGTGGCGCTCCCCGAGCAGCCGGCGCAGCGCCTCGGCCCAGGCGGAGGGGCCGCCCGGCCGGTACGGCAGCTGTCCCGCGAGCCGGTCCAGTTCCAGCTGCGCCGCGTCCAGGCCGGCCTCGTCCAGCGCGCCGTCCGCCTCCGCGCCGAGCAGCAGGCACAGCATCGACAGATCGGGCCGTTCGGACCGCGCCTCGGCCGCGAACCGCCGCCGTACCTCGGCCGAGCGCTCCGGGGACGGCGGGTGCGGGGGAGGCATGGCGGGCCGGCGCCCGGTCACGACGGTCCGTTCCGCGATCCGGTGCCCGAGCCGCCCGGCTCCCGGTAGTGGTGGTAGGAGTGGTGCGCGGCGAAGCCGAGACCCTCGTACAGCGCCCGCGCCCCCGCGTTGTCCGCCTCGACCTGGAGCCAGCCCGCCGAGGCGCCCTCGTCGAGAGCCCGCCGGGCCAGCGCCGCCATCACCGTGGTGGCCAGCCCCCGCCTGCGCCGGCCCGGATCCACCTCGACGGCGGCGAACCCGGCCCACCTTCCGTCCACGACGCACCGGCCGATCGCGGCCGGGCCGTCGCCGTCCGCGCCGGGCACGGTCGCGAACCACACCGAGGGCCCACTGCCCAGTACTCGCAGGGCCACGTCGCTCACCCCCTTGCGCTGGTACCTGCTCAGCCAGGTCCCGTCCACCGTCCGGGACAGGACCACTCCGGTGCCCTCGGCCCGGTCCGCGACCGGCCCGAGCGCCCCGGTCCACAGTTCGGCGGTCACCTCGCGCACCCAGCCTCGCCGCTCCAGCTCCGCGCACAGCGGTTCCTGCGTGCCCGCGGCGCCGGTCGCGGTCTGCACGTACGCGGGCAGTCCGCGCTCGCCGTACCAGCGTCGTACGGCCTCCAGTGCCGCGTCGAGCGGAAGCCCCGGGTCGCCGAGCGGCAGGACGCTGTTGGCCCGCCGGGTGAAGCCCGCCCGGCGGGCGGGAGAGGCCGTACCGGGCGCCGGGCGCGGCACCTCCTGGGCCGCCGCCCGCAGCTGCCACTCGCCGAGCCGTTCGCTCTCCACCGGCTGCCAGGCCCGCGCGGTGACGAGCGCGAGTTCCTGGTACGTGGCGGCGGGGCCCCGGCGTCGCGCCGGTACGGCCGGTACGGTCTTGCCCGCGACCAGCGCGGCTTCCTGGACCTGGACGACCTGCCCGTCCTTCCGTGTGATCAGCAGCACACCGTCGTTCCAGGATGTGAGAAAACCCACCGTGTCGGTGAACTTACGGGTGGAGCTCCCCGGTTCGATCAAGCGTCGTATGGAGACCCGTTTACCCACGTCAGCAGGGGTGATATTGACCTTGAGGCGTCCGCCGGCAGAGATTTCCACTGGTAGGTTCACCCCTCCTGTTCGGATCATGCCCAAGAACGGAGATACTAGGGGCTGGGCATCGACGACGCCGCGCTCCCGCGCGCCAGGCGGCGGAGCCTGAGGAGGCCCGCCGGCGCCCAATCGAGGAGGAACGACAGCGTGACCTACGTCATCGCGCAGCCTTGTGTCGACGTCAAGGACAAGGCGTGCATCGAGGAGTGCCCGGTCGACTGCATCTACGAGGGCCAGCGGTCCTTGTACATCCACCCGGACGAATGCGTCGACTGTGGTGCCTGTGAGCCGGTCTGCCCGGTCGAGGCGATCTTCTATGAAGACGACACTCCGGAGGAGTGGAAGGACTACTACAAGGCGAACGTCGAGTTCTTCGACGAGCTGGGTTCCCCCGGCGGCGCCAGCAAGCTGGGGCTGATCGAGCGCGACCACCCCTTCATCGCCGCGCTGCCGCCGCAGGCCGAGTAACCCAGCACCACGACGGCCCGCGGCCCCCGGCTCCGCGCGAACCGGGGGATCCTCACCGCCGCCTCGGTCCCGTACGGCCTGATCGCCGCCGTACGGGGCCGAGGCGTTTGCCGTACCGACGAAAGTGAGCCCGTAACCGTGTCCGCACCGTCCGACCCCGCGCCCGTCGCCCGTGCCCGCTCCTTCGGAGAGGGAACGCTCCGCGACCGGCTTCCCGCATTCCCCTGGGACAGCCTTGAGCCGTACAAGAAGACGGCCGCCGCGCACCCCGACGGCATCGTCGACCTGTCCATCGGCACCCCGGTCGACCCGGTCCCCGAGCTGATCCAGAAGGCGCTGACCGCCGCTGCCGACTCGCCGGGCTATCCGACCGTCTGGGGCACCGCCGAACTGCGTGACGCGATCACCGGCTGGCTGGGGCGCCGTCTCGGCGCCCGGGACGTCACCCACCGCCACGTGCTGCCCGTGGTCGGTTCCAAGGAACTCGTCGCCTGGCTCCCCACCCAGCTGGGCCTCGGCCCCGGCGACAAGGTGGCCCATCCCCGTCTGGCCTACCCGACGTACGAGGTCGGCGCCCGCCTGGCCGGCGCCCGGCACGAGACCTACGACGACCCGACGGAGCTGGACCCCACGGACCTGCGGCTGCTGTGGCTGAACTCCCCGTCCAACCCGACGGGCCGGGTGCTGCCCAAGGAGGAGCTGACCCGGATCGTCGCCTGGGCCCGCGAGCACGGCGTCCTGGTCGTCGCCGACGAGTGCTACCTCGAACTGGGCTGGGAGGCCGATCCGGTCTCGGTGCTCCACCCGGACGTCAACGGCGGTTCGTACGACGGCGTCGTCGCCGTCCACTCCCTCTCCAAGCGGTCGAACCTGGCCGGCTACCGGGCCGCCTTCCTGGCCGGTGACCCGGCCGTGCTGGCCCCGCTGCTGGAGATCCGCAAGCACGGCGGCATGATGACCCCGGCGCCGACCCAGGCGGCGGTGGTCGCGGCCCTGGGCGACGACGCGCACGTGCACGAGCAGCGTGAGCGCTACGCCGCCCGCCGCACGGCGCTGCGCGAGGCGCTGCTCGGCCACGGCTTCCGGATCGAGCACAGCGAGGCGGGTCTCTACCTCTGGGCCACCCGCGGCGAGTCCTGCTGGGACACGGTCGCGTACCTCGCCGACCGGGGCATCCTGGTCGCGCCGGGCGACTTCTACGGCGCGGCGGGCGGGACGTTCGTACGGGTTGCGCTGACGGCTACGGATGAGCGGGTGGCTGCGGCGGTGGGGCGGTTGTCCACCTGATTCGCTGCGCGGGCCGGGGGGATGCGGGGGCCGGGCCGGGGGCGTCTGTCGTTGTCCGGGTACGTGCGACGGCGTCGTGGCTGGTCGCGCAGTTCCCCGCGCCCCTTGGGGGCGTGGTCGGTGTGCCGTGTTGTTCGGCTGCGGCGCCGTCGTGGTTGTTCGCGCAGTTCCCCGCGCCCCTAAGAGTTGCTGCGGCGGCGTCGTGGCTGGTCGCGCGGTTCGCCGCGCCCCTGAGGGGTGCTGTGGCTACGGCGACGGGGTCCAGGACGTGTCCTGGACCCCGTTCACCGTTCGGGCGAGCGGTGTGGCATCAGTTGCCCAGCGGCAGGCCCTGCACCGGCAGCTGGGAGGTCGGCAGCCCGCCCTTGGTGAGGGAGTCCGTCGGCAGTCCGCCCTTGGTGGCCGCCTGGGCCGTCTCGCCGAGGATGGTCCCGGCGGAGCCGGCCGCGTCGCCCGCCGCCTTCTGCGCCACCGGTGCCGTCTTCTTCACGGCCTGGCCGCCGGTCTTGCCCGCGGCCGGAACCGTCTTCTGGACCGCCTTGCCGCCCGTGTCGCCGACGACCCCGGTGATGTGCTGGGTCGCGCCGTCGACGGTGTTGCCGACGCTCGCCCCGTCCAGGGCGGTCAGCCCGCCGAGGTTCGGGGTGGCCGGGAGGCTCGGCGCCGCGCTGGCGGAGCCGGCCGCACCGACCCCGGCTGCCGCTCCCGCTGCGACGAGCAGCGCGGCACGGGCGATCCGACGGGTCAGGGGGAGGGACATGATGCTCCATTCGACGGAAGGATGGTGAAGTATCCGACCGCGCCCGGGAGTTGATCGACCGGTTCGGCCGTCGTCCGGGCTCGGACGCAGTGATTACCGCTCGAAACCCGTGAAGGTTGCGGAGGCGTCGGGTAAAGAATTGATAACGCATCGCATTATCGGTTGTGGATAAAAACGGGCAAAGGGCGTCCCGTCGGAGCGTGTGCAGGATCCTTACAGCACCGCATTTCCAAGGGCTTTCCGGTTCGCGGGGACGGTCGCGCGCAAACCTGCCCGCCCGACTGTCCCGACCCGCACGCCATGACCCCGGAGGGTGAGGCTCCGCACTACTGTCCGGTCACGATCCGGACCGACCCCGTGGTCCGCTCCGCGCCCGGCGCGCTCGCCGGGGCGATCGGCCGCCACTGGCTGTCGGTGCTCCCGGCCGACCACTGCCGCCCCGCGTACGACACCTGCCGGATGTGCAGCGCCGAGGCGTTGGCCACCGCCCACTGCGCCAGCTGCCAGCCCCGCTCCAGCTCGCTGCGTCCGGCCGCGTCGGTCTTCGTGCCGCCCGGCACCGGCAGGGTGATCATCCGGCCCCGCGCCCGCGCGGTCACCGTGGGCGACGGCTTCGGCGACGGCCGGGCCGCCCCGCCGACCTGGGCGCCGGCCTCCTGGAGGTTCTCCGACGGGCCGAAGTCCCGGACCAGCGCGGCCCGCAGCGCGTCGACGGCCGTGCCCGCGTCGATGCCCGTGCCGGTGCCGGTACCCATGGCCGTGGTCCGCGCGTCGGCCGCGGGCAGCCCCTGGCAGGTGAGCGACGCCGCCGTCTGCCCGGTCAGGGCCGCGGCCAGCAGCGCGGCGTCCTGCTCGTGCTTGGCGTACGCCTCCGGGAAACCGCTGCGCTGCACGCGCTGCGCGGCCACCGTGACCGGAAGCCGGGCGTAGTCGGGCACCTTGGCCAGGTGCTCGAAGAAGACACCCGCCGCGTACGCCGGGTCCATGATCTGCTTCTCGGTGCCCCAGCCCTGCGAGGGCCGCTGCTGGAACAGGCCGACCGAGTCCCGGTCGCCGTGCGCCAGATTGCGCAGCCCGGACTCCTGGAGCGCGGTCGCGAGCGCGACCGCCACGGCCCGCTCGGGCATGCCCTGCCCGGTGCCCACGGCGGCGATGGTCGCCGCGTTCACCGCCTGCTCGGGCGTGAACCGGTACGCCGCGGGAGCGTTGCCGACGGCGACCACTTTGCAGGCCCGTGCGGTACCGCCGGTGACGTACTGCACGACGAGATAGCCCGCGAGCGCGCACAGGACCGCGACGGCCGCGGCGAAGCGGACGAGGCGGCGGCGTCGCCTGACGGGGCGAGGGGTCGGCTCTGACACGCGTACAAGGTACTGGAGCACCCTGTGACCAGGTGACTCCACAGGGCGACCGGCGTGGGCCGTCCACCGCGTGGCGGCGCGTTAGGGTCGGTGCCATGGCCGACACCTCGCTCGATCTCACGCTGGACGCCGCCGCGCTCACCGCACAACTCGTCGACTTCCCCTCGGCGAGCGGCACGGAGAAACCGCTCGCCGACGCGATCGAGGCCGCCCTGCGCGCCCTGCCGCACCTGACGGTGGACCGGTACGGCAACAACGTGATCGCGAGGACGGACCTGGGCCGTCCCGAGCGGGTGATCCTGGCCGGCCACATCGACACGGTCCCGATCGCCGACAACGTCCCCTCCCGGCTCGACGCCGACGGCGTCCTGTGGGGGTGCGGCACCTGTGACATGAAGTCGGGCGTCGCCGTGCAGCTGCGCATCGCGGCCACGGTCCCCTCCCCCAACCGCGACCTGACCTTCATCTTCTACGACAACGAAGAGGTCCAGGCCGATCTGAACGGGCTGAAGCACCTGGCCGAGGCGCATCCGGAGTGGCTGCGGGGCGACTTCGCGGTGCTGCTCGAACCCTCGGACGGCGAGGTCGAGGGCGGCTGCCAGGGCACCCTGCGCGTCCTGTTGCGCACGGCGGGCGAGCGGGCGCATTCGGCGCGCGCCTGGATGGGCGCCAACGCCGTCCACGCGGCGGCCCCGATCCTGGCCCGGCTGGCGGCGTACGAGCCGCGGCACCCGGTGATCGACGGCCTGGAGTACCGCGAGGGACTGAACGCGGTGGGCATCAGTGGCGGCGTGGCCGGCAACGTCATCCCGGACGAATGCACGGTCACCGTCAATTTCCGCTACGCGCCCGACCGGACCGAGGAGGAGGCGATCGCCCACGTCCGGGAGGTCTTCGCGGACTGCGGGGTGGCGGAGTTCGTGGTGGACGACCACGGCAGGGCCGCGCGGCCGGGACTGTCCCACCCCGCGGCGGCGGCCTTCGTCAAGGCGGTCGGCGGCGAGGTGCGGCCGAAGTACGGCTGGACGGACGTGTCCCGGTTCTCGGCGCTGGGCATCCCGGCGGTCAACTACGGCCCGGGAAACCCGCACTTGGCGCACAAGCGGGACGAGCGGGTGGAAATCGGAAAGGTCCTGGCGGGTGAGGCCCGCCTGCGGGCGTGGCTGACGGAATGACCGAGGCGGACGGCAGGAGACGCGCGGGCGGCACGGCGCTTCATGGCGGACATGCCGAGGTCCCCCGCGCGTAACCCGCGCCGATCTACGCTGAGGTGAAAAGACGGCAATCGGAGGGAGCGCATATGGCCACTGGGAGCCCGGAGGGCAGGACGAGGCCGCCGGAGGAGCAGCGCCTGGGGCCGGTTCTCCGGCGTCGCGGCCAGGTCACGGAGAGCACCACGGACCAGCGGCTGCTGGACGCGGGTGGCCCCTCGGACTGGGTGCACACGGATCCCTGGCGGGTGCTGCGCATCCAGTCGGAGTTCATCGAGGGCTTCGGCACCCTGGCCGAACTCCCGCCCGCGATCAGCGTGTTCGGCTCGGCGCGGACGGCGGTGGACTCGCCCGAGTACGACGCGGGCGTGCGGCTCGGCCGCGGCCTCGTGGAAGCGGGCTGGGCGGTGATCACGGGCGGCGGCCCCGGTGCCATGGAGGCGGCCAACAAGGGTGCCTGCGAGGCGGGCGGCATCTCGGTGGGCCTCGGCATCGAGCTGCCCTTCGAGCAGGGGCTGAACCCCTACGTCGACATCGGCCTCAACTTCCGCTACTTCTTCGTCCGCAAGATGATGTTCGTCAAGTACGCCCAGGGCTTCGTGGTCCTGCCCGGCGGCCTCGGCACCCTCGACGAACTCTTCGAGGCCCTCACCCTCGTCCAGACGCAGAAGGTCACCCGCTTCCCCATCGTGCTGTTCGGCAGCGAGTACTGGGGCGGCCTGGTCTCCTGGCTGGAGAACACCCTGGTCGCCCAGGGCAAGGCCGCGGAGAAGGACCTGCTCCTGTTCCACGTCACGGACGACGTGGCGGAGGCGGTCGAGCTGGTCTCGAAGGAGGCGGCACGCTAGGGCTGGGGATGGATCTGGGGCCGGCTCAGATTCTGAAGTGTCATCCAGGTGTACAGTAGATCCATGTCCGCTACGTATCCCATTGCCGAGGCGAGGGGCAGGCTCGGTGAACTCGCACGCCGCGCCGCTCAGCACGAGCACATCACTCTGACGGACCGTGGTACTCCGACCGCTGTCCTCATCTCGCCGGCGGAACTCGAAGACCTTGAGGACGCGCTGGCGCTGGCCCGCCTTGAGCGTGACCGTGCACTCGGGCGCACGCAGGCCGCGGTGCCCCACGCCGAGGCGCGGCGGATACTCCTCGAAGCCGCCGGGAGGAGCACGGAGTGATGTGGGAGGTCCAGTGGGAGCCGGTGGCACTCGACGAGGCCACGGGCTTCCTCAAGGACGATCCCCCCGGAGTGGACGCCCTGCTCAGGGCGACCGACCAACTGGCCGAGAACCCCAGGCCCGAAGGATCCCGAGCCTGGGGTGTCGACCGCCGTCGGCTCCGGCACGGCCCCTGGCGGGTCTTGTACCGCATGGACCCGGAGGCTCGGATCCTGCACATCGAGCACATCGGGCGCGCCCTTGAGTGAGCGGCGCGCTGCCGGAGGGGCGCCTGGTTACGCCAGCCCCCTCCGGGCCACCGCCGGCGGACGCCGGCCCGCGATCGTCGCCACCATGTCGAGCACCTGCCGGGTCTCGGCCACCTCGTGGACCCGGTACACCCGCGCCCCCAGCCACGCCGAGACCGCGGTCGTCGCCAACGTGCCCACGACCCGCTCCTTCACCGGCCGGTCCAGCGTCTCCCCGACGAAGTCCTTGTTGGACAGGGACACCAGCACCGGCCATCCGGTGGCCACCATCTCGTCCAGCCGCCGGGTCGCCTCCAGACTGTGCCGGGTGTTCTTCCCGAAGTCGTGACCGGGATCGATCAGCACCGACTCCCGCGGCACCCCGAGCGCCACCGCACGCTCGGCCAGCCCCACGGTCACCCGGAGGATGTCGGCCATCACATCGTCGTACGTCACCCGGTGCGGCCGGGTCCGTGGCTGCGCGCCGCCGGCGTGCGTGCACACCAGGCCCACGCGGTGCCGTGCGGCGACCTCCGCGAGAGCGGGGTCCACCCCGCCCCACGCGTCGTTCAGCAGGTCCGCGCCCGCCGCGCACACAGCCTCGCCGACCTCGGCCCGCCAGGTGTCCACGCTGATGACCACGTCCGGGAACCGGCGCCGCACCTCCGCCACGAACCCGACGGTCCGCCGCACCTCCTCCGCGGGGGTGACCTCGTCCCCTGGCCCGGCCTTGACCCCGCCGACGTCGATGATCGCCGCGCCCTCCGCCACCGCCTGCTCCACGCGCGCCAGCGCCGGCTCGTCGCGGAAGGTGGCCCCCTGGTCGTAGAAGGAGTCCGGGGTCCGGTTCACGATCGCCATGATCACCTGCTCGTGCGGCCCGAATTCCCGCCTGCCCAGCCTGAGCATCCCCTGTGACCTCTCCTCGTACATCCCGGTACCACCCCGCACACATTCCGCACACATTCCGGACGCATCCCGGATACGTCCTGCTGCGGAGCCGCCTGTGACCCTAACTGTCAGACTCGCATGGCACGATCGGACCCTGAAACTTTCGACACCGAGCACATCGGGTGCACCGAGCACACCGAGCCTGGGGAGCCGGCGATGGTTATGTTCTTGTTCCTGGTCATCGCGCTCGCCGTGGTGGTCGCCGCGGTGACGCTGGCCGTGGTGGGCGGCGGCGAGGGCAGCCCGCTGCCGGAGGCGGCACCGCAGCGGCTGCACGACCCGCTGCCCGCCGACCGCCCCGTGGGCCACGCGGACGTGGAGTCGCTGCGCTTCCCGGTCGCCGTCCGCGGCTACCGCATGGCGGACGTGGACGACGCCCTGGGCCGCGTCGCCGCCGAACTCGCGGAGCGGGACGCCCGCATCGCCGACCTGGAGTCCGCCCTGGCCGGTGCCCAGATCTCCGGGCACGTCAGGCTGGACAAGCCCGCGCACCCGGGGGAGCAGTCGTGACCGACGGCACCGCCCTGGCCGGGCCGGACGGCGCGCTGCGCTGCCCCTGGGCGCTGTCCACCGAGGACTACGTGGCCTACCACGACGAGGAGTGGGGCCGCCCGGTCCACGGCGACGACGCCCTGTTCGAGCGGCTCAGCCTGGAGGCGTTCCAGTCGGGCCTGTCCTGGATCACCATCCTGCGCCGCCGGCCGGGTTTCCGGGCCGCGTTCGCCGAGTTCAGGATCCAGAAGGTCGCGGCCTTCACCGAAGAGGACCGCGAACGGCTCCTCGCCGACCCCGGCATCATCCGCAACCGCGCCAAGATCGACGCGACCGTCGGCAACGCGCGCGTGCTCGCCGACTGGTCCCCGGGCGAACTGGACACCCTGATCTGGTCGTACGCGCCGGACCCGGCGACCCGTCCGGCCCCGAAGACCGTCTCCGACGTCCCGCCGGTCACCCCGGAGTCGACCGCCCTGTCGAAGGACCTGAAGAAACGGGGCCTGCGCTTCGTCGGCCCGACCACGGCGTACGCGCTGATGCAGGCATGCGGCCTGGTCGACGATCACCTGGAGGCATGCGTCAGCCGCACCGCCCCGGCCGGCAGCCACCGGCCCACCGGACAGCCGGGCGATCGGGCCTGAAGCCGGCGCGGGACAGCCGGTCGACAGTCGCTCGACGGATACTGAGCGCCCCGTCCCGTCAGTCCGTCAGTCCGTCCGCCCGTCCGTCTGTCCGCCCGTCCGCCCGCCCGGCCGCGGAGCGCTCAGCGGCCCAGGTACTTGGGCTTCTCCTTGTTCACGAACGCCTGCACCGCGATCGCGTGGTCCTCGGAGCGGCCCGCCCTGGTCTGTAGCGCGTCCTCCTTGTCCAGCGTCTCGTCGAGGGAGTGCGTCAGCCCGTACGCCACGGCTTCCTTGATCGCCGCGTACGCCACCGTCGGCCCCTCGGCGAGGGCGCGGGCGACCTTCTCGGCCTCGGGCCGCACCTGGTCCGCGGGCACCACCCGGCTCGCGATGCCCCACTCGTACGCCTCCTGCGCCGTGATGCTGCGCGGGAAGAGCAGCAGGTCGGCGGCGCGGCCGGGGCCGACCACCCGGGGCAGCGTCCAGGAGATGCCGGAGTCGGCGGTCAGCGCGACACCCGCGAACGACGTGTTGAACGAGGCGGTCTCGGCCACCACCCGGTAGTCCGCCGCGAGGGCGAAGCCGAACCCGGCCCCGGCCGCGACCCCGTTCACCGCCGCGACGACCGGCTTGGGCGCGTCGGCCAGCGCCCGCACGATCGGGTTGTAGTGCTCCCGCACGGTGCTCATCGTCTGCCCCGACCCGGTCTCCCGGTCGCTGGTCAGCAGCCCGATGTGCTCCTTGAGGTCCTGGCCCACGCAGAACGCCCGGTCCCCGGCCGCGGTCAGCAGCACGGCCCGTACCGCGGCGTCGTCGGCCGCGGCCCGCGCCGCGTCCCGGAGGGCGACCTTGGTCGCGACGTTCAGCGCGTTCATCGCCTCGGGGCGGTTCAACGTGATCGTCGCGAGCCCGTCGCTCACCTCGTAGAGCACGGTGTCGGCCATGGGACATCCCCTCCGGTGTCGCCGCCCTGACGTACCGCTCAGTACGTCCTGTCTGGGGACAGCATGGCGGAGATCTCCGCGCCGGGGGCGGACCCGACGTGTGACCTGCGTCAAGCAATTTCCGGCGGGATCGCGCCAGGGGCGTCGGTGCGGTGGCGCAGTATCGCAGTCACATCGCCGAATTGAGTGGTTTTGCTCGCGCGCGTTGTCCAAGCGATGCCGACTGATGTTGGTCATCGGGTCCTGGGATGCGGGATAATGGCTTGGAAGCAATGTGTTCGATGCCGGTGCCGCGGGTCTCTTGCTGAGCACGCGTGCCCCTTCCGGGGCCGTCGGCAGACGATGAGCTGGTTTCAGGAAGGGGTACGAGCATGGCGGCCATGAAGCCGCGGACGGGCGATGGCCCGCTCGAGGTGACCAAGGAGGGGCGGGGCATCGTCATGCGCGTTCCGCTCGAAGGCGGCGGTCGGCTCGTCGTCGAGCTGACCCCTGACGAGGCCGAGGCACTGGGCGACGCCCTCAAGAAGGTCGTCGTCTGACGCGGAAGCGACCATACCCTTTCGGTTGCCCCGGCACCTACGTGGTGCCGGGGCAGCCGCGTTCCCGGTCACCGCTTGACGGCGCAGAGCAGCCCGTCGCCCACCGGCAGCAGTGACGGCACCAGCTCCGGCATCTCGCGCAGCGTGCGCAGCAACTCCCGCAGTCGCAGCACCTCGGTGGGCTGCGGCCCCGAATCCACCGTCCGGCCGTTGGCGAAGACGCCCTCGAAGGCCACCAGGCCGCCGGGCCGCAGCAGACGCAACGATTCATCTAGATAGTCGGGGTACTCCAGGCGGTCGCCGTCGCAGAAGACGAGGTCGTACCCCGCGTCGGCCAGCCGGGGCAGCACGTCCAGGGCGCGGCCCGGGATGAAACGGGCCCGGTTGCTGGCGAAGCCGCAGGCGCGGAACGCCTGCCGGGCGAACTGCTGGTGCTCCGGCTCCGGGTCCACGGTGGTCAGCACGCCGTCCGGCCGCATACCGTGCAGCAGATGCATGCCGGAGACCCCGCAGCCGGTGCCGATCTCCGCGACCGCCTTGGCGTCCACGGTGGCGGCGAGCATCCGCAGCGCGGCGCCCGTGCTGGGCGTCACCGAGCGCAGCCCTGCCTCGCGGGCCCGGTCCCGGGCCCAGCGCAGCGCGTCGTCCTCGGCGACAAAGGCGTCGGCGAACGCCCAGCTCGTCTGCCGGTTGCCGGTAATGGCCCTCTCCTGTCCCCGTGATTGCCTGGGCGTGACTGTATCCGTTGGCCCGGGAACCCGCTGATGGGACCGCGCGTTTAACGGGGGAGAGCGAAAGCGGCGGGGAACACCGGGGGGTAGGAGTGGACAGGGACGACGAGGAAGCGCTGACGCAGCCGCATGAGCCGTATCAGCACAGATCAAATTCTCGTAAAACCGCTTATCCGGAGCTAACGGGCGAGGTGGCTATGGTAGGGGCTCCACTGGACACCACCAGAGCCGACAGGGGAGGTGCGGCTGCGCCCGAGGATCGGGGAGGAGTGCTGCGGCGCTTCCTCGGGTCTGCGGGCAAGCCGAAATCCGTGAACGACACCGCTGCTGACCACAGCCACGCCGCCCAATCCGCTGCGGGCGGCACCCAGACCGCGACCTTCGCCACCGAAGCGGACGGGCAGGCGTGGACTCCGCCCACGTGGGAGGAGATCGTCAGCATGCACAGCGGCCGGGTCTACCGCCTCGCGTACCGGCTCACGGGCAACCAGCACGACGCCGAGGACCTCACGCAGGAGGTCTTCGTCCGGGTCTTCCGTTCCCTGTCGACGTACACGCCGGGCACCTTCGAGGGCTGGCTGCACCGCATCACCACGAACCTCTTCCTCGACATGGTCCGGCGCAAGCAGCGCATCCGCTTCGACGCACTCGGCGACGACGCGGCCGAGCGCCTGCCCAGCCGCGAGCCCACGCCCCACCAGGTCTTCAGCGACGCGCACTTCGACGCGGACGTCCAGCAGGCCCTCGACACCCTCGCGCCCGAGTTCCGCGCCGCGGTGGTGCTGTGCGACATCGAGGGACTGTCGTACGAGGAGATCGCCGCGACCCTCGGCGTGAAGCTCGGGACGGTCCGCTCCCGTATCCACCGTGGCCGGTCGCAGCTGCGCAAGGCCCTCGCCCACCGCTCCCCGCAAGCCAGGGCCGCCGAGCGCCGCTCCTTCGTGCCCCGTATTCCGGCGCTGGGAGGAGGGGGCGCGACCGCGTGAGTGGATCACGACCGAAACCTGCGGAGGGACACCTCGCAGAGGAGCATCTGGGAGACCGGCTCTCCGCCCTGGTGGACGGGGAGCTAGGTCATGATTCACGCGAGCGCGTCCTCGCCCACCTGGCCACCTGCGCCCGGTGCAAGGCCGAGGCGGACGCCCAGCGGCGGCTGAAGCACGTCTTCGCGGAGACGGCACCGCCGCCGCCCTCGGAGAGCTTCCTGGCGCGCCTTCAGGGGCTTCCCGCCAGCGGCGGCGGCACGGACGGCGGCTCACCGCTGGACGGCGCGTTCTCCGGCGGCTCCGTGCCGGGAGTCTTCGACGTCGGCCGGGAGGACCGGTTCGAGTTCAGCTACGTCCCGGTGAGCCCGCTCTCCCCGCGCACGGACGAGGACCGCGGCTTCCGCATCCACCCCGTCGGCCGCCCCGGCACCGTGGACCGGTCCGCCTCGCGCGGCAAGCGGTTCGCGTTCGCCGCCGCCGGGGCGGTATCGCTGGCCGCGGTCGCCCTCGGCGGTGTCACCGCCGGTCTTCCCGGTGACACGGCGGCGGACGCCCGCGGGGGCGCCGGCAGCGTGACACCGGCGCGCACGGCGGGTACGGGGGCGTCCGCGGCCTCCGAGACCCAGCGCCGTCGCTCGGCCGTTCCGTTGTTCATGCAGGGTGCCCGGGTGGGGGAGACGGCGCTCGTGCCGACCTCGATGTCCGCGCCGCTGCTGCCCGGCGTGCCCGCCCCGGAGCCGCCCCCGGTGGAAGCCGACGCGGCCCCCATGTCGCCGCTGATACGTCCGTTCGGGACCACGCCGATCTCCCTGGTCGCGTGGTCCACCGCCCCCGGGCTGACCCCGCCCGGCCTGCTCGCCGCACCCGTCCCCGACACGACGTCCGTCCCCTCCCCGTCTTCTTCCACGTCCTCCCCCTCCGCCGCTTCGTCCCCTGCCGCTCCCCCCGCGCGCCCGGCTCGCTGACCGGCGACTGCGCGGCCGCCCGCGAACCTGGTTGAATCCTGTGAGGCCGTGCCCGCGGCGCCGTCCCGGGTACGGAGGTCGACTATGCGCGGCGGGCCGCCGGACCGCCCGGCCGCGGCAGCTGTGGGGAGAGCATGGACGAGCGGAAGCCGGCCCCGCCCGGGGACGCGGCGGCGGAGCACACACCGAGACCGGCCGCCGGACCGGACGGCGACTTCGCACTGGCCCGGCCGACCGCCGGGACCGGCGCGGGGAACGTTGCTGCCCAGAGCGTCGGTGCCGAGAGCACGGGCGCCGAGCGCGTTGGCGCCGAGCCTGCCCGTGCGGTGGAGTCGGAGGCGCCCGTCGGCCGGGACAAGCCCCTGCACGACCCCGATCCCTACGGCACCCCGCCCTACGGCGAACCCGGCCCCTGGGCGCCCGCGCCACCGGTCCCGCACCCCGCGACGACCCCGGCACATGCCACGCCCCTCTTGGCCCCGGCCCCGGGCGCTGACCCAGGCTCGGGCTCAGGTCCTGGTGCGGTGATTCCGGCCCCGGCCCCGGCCCCGGCTTCGGGTCCCGCTCCGGCCCCGGCTTCGGCGACCGAGGAGGCGCCGACCCCTGGCTCGGCCGTTCCCGCCCCGGTCCCGGTACCGGCCCCCGAGGCCACGCCCGCTCACGGCACGCCGATCCCGGTGCCGTCCGGTGGGGCGCACGGCGTGCAGGCGCCGTCCGGCGGGCCGCATGAGCCGTCGGTCTCCTCCGGTGGGACGTACGAGGACCAAGCGCCGTCCGGCGGGCCGCATGACGTGTCGGCTTCCTCCGGTGGGGCGCACGGCGAACCGGCTGCGTCGGCCGTGCCGCAGCAGAGCCCGTACCCGCCGCCGGGCCCGGTTCCGCACCCGGCGCCGCAGGCGAGTCGGTACGCCCTGCCGGATCCGGTTCCGCACCCGAGTCCGTACCTCCCACCGGACCAGGACCAGACCCACAACCAGACCCACAACCAGACCCACAACCAGACCCACAACCAGACCCACAGCCAGAGCCAGGACCCGGCCCCGCAGCCCGGTCCCTGGCACCGCTACGACCCCTGGGCGGTCCCGGCGCCTGCCCCGTTCCAGCAGAGCGGTGCCGTCGTGCTCACCGAGGGGCAGCGTCGCCGCCGGGTGCGGCGGGCGCTGGTCGGTGGTGCCCTGGCGCTGGCCCTGGTCTGCGGCGGCGCGGGCGGCCTCGTAGGGGCTTATCTGGAGCGCAACGGCGGGGTGTCGGAGGTCCATCTGCCACAGGCCGGCGCGGAACCCACCGACCGGCCCGCCGGCAGCGTGGCCGGGATCGCCGCGAGGGCCCTGCCGAGCGTCGTCACGCTCCATGTGACCGGTGGCGGCGAACAGGGCACCGGCACCGGCTTCGTCCTCGACACGAGCGGCCACATCCTGACCAACAACCATGTCGTCGAGCCCGCCGGGTCGAGCGGCGACATAACGGTGACGTTCAGCGGCGGCGAGAGCGCCAAGGCCCGGGTGGTCGGCCGGGACAGCGGCTACGACCTGGCCGTCGTCCAGGTCAAGGGCGTACACGGGCTCGCACCCCTGCCGCTCGGCAACTCCGACAACGTCCAGGTCGGTGACCCCGTGGTCGCCATCGGCGCTCCCTTCGACCTCGCGGGCACCGTCACCTCGGGCATCATCAGCGCCAAGGGGCGGCCCATCACGGCGGGCGGCGAGAGCGGCGCCGGCGGTGAGGTGTCGTACGTCGACGCGTTGCAGACCGACGCGCCCATCAACCCGGGCAATTCCGGCGGCCCGCTCCTTGACGCGCAGGCCAGGGTCATCGGCAGCATCAACTCCGCCATCCGCTCCGCCGACAGCGGTTCCGACACGCTGGGAGGTCAGGCCGGTTCCATCGGGCTGGGCTTCGCCATACCGGTCAACCAGGCCAAACGGGTCGCCGAGGAACTGATCAACGACGGCCGGGCGACCCACCCCGTGATCGGGGTCACGCTCGACATGGCCTACACCGGCGACGGCGCCCGGATCGGCACCCAGGGCAGTGGCGGCCCCGCCGTCACCACGGGCGGCCCCGGGGACCTGGCCGGACTCCGGGCGGGTGACGTCATCACCGAGGTCGACGGGCAGCGCGTCCACTCGGGTCAGGAACTCATCGTCAAGATCCGTGCCCACCGTCCCGGCGACCACCTCGGCCTGATCCTGGAACGCGGCGGAGAGGAGAAACGGGCGTCGCTGGTGCTCGGCTCCTCAGATCACAACTGACAGAAACCTCACCTTGGGACAGTACCGGTCGGACGGGAACGCCGGGTACCGTGGACCCGGCCCGGACCAAACACCCGCACGGACACCCGAGGGCCGAGGACCGAGGACATCGCAAGGAGCTTCAGGTGTTCAATGACATAGGACCGCTAGAGCTGGTGACGATCGTCGTGCTGGCTGTGCTCGTCTTCGGTCCGGACAAGCTCCCCAAGGTCATCCAGGACGTCATGCGGACGATCCGCAAGATCCGGGAGTTCTCCGAGAGCGCCAAGGAAGACATCCGCAACGAACTGGGTCCCGAGTTCAAGGACTTCGAGTTCGAGGATCTCAACCCCAAGACGTTCATCCGCAAGCAGCTGGACAACGACGATCTGGGACTGAAAGAGATCCGCAACGGTTTCGACCTGAAGAAGGAGATGGCCGAGGTCACCGACGCGGTCAACGGCCGCGACGGCGACAGCTCCGCGTCTTCGGGTTCGGCTTCGGGTTCGGGTTCGGGTTCGGCGGGTTCTTCAGGGTCTTCGGGGAACTCCGGAGGCCGGGTCGACATGACCAAGAAGCCCGAGGGTCCGGGCAAGGACGACCGCCCGCCCTTCGACGCGGACGCCACCTGACCGACCGTACGGCCGTACCAGCGGCACATCCGCACGCCCCACGTCCCGATGCGACTGTGCATCGGGACGTGACGTGTTTCATACGGTGCCCGCTGTGCGCGTGACCTGAACCCGCCGTCCGCGCGACCCACGCACCGGGTGATTTCCCAGCTGCCCGGATCGGTGTGGATATGCTGCCGAGTTGTTGTGCGGACCGGACGAGTACGCCCGAAGGGGGGCGGGCCGCCCCGGCCCGACGAGAGCGAGGAGGCGTCCGGCACATGGAGACGACAAGTGGGGCAGTCGCGCAGGCGTCGGCCGCGGAGGGCCGACGACAGCTCTCCGCCACACGGCGCGCGGTCGACAGTTACCTGCTGGCGCCCTTCCCCTGGTACGGCCTCGACGAGGCGTTCACGGGGCCGCGCTGGCTGATGCAGGTCGGTACGGCGGCGGACGGCGCGGTCGAGCACGGGTCGATCGGGCACGGCGACGAACCCTCCGTGAAGAACGAGTACGCGGTCGGCTCAGCGGGCGAGCCCCGGGAGAAGTTCGCGGTCGTGGTGACCGTCGCCGCGAACCCGTCCCGGCGCAGTGCCGACGGCACCGGGCTGCTGGAGGCCACGTCGGTCTCCTCCGCGGCGTGGCTGGCCGGGGTGGGGCTGCTGTCGTTCACCTGGCCGGGCCAGATGGACCACACCCTGCGGGACGAGTGGCTGGAGCAGCAGACGGAGACCGCCTGGGCGCTCGCCGACGACCTGTCCGGTCCGGTGTGGTCGACGCTGTCGCTGCCCGTGGACGGTGCGCCGGTGTCCTTCCACTACCGGGAGTCCGAGTTCGGCTGGGTGCTGGCCGGTTCCACCCGGGAGGGCGTGCATCTGGGGGCGTACGGGCGGGGGATGAGCGCGTACGGGCTCGGGTTCGCGATGATCAAGGACATCCGCAGGTACGCCTGAGCGGCTGGGCTTGGCGGGGTTGGGGGCGCCGTATTCGGGTGGGGTTCGGCGCTCCACCGCCAGCGGGATTTCGCCCGGCGGTGGTGGTTGGTCGTGGTGGTTGGTGGCTGGTGGTTCGTGGGGTGGTGCGGCGGGGCGTGCGGTTTCCGCGCAGTTCCCCGCGCCCCTGGGGGTGGGTGGGGTCGGCTGGTGGGGTGGTGCGGGGCGGGTGTGGCTGAGCGCGCAGTTCCCCCCGCGCCCCTGTCGGGGCCCGGGAGCCTGCGTCCCTTCCCGCGCCCCAGGACCCCGCCTCCGGTTCAGGTGCGGGTCCCGGGGACTCCGGCTCCGCGGGGTCAGAACTTGTTGCGTGGGGTGATGCCCAGGGACAGGCCCGCCAGGCCGCGCTGCCTGCCGCCCAGCTTGCCGGCGATTGCGTGCAGGGACGCGCCGGCCGGGGAGTCCGGGTCGGTCAGGACCACCGGCCTGCCGTCGTCGCCGCCCTCGCGGAGGCGGATGTCGATGGGGATGCTGCCGAGGACCGGGACCGTCGTGCCGGTCGTACGGGACAGGCCGTCGGCGACCAGCTGGCCGCCGCCCGTGCCGAAGACGTCGACCATCTCGCCGCAGTGCGGGCAGGGCAGGCCCGACATGTTCTCGACCACGCCGACGATCTTCTGGTGGGTCTGGACGGCGATGGAACCCGCGCGCTCGGCGACCTCGGCCGCGGCCTGCTGCGGCGTCGTCACGACCAGGATCTCCGCGTTCGGGATCAGCTGGGCGACGGAGATGGCGATGTCGCCCGTGCCCGGCGGCAGGTCGAGCAGGAGGACGTCCAGGTCGCCCCAGTACACGTCCGCCAGGAACTGCTGGAGCGCACGGTGCAGCATCGGGCCGCGCCAGACGACCGGGGTGTTGCCCGGGGTGAACATGCCGATGGAGATGACCTTCACGCCGTTCGCGGACGGCGGCATGATCATGTTCTCGACCTGGGTGGGCCGCCCGTCGGCGCCCAGCATGCGCGGCACGCTGTGGCCGTAGATGTCGGCGTCGACGACACCGACCTTCAGGCCGTCGGCTGCCATCGCCGCCGCCAGGTTCACCGTGACCGAGGACTTGCCGACGCCGCCCTTGCCGGACGCGACCGCGTACACCCGGGTGAGGTTGCCCGGCTTGGCAAAGGGGACCTCGCGCTCGGTCTGGCCGCCGCGCAGGGCCGTCGTCAGCTCCCTGCGCTGCTCGTCGCTCATCACGTCGAGGGTGACGGCGACGCCGGTGACACCGTCGACCCGGGAGACCGCCTCCGTCACGCGCTGAGTGATCGTCTCGCGCATCGGGCAGCCGGAGACCGTCAGGTACACGGTGACCGCGACCGCTCCGTCCGCACCGATCTGTACCGATTTGACCATCCCTAGTTCGGTGATGGGCCGGTTGATCTCGGGGTCGTTCACCGTCGCCAGTGCCTGGCGTACCGCGTCTTCCGTAGCCATAAGGACGATGTTACGGCGCCCGGCCGGGCCCCGGAACGCTCGTCAGCGGTCCTCCGTGTCGCGACCGGACGGCGTCTGCGGCCCTTCCGCGGGGGAGACGACCTGCCCGTCGCTGCGGCGCGGCGATTCCAGGTCCCTCGCGAGGTCCTGTAGTTCGGAGCGGATCCAGTCCCGGGTCGCCACCTCGCCCAGTCCCATCCGCAGCGACGCGATCTCCCGGGTCAGGTACTCGGTGTCCGCGATGGACCGTTCGTTCTGTCTGCGGTCCTGCTCCAGGTTGACCCGGTCGCGGTCGTCCTGCCGGTTCTGCGCCAGCAGGATCAGCGGGGCGGCGTAGGACGCCTGGAGGGACAGCACCAGCGTCAGGAAGATGAACGGGTACGGGTCGAAGCGCAGGAAGAACGGCGCGGTGATGTTCCACACCAGCCACACCACGATGACGACCGTCATCCAGAGGATGAAGCGCCAGGTGCCGAGGAAACGCGCGATCTTCTCCGACAGCCGTCCGAACGTCTCCGGGTCCCACTCGGGGGTGATCCGGCGCCGGCGCGGGCGCGGCTGGTCGAGGCGGTAGAGGCGGGGCGTACGGGACCGGCCGGCGGCCGTGGCGCCCGCGGGGATGCGTTCGCGGGCGCCGTCGCGCTCAGGTGCCATGCGCGGCCGTCCCCTCGTCCAGGTGGAACTCCGTCTCCCGCCAGTCGTCGGGCAGCATGTGGTCCAGGACGTCGTCCACGGTCACCGCGCCGAGCAGCGAACCGGCCTCGTCGACCACCGGCGCCGCGACCATGTCGTACGTCGCGAAGAACCCGGCGATCACCGGCAGCGACGCGTCCGGCGCGAGGACCTGTAGATCGTCGTCGACGAGCGAGCTGCACAGCGTGTACGGCGGATCGCGCAGCAGGCGCTGGAAGTGGACGGTGCCCAGGTACTTGCCGGTCGGGGTCTCGTCCGGCGGCCGGCACACGTAGACCTGGGCGGCCAGGGCCGGGGACAGGTCGGGGTTGCGGACGCGGGCGAGGGCGTCGGCGACGGTGGCGTCCGGTCGCAGCACGATCGGCTCGGTGGTCATGAGCCCGCCGGCCGTGTGCTCCTCGTAGGACATCAGACGCCGCATGTCCGCCGCGTCGGCGGGCTCCATCAGGCTCAGCAGCCGCTCCTTGTCGTCCTCGGGCAGCTCGCCGAGCAGGTCGGCCGCGTCGTCCGGGTCCATGGCCTCCAGGATGTCGGCGGCCCGTTCCTCCTGGAGCTTGCCGAGGATCTCGATCTGGTCGTCCTCCGGAAGTTCCTCCAGGACGTCGGCCAGGCGGTCGTCGTCCAGGGCGGCGGCGACCTCGGCCCGCCGTTTGGCGGACAGGTGGTGCAGCACATTGGCCAGGTCGGCGGGGCGCAGCTGCTCGAAGGTGGCGAGCAGGTTCTCGGCGCCCTGCCCGTTCTCCTCCAGGGAGAACCCGTCGACGGCCGACCACTCCACGGTCAGCGTCTCGCCGCCGCGCCTGCGGAAGGCGCGGCCCTTGCGGCCCTTGCGCACGAAGACGCGGTCGACCTCCCAGTCCCGGCGGGCCGGCAGGTGCTGCACCGCCAGGTCCAGGACGGTGACCTCCTCGCCGCTCTCGGCGAGCGTGACGCGGCGGTCCAGCAGTTCCCCGAAGACGAGCCGTTCCGTGGGCCGCTGTTCGAAGCGCCGGACGTTGAGTACCCCGGTGGTGATGACCTGGCCGGACTCGATGCTGGTCACCCGGGTCATGGGCAGGAAGATGCGGCGCCGCGTGGACAGTTCGACGACCAGGCCGAGCAGGCGCGGGGGACGACGTCCGACGCGCAGCATGACGACGAGGTCCCGCACACGGCCCACCTGGTCGCCGTTCGGGTCGAAGACGGGGACCCCGGCGAGGTGCGAGACGAAGATCCGGGGGGCGCCGGCTGCCATGACTCTGCTTCCTCGGCTTCCTTGGCTTCCTTGGCTTCCTAGGCTTCCTAGGCTTCCTTGGCGTGCGACGACATGACGGCGTGCGATCACCTGCCGACGTGCGACGACATGACCGCGTACGGCGTCGACGGCGTGGTGCCGTGGCGTGCGGGGGCTGTCGGCCGCGTGCGCGATGTTGCTGTTCGCGCCTTTCCTCGTCCCCTTTCCGAATTGCCCGCTCGGTGGGGTTCAGGCTAGCCCGTACCCATCGGATACGCCCTGGTGAGCGGTCCGGACGGACGGGCTCCGGCGCATGGCGACGGCCCCGGGTACGCTGCCGTACGCCGTTCAGGATCCAGCAGAGAGGCAGCCCTGCCTGTGACCGTGATTCCGCCGGGCCGTGTTCGCCGGGCCGTGTTGGTGACCGCGATGTGCGCACTGGCCGTGACCGGGGCGACAGGGGTCACGGGGTGCAGTGAGGATCCGGACGCGGGCACCAACGGGGTGGGCAGACTGTCCGCCGGCCAGATCGAGTCCCGGACCCGGTCGGCGGCCGACTCGGCCGAGGCGGTACGTCTGTCGGGGACCGTGGTGACCAGCGGGAACACCTACCGGCTCGACATGCGGCTGAAGGCCGGCGGGGGCTCCGGTTCGGTCACCTCCAAGGGGGCGACCTTCCAGTTGCTGCGGATCGGCGAGCAGTTGTACCTGAAGGCCGACGCGGACTTCTGGCGTCACGCGGACGGCGCTGACGCGAAGGGCGGGGAGGCGGCGAGCGCGGACAAGCTGGACGGCAAGTACGTGAAGGTGCCGCAGGGCGACCCCGCGTACAAGAAGTTCAGCGGTTTCACCGACAAGGACCTGCTCCTCGACGGGCTGCTGACGCTGCACGGTGACCTGACGACCGACGGCCACCACGAGCAGTCCGGGGTCCGTACCATCCGCATCACCGGCGACAAGGGCGCCGGCGGCACCCTCGACGTCTCCCTGGAGGGCGAGCCGTACCCGCTCAACCTGGCTCGGGCCGGCGACGCGGGGACGCTCAGCTTCTCCGACTGGGACAAGGGCTTCACCCTCGACGAGCCGTCGAAGGGCGACACCGTGGACTACGGCAAACAGCTCCCGGCGTCCTAGCTGGCCGCGCGGCCCCCCGGCGCTCCGGCCCCCCGGTGCTCCGGCCGCGCGGCACTCCGTCCGTGCCCGACCGTGGCCGGGCTGGATCGCCACCGTCCGTGCCCGACCGTGGCCCGGCTGGATCGCCGCCGTCCGCGCCGCGCCCGTTCCCCGGCGGCCGGTTCGGTTGCTTCCCCGGCGGACCGCTACGTGCGCTTCAGCGGTGCCTTACTTGCGCCTGCCGCGCTTGCCGCGCCTGGCCAGCAGCCGTGGCAGGCCCGCGGGGGCCGGTCGGCGGGTCGTCGCCGGGGTCGGCAGCGGGGGCTCGGCCAGCGGCCCCTCCGGGAGCGGGGCCGTCGTCCCGGTCGGCGTCAGGCGGAGCACTCGGCACTCGCGGGCCCAGCGGTCCGTCATGGCCTCGCCGTCGGGCGCGTTGAGCCGCTTGCCCTTCAGTTCGGCCACGGCCGTCTCCCACCGCTCGGATGCCGCGGGGAGTTCGGCCACCGTCGCCGTCCAGGTGACCAGTCGGCCGCCCTTGTCCTTGCTGCGTACGGTCACCTCGGCGGTGCCGCCGGCCACGAGGCCGGGCAGCGGCTGTTCCCCGGGCCCGTCGCCGACCAGGCACACCGCTCCGTCGTGCCACACGTGCCACAGCGCGCGCGCCGCGGGCGCCCCGGCGCCGCGGACCCAGACGAGGCCGGACTTCTTCGTGGCCTCCTCGACGAGGGCCCGGTCGAGCAGCTCGGTTGTCATGCGTCCAGCCTAGCCAGCCGCCCCGCGGCCGGGGTCACGGCCGCCGTCGCCGTCGGTCCGCCGGCCCGCGGCCGGGGTCACGGCCGTCGTCGGGCCGCCCACCCGCGGGTGCTCGTCGCCGTCACAGCCAGCCGTTGCGCTTGAGCGTGCGGTGGATGGTCAGACACAGGGCGACCGTGATGCCCATGATCAGCGGGTAGCCGTACCTCCAGTGGAGCTCGGGCATGTGCTTGAAGTTCATGCCGTACACCCCGCACACCATCGTCGGCACGGCGATGATCGCGGCCCAGGCCGTGATCTTCCGCATGTCCTCGTTCTGCGCGACCGACGCCTGCGCCAGGTTGGCCTGGAGGATGGAGTTGAGCAGTTCGTCGAAGCCCACGACCTGCTCCTGCACCCGGGCGACATGGTCGGCGACGTCCCGGAAATACTTCTGGATCTCGGGGTCGACCAGCCGCATCGGCCGCTCGCTCAGCAGTTGCATGGGCCGCAGCAGGGGCGAGACGGCGCGCTTGAACTCCAGGACCTCCCGCTTGAGCTGGTAGATCCGCGCGGAGTCCACACCGCGCGACACACCGCCCTTGCGGCCGGGCGAGAAGACCTCGGTCTCCACCTCGTCGATGTCGATCTGCACCGCGTCCGCGACGGCGAGGTACCCGTCGACGACGTGGTCGGCGATCGCGTGCAGCACCGCCGAGGGTCCCTTGGCGAGCAACTGCGGGTCGTCCTGCAACCGGTGCCGCAGCGCCCGCAGCGACCCCTGCCCGCCGTGCCGGACGGTGATGAAGAAGTTCCGGCCGGTGAAGCACATGACCTCGCCGGTCTCCACGACCTCGCTGGTGGCGGTGAGCTGGTCGTGCTCGACGTAGTGCACGGTCTTGAAGACGGTGAACAGCGAGTCGTCGTACCGCTCCAGCTTGGGCCGCTGGTGCGCCTGCACCGCGTCCTCCACGGCCAGCGGGTGCAGCCCGAACTCGCCCGCGATACCGGCGAATTCGGCCTCGGTCGGCTCGTGCAGGCCGATCCACACGAAACCGCCGTCGCGCCGCACCTGGCGCATCGCCTCGTGCGGGCTCAGTGGTTTCGCGCTCTCGACGCGGGCGCCGTCACGGTAGACGGCGCAGTCGACGATGGCGGAGGGGGTCGCGGGATCGCGCGTGGTGTCGTAGGCCAGGGCGTCACGGCGCGGCGCGGCCTTGCGCAGCGAGGGACGGGAAGGACGGACCACGGCACGCAGGTCGCGGATCATCGACATGGCGGACTCTCCTTCGCGGTGAGCGGCGAAGCGCGAGAGTGCCGTTGTGACGGCTGGAACTGCCCGGAATATGGACGTCCTCGGTGCGCATGTTTGGCACGTCCACAAAGCGGGGAGCACCGCACCGTCGCGGTGGCGAGCTTCGCTGCTGATTCAGATCAGACAGATCAGGCAGAACAGAACGACGTGCTCTTCCGAGGGCACGGACGACGGCGCGAGCGCGAGAGGTGGTAGCGGACCGGATCAGGAACGGCTACGTCAACGGTCGGAAGAGCGAGTGGTACTGCACGGTCGACTTCGATCCATGACAGCCCCACCTCCTCCAGCCAGTCCCTCGTAAGGGACGGTCCATTCCCCGTCGGGGAGTCTCACAGGTGTCGGGACTCGATGCGACGCTTCTGCGTGCTGCCCGAACCACCGGCCAAGAGTATCAGCCGACCACAGTGTCAAGGCGCCGCTTTGCCCGGGGCTGACGAGTTCTATATTCACCGCATGGCTGATGTTCTTCCTCTGGTCGAGGCCCGGTTGACGACCGCGCTGGGCGAGCCGGACGCGCGCGCGGCCGTCACCTTCGTCGGCACGGACCGCGTCGAGGTGCTCCGCTTCCACGACCGCGGCCCCGAGGGTGACATCGTCCGCTACGCCACGCTCGGCATGTCCGCCCACCCCATGACGGATCCCGCGGCGCTGCTCGCCGATCCCGTCGAAGGCCCGCGTGCCGAACTGGTGCTGTCCGTCCGCGCCGGGCGCGCCGACACCGACAAGGTGCTCCGCCCGCTCGCCGTACTGGCCGCTTCACCGCAGGTCGAAGGTGTGATCGTGGCCCCCGGCGGCTCCCTGGACGTAGGCGGGCCGCTGTGGCCGGGCGCGCCCTTCAGCTCCGTCCTGGTCGCCGAGCCGGGCGGCCTGGTCGAGGATCTGGTGCTGGACGCGCCGAGGGATCCCGTACGGTTCCTGCCGCTGCTGCCGATGACCGCGAACGAGGCCGCCTGGAAGCGGGTGCACGGCGCGCAGGCCCTCCAGGAGCGCTGGCTGGCGAGCGGGACGGATCTGCGGGACCCCGCCCGCGGGACCGTCCCGCTCGGCTGACCGGGCCCGGTCGGGAGCCCGGCCCCCGAGTGACGGATCTCACCGAATCCTGGCTGGAACGGGTCAGTTGGCGAAGACGCCGACTCCGTCCTCGGCGGCGTGCCGGCTCTCCAGCTCCGTGGCTCCGGCGGACAGCGCCTTGCGCCGTACGAGGACCACGACCGCGCCGAGCGGCGCGGTGACCGCCGCCACCACGAACGGGACGTGGTGCGAGGCGCTGAGCACTTTCAGCGAACCGAACCGCTGCTGCGTCCGCGGGGCGACGAGCACCGAGAAGACGCGGATTCCGCCCGGACGGGTGATCGTCCTTGACGTGGGGGAGTGCGGGTAGGACCGTGGGGCCCTATGAGGGGCGAACCCAGTTGCCCGAAGTGCGGGGGCCGGGTCAGGGCTCCCGGACTCTTCGCCGACTCCTGGCAGTGCGATGTGCACGGGACGGTCTATCCGCTGCAGCCCGTGATCCCGCCCAGCGTCGAGGCGCTCGGCGTCGTGGTCCAGCGAACGCAGGTACCGGTCTGGATGCCCTGGCCGCTGCCGGTCGGCTGGCTGTTCACCGGCGTGGCCTGTGCGGGTGACGACCGCAGCGGCGGCCGGGCGACCGCGGTGGCCTGCTCGGGACCCGGCCCACTGGGGGGCATGGGCGAGCTGATCCTGGTCGCCGAGGAACTGGGCGTCGGCCTGGGCGCGCGGTACGCCGGCATCGCCGGTCCGGATCCGGGGCCGTACCTGAGCGTCGAGAAACCGCCCCAGGCCAAGGTTCTCGCGGTCGGCCGGCCGACCCCCCTGTGGCAGGTCACCGGCACCCCCGACGATCGTGCCGTCTTCGCGGGCGAGGCATGCGGGCTGTGGCTGTGGGCGGTGGTGTGGCCCGAGCAGACGGGGCTGATCATGTACGACGAACTGGTGCTGACCGACCTGCGGGACGCGGGCGCCGAGCTGGACCTGGTGCCCTGTGGTGCGCTGTCCCCGAGGCTGCTGGAGCCCTGAGCGCCGCCGTTATGCTTTAGCTGATCCCCTGGTCCCGTCCCCGCCTGGAGCCTGCTTCGTGCGTATCGACCTGCACTGCCACTCCACGGCCTCCGACGGCACGGACACCCCGGCCGAACTGGTGCGCCACGCCGCCGCGGCCGGTCTGGACGTCGTCGCCCTGACCGATCACGACAGCACCCGCGGTCACGCCGAGGCCGTCGCCGCGCTCCCGGCGGGGCTCACCCTCGTCACGGGCGCCGAGCTGTCCTGCCGTGTCGACGGCATCTCCATGCACATGCTGGCCTACCTCTTCGACCCCGAACAGCCCGCCCTGCTCGCCGAGCGCGAACTGGTCAGGGACGACCGGGTGCCGCGGGCCCAGGGCATGATCGCCAAGCTGACCGGGCTGGGCGTCCCGATCACCTGGGAGCAGGTGAAGCGGATCGCCGGCGACGGTTCCGTCGGGCGGCCGCACGTCGCCTCCGCACTCGTCGAGCTGGGTGTCGTACCGACCGTGAGCGACGCGTTCACCGAGGAGTGGCTGGCCGACGGCGGCCGGGCCTTCGTGGAGAAGCACGAGACCGACCCGTTCGAGGCCATCCGGCTGGTCAAGGCCGCCGGCGGCGTCACCGTCTTCGCCCATCCGGCCGCCGCCAAGCGCGGGCGTACGGTGCCGGAGTCCGTCATCGCCCAGATGGCCGCAGCCGGGCTCGACGGCATCGAGGTCGATCACATGGACCACGACGCCGCCGCCCGCGACCGGCTGCGCGGCCTGGCGACGGATCTGGGGCTGCTGGTCACGGGCTCGTCGGACTACCACGGCAGCCGGAAGGCCGTGGCGCTCGGCGAGTACACCACCGACCCCGAGGTGTACGCCGAGATCGTCCGGCGGGCGACCGGGGCCGCTCCCGTGACCGGGACCGTAGCCGGGACCGGGACGGGAACCGGGACCGTGACCGGGACAGTGACCGGGACCGGGACCGGGACCGGCGGAGCCTGACACCCGCCCCGAACGCGCGGAGCCCCCGTCCGGCAGTGCTGCCGTCAGGGGGCTCCGAAGCTCTACGGCCACGGTGGCCGTCGTCGTCGACCGTTACGAGGTCTGGCTCTCGGCGGGCCGGATCCACAGCCGCTGTCCGATGGCGGCGGCCTGCTGGACGATCCGGTTGACGGAGGCGGCATCCACGACGGTGCTGTCCACGGGCGTTCCGTCGACCTCGTCGAGTCGCATGATCTCGAAGCGCATGGCCTCTCCCTTCGTCTCGTTGTTCCGTCTGAGTCAACGGGATGCGTGTTACAAACATTCCCTACGCTAAAGAAAATTTTCGAACAGCTAATTACTGATAGGTAAGAGGTGATTGCGAGACTGACCGGGACCGGTTGTGTTCGCTGCGTGACCGCCGGGACAATGGGGGTGATGAATGACGACCTCACCGGCATCCAGGCCCGTATCGACCGCACGAACGAACTGCTCCAGCGCATGCTCGCCGAAGTGGCGAAGACGCCTTCCACCCACGCGATCTTCGTCGACGCCGGATACCTCTACGCGGCCGCGGGACGCCTGGTGGCCGGGACGGAGGACCGCCGCGCCTTCGACCTCGACGCGGAAGGGATGATCGAGGCGCTCATCGACCGCGCCCGCACGATCTTCGCGGACAGCAGACTGCTCCGGGTCTACTGGTACGACGGCGCCCGGCGCCGCATCCACACCGCCGAGCAGCAGTCCATCGCGGAACTCCCCGACGTCAAGGTCCGCCTCGGCAATCTGAACGCCAACAACCAGCAGAAGGGCGTCGACTCACTCATCCGCACCGACCTGGAGTCCCTGGCCCGGCACCGCGCCATCAGCGACGCGGCGCTCATCGGCGGCGACGAGGACCTGGTCTCGGCGGTGGAGGCGGCCCAGGGCTACGGCGCCCGGGTCCACCTCTGGGGCATCGAGGCGCCCGAGGGCCGCAACCAGGCCGAGCCCCTGCTCTGGGAGGTCGACAGCCAGCGCACCTTCGACCTGGACTTCTTCAAGCCGTACGTCTCCCGGCGCACCGCCCCCGCCTACGAGGGCACCGGGAACCGGCCCGCGCGCGAGGACGTACGCTTCGTCGGCGCCCAGATCGCGGCGAAGTGGCTGTCCGCCCGGGGCCGGGAGAGCCTGCTGGAACTGCTGCCCGGCCACCCCTATCTGCCCGGCTCGGTCGACCAGGATCTGCTGGTCGACGCCGAGGCGCTGCTCCAGTACTCGCTGCGCGGCCAGGCGGACCTGCGGCGCGCGCTGCGGGACGGCTTCTGGGAGCACCTGCGGACGCAGTACTGACCCGGTGACGGCGTACGGACGGTGGACGGACGATGGACGGACGGCGGTCGGCGGCGAGCTGCGGGTCCCCCAGTCCGAGTGAAGCCGAGAACGCCGAGAACGCCGAGATCGCTGAGATCGCCGAGATCGCTGAGAACTTGGGGGAGCCGGCAGCCACGACGGTGCCGCACGTATACGACGGCCCCTCGCGGCACTTCCAGCGGAGCGCTCAGTCCGCCGCGTCCGCCCCGTCCCAGAAGTCCGCGAGGGCGCGGGCCGTGGTCAGCGGCTGGTCGGTGTTGGGGGAGTGCTCAGCGCCCGCGATGACGGTCCTGCGGGCCCCGAGGCGTACGGCCATGTCGTCGAGGAGCGGCACCGGCCAGGTGTCGTCGGACGCGCCGGACAGCACGTGGAACGGCAGTGCCACGGCGGCGAGTTCGCCGACGCGGTCCGGTTCGGTGCACAACTGGCGGCCGGTGGCGAGCAGTTGGGCCGGCTTGTTGCCGAGCCAGCGCCGCCGCAGCTCCGCCCGGTCGGCCGGGCCGCCGTCGACCTCGGTCTCCTCGGGCGGCTCCATGGCCTGCATGGCCTCCCACACCTGGGCCATCGACAGCACGGCGAGGGCGTCCCGCAGCAGTTTCACGCGCTGCTGCTGGGAGACGGAGATCTGCGCCGGACCGGAGGCCATGAGGGTGAGCGAGCGGAACGGAACGGCGTCGAGGAGCACCGCCGCGCGCGCGATCTGCCCACCCAGGGAGTGGCCCAGCAGATGCACCGGGGTGTCCAGCGCCGCCGCCTGTGCCAGCACGTCCTGTGCCAGCTCCGCCTGCGCGTAGGCGGATTCGTCGTCCTGCGGGCCGTCCGACTCGTACTGCCCGCGTCCGTCGACGGCCACCGCCCGGTAGCCGCGCCGCGCGAACTGCACGAGCAGCGGGTTGAAGTCCTCCTTGCTCCCGGTGAACCCGGGCAGCAGCAGCGCCACTCCGCGCGGCTCCACACCGTCGGCCACGGGGGAGTCGACCACGGCGAACTCGCCGCGCGCGGTGCGCAGCGGGTAGGCGCGGGCGCCGGGTGGCGGGACGAAGGAAGGCGGCCTGCTCATGCCCCAGAGGCTAGCGGGCACGGGCGGCCGGGAGGAGGGCGGGCAGGAGCAGTACGGAGGTGAATCCCGCCACGTCAACGGCCCGCCAGTCAACGGACGGCCCGCCATCTCCACGACCCGCCACCTCCACGGCCCGGTCCCACGGGGGTGCGACCCGCCACCTCCACGGCCCGGTCCCACGGGGGTGCGGGCCGCCACGCCGACGGCCCGGTCCGCGGGGAGCGGGCCGGGCCGTCGGGGGGTCGACTCGGCTGTGGTGCCGGGTCAGGTGGTCAGGACTCCGGGGTCTCCGCCGCCGCGGTGGCCTTCCGGGTCCTGCGGACCCTGGGCTTCGCCTCGGCGACGCCGACGGTGTCGGCGGTGGTCGCGGAGGCGACCGGCTCCGCCTCGGCCGTGGCCTTGCGTGTACGGCGCCTCGGCTTGACCTCCGGCTCCTCGGTGGCCTGCGCCGGGATGCCGGCGCTCACCGGTTCGGCGGCGGCCTTTCGGGTCCGGCGGACCTTCGGCGCCGTCTCCTCACCGTCCACGGCAGCGGCGGCCGTCTTGCGCGTGCGCTTCGGCTTGGCCTCCGCGGCAGCGGCGGCAGCGGCGGCGTCCGCGGGGGCCGCGGCCGTCTTCCGGGTGCGCTTCGGCTTCGCCTCCGTGCCCTCGGCGGTGTCCACTGCCGCCTCCGCCGCGGCCGTGGCCGCCGTCTTGCGGGTGCGGCGCGGCTTGGCCTCGGCGGTCGCCTCCGACGCCTCCGACGCGTCCGTGACGGTCGCGGCGGCCTCGGCGGTCGCGGTCTTGCGGGTGCGCTTCGGCTTGGCCGCCACGCCCTCGGCGGTGTCCACGGCGGCCTCGGCCGTGGCCGTGGCCTTGCGGGTGCGCTTCGGCTTCGGCTCGGCTTCGACGGTCTCCGCCGGTGCCTCGGCGGGGGCAGCGGCGGCGGTCGCCTTCCGGGTGCGCTTCGGCTTCGCCTCCGCGGCCTCGGCGGTGTCCACCGCGGTCTCGGCGGCCACTGTCGTCTTGCGGGTACGGCGGCGCGGCTCGGCGGCGTCGGTGGCGGCCGCGGCCTCCACGGACTCGGCCGTACCGTTCCCGGTCCCGTCCGCGGCGGCGACCGGAGCGGCGGCGGTCTTGCGCGTACGCCGGGCCTTGGGCTTCGCCTCCGCGGCCTCGGCGGTGTCCACCGCCGTCTCGGCCGCGGTCGCCGCCGTCCTGCGCGTGCGGCGACGAGGCTTCGCCTCCGCCTCCGCGCCGGCCTCTGCGTCCGGCGTCACCACGGCTGCCGCGGGCACGGGCTCGACGGCCGCTTCGGGCCGGACGATCGCGGTGGGCGCGACGACCTCGACGACGGCCGCAGCGGCGGCGACCGTGTCGGTGCCGCTCGCCTCGGCCGGTGCCGCCGGCCGTTCCGCCGTCTTGCGTGTGCGGCGGCGGCGCGGCTGGCGCTCGGGAGTCTCGACCGCCGCCGGACCCTCCGCCGCCGTCAGCGCGGCCTCGGCGGCCGGTGCCGCCTCCACCGCTGCCTCCACCGCGGCGGCCTGCGGCTGCTCCACGGCGCTGACCGCCGTCGGCTCCGCGGGTGCCCCGCCGCGCATCCGGCGACGGCGGCGCGGCGTACGGGTCGCCGTCGCCTCCTGAGCCGGGCCGGCCTCGGCGCTGTCCGGTGTCACGGAGTCGCCCGGTGCCGTACCGGACCCGGCCGGTGCGGAGTCGAGCGGTGTGCCGCCGCGCGTACGGCGGCGACGGCGCGGGGCGCGGGCCGGCCGTTCGCGCTCGGCGGGCCGGGACTCGCTCCGGTCGCCGCTGCGCCCGCCGCGACCGCGCGCACCACGGCCGCCGGTCTCGCCCAGGTCCTCCAGCTCCTCCGCCTCCAGACCCGCGCGCGTGCGCTCGGAGCGCGGCAGGACACCCTTGGTGCCCTCGGGGATGCCGAGGTCGGCGAAGAGGTGCGGGGAGGTCGAGTACGTCTCCACCGGGTCGTTGAAGTCCAGCTCCAGCGCCTTGTTGATCAGCTGCCAGCGCGGGATGTCGTCCCAGTCGACGAACGTGATCGCCGTACCCTTGGCGCCCGCCCGGCCGGTCCGGCCGACGCGGTGCAGATAGGTCTTCTCGTCCTCGGGGGACTGGTAGTTGATGACGTGGGTCACGCCCTCGACGTCGATGCCGCGCGCGGCGACGTCGGTACAGACGAGGACGTCGACCTTGCCGTTGCGGAAGGCGCGCAGCGCCTGCTCGCGGGCGCCCTGGCCCAGGTCGCCGTGGACCGCGCCGGAGGCGAAACCGCGCCGCTGGAGCTGCTCGGCGATGTCCGCCGCCGTCCGCTTCGTACGGCAGAAGATCATCGCAAGGCCGCGGCCGTCGGCCTGGAGGATGCGCGCGATCATCTCCGGCTTGTCCATGGAGTGGCCGCGGTAGACGAACTGCTTGATGTTGGCGACCGTCGCGCCCTCGTCGTCCGGCGCAGTGGCGCGGATGTGCGTGGGCCGGGACATGTAGCGGCGCGCGAGGCCGATCACAGCGCCCGGCATGGTCGCCGAGAACAGCATGGTCTGCCGCTTGGCCGGGAGCATGTCGATGATCTTCTCGACGTCGGGCAGGAAGCCCAGGTCGAGCATCTCGTCGGCCTCGTCCAGGACCAGGCACTTGACGTGCTTCAGGTTCAGCTTCTTCTGCCCGGCGAGGTCGAGCAGGCGGCCCGGTGTGCCGACGACCACGTCGACGCCCAGCTTGAGGGCTTCCACCTGGGGTTCGTAGGCCCGGCCGCCGTAGATCGCGGTCACTCGCACGTTGCGTACCTTGCCCGCGGTCAGCAGGTCGTTGGTGACCTGCGTGCACAGCTCGCGGGTGGGCACGACGACGAGCGCCTGCGGTGCCTCGGTGAGTGCCTCGGGCGCCGCCCGGCCCGCCTCGACGTCGGCGGGTACGGTCACGCGCTCCAGGAGCGGGAGGCCGAAGCCCAGCGTCTTGCCGGTGCCGGTCTTGGCCTGGCCGATGACGTCCGTCCCGGAGAGGGCGACGGGAAGCGTCATCTCCTGGATCGGGAAGGGCGTGATGATGCCGACGGCTTCCAGGGCCTCGGCGGTCTCGGGGAGGATTCCGAGTTCTCGAAACGTCGTAGTCAGGGTGCTGCCTCTTCTGTGTACGCGGCGCGAGGCGAGCGCGGGGGTCGTGTCGGACCGTGCCAGGGACATCGGCCGCCTCCCGGGCGAACCGCGGGGGCAAGCCGTGTGACACGGGACCTCTGCCGACGCTCTAGCGCTCTCGCCGCTGAGGGTCTCTCCGATCGTCGTACGCAATGTGCCGTACGGCCGTGGAGAACTGTCGGGTCGGAGCCGATCGGGCCACCGACCGGGCATCCTCATGCGTGCGGCCTGACCGGAAACGGCGTCGCGCTACGACGGAGTACCCAGCAGGCGCACTATCACCATACCCCGGAATCGCGCATATGCGATGGCCGATTTGGTCACGTAGTCGTCATCACAGTGATTGAGCAGGTACTTCCGCGATCCGGCGAGCGGGCTATTGTGCGCTTCATGACGAGCTCTGACAAGGCTGACCACGCCCCCGAGGACGCCCCGGCCGAGGCCGCCACCGGGGTCGCGGCCCAGGACTGGGCCACGGCCTCCGCCGAACCGCAGTACCGCGCCGCGGTCGTGGACCTGCTCGGCGCGCTCGCGTACGGCGAGCTGGCGGCGTTCGAGCGCCTCGCGGAGGACGCCAAGCTGGCGCCGACGCTGGCCGACAAGGCGGAGCTGGCGAAGATGGCGTCGGCCGAGTTCCACCACTTCGAGCAGTTGCGGGACCGGCTCCGGGAGATCGGCGAGGAGCCGACCGGCGCGATGGAGCCGTTCGTCGCGGCGCTCGACGGCTTCCACCGCCAGACGGCGCCGTCGGACTGGCTGGAGGGCCTGGTCAAGGCGTACGTCGGCGACTCGATCGCCAGCGACTTCTACCGGGAGGTCGCGGTCCGGCTGGACGCCGAAACCCGGGGGCTCGTCCTGGCCGTCCTCGACGACACCGGGCACGCCAGCTTCGCCGTCGAGAAGGTGCGCGCGGCGATCGACGCGGAGCCGCGGGTCGGCGGCCGGCTCGCGCTGTGGGCGCGGCGGCTGATGGGCGAGGCGCTGTCGCAGTCCCAGCGGGTCGTGGCCGACCGGGACGCGCTGTCCACGATGCTCGTCGGCGGCGTGGCGGACGGGTTCGACCTCGCGGAGGTGGGCCGGATGTTCTCCCGGATCACCGAGGCGCACACCAAGCGCATGGCCGCCCTGGGGCTGGCCGCCTGACCGGTCCGCGCGTTCGCCGTCGGCGGTGACGCCGCCGCGTGCCGTGCGGTCGCGCCGGCGGCCGGGCGGTCAGGCCGGGGCGGAGTGGCGGCTCAGCCCTCCGGCCGGGCGGAGCAGCAGCGACAGTGAGGCCGCGGAGACGACCGCCGCGCCGAGCAGGCTGAGCAGGACCGGGCCGGGGCCCAGCGCCGTGTGCGTGACGAAGTCGCCGAACAGGGCCCCGGCGACACCCGTGCAGAAGACCAGGAGGCGGGCGGGCAGCCGGTGGGACAACCGGTGCACCGCGGCGGCGGCCAGGGCCAGACCGACCAGGGCGGAGCCGAGAGCTTCCAGGATCATGACGGGTCCTTCCACAGGGCCGGCCGGCGCTTCGAGGTCGTAGCCCGTCTTACCCGTGACCTGCGGAACGCAACCCTCCCCTGTGCGGGAGTTGTGCCTTCTGTGTGCGGCGCCTTCGCGGGCCGCACACATGCGAGGGGCCCGGCGGCAAGCTGCCACCGGGCCCCTCGTCCGGGCCTGCGGCGGGCGCGCCCGGGGCCGGGCGGCGTCCCGCGTACGGACTACAGCGCGCTGAAGCCCACCTTGCGGGTGGCAGGCTCGCCCAGCTCGACATAGGCCAGCCGGTCCGCGGGGACCAGAATCTTCCGGCCGCGCTCGTCCTCAAGGCTCAGCAGCTGCGACTTGCCGGACAGCGCCTCGGCCACCACGCGCTCGATCTCCTCCGCGCTCAGACCGCTCTCCAGAACGATCTCGCGGGGCGCGTGCTGCACGCCGATCTTGACCTCCACGGCTATGTCCCTCCGACGGTCAGTGAAGTGCGCGACCCAGCGCGCCGTACCCAGCACACATTAGCCCGGTGAGGGGACGCACACGCAGCACGCGAGAACGCCAGGAGCGAACAGCGGACGGGAACAAGCGCGGGACCGCACGGATCGTGCGGGGCCGGTGGATCGCGTGGAATCACGCGGATCATGCGGAACCGGGCGGATCGCGTGGGGCCGGGCGGATCAGAGGTGCTGGTCGGTGCCGTGCAGCGGGAAACCGGCGATGCCCCGCCAGGCCAGCGAGGCCAGCAACTGCACCGCCTGGTCGCGCGGCACGCTCCGGTCGCTGTGCAGCCACGAGCGCGCGACCACCTGGGCGAGCCCGCCGAGACCCGAGGCCAGCAGCATCGACTCCGCGCGCGAGAGGCCCGTGTCCTCGGCGATGACCTCGCAGATCGCCTCGGCGCAGTCGTTGGTGACCTTGTCGACGCGCTCGCGCACCGCGGGCTCGTTCGTCAGATCGGACTCGAAGACCAGCCGGAAGGCCCCGCCGTCGTCCTCGACGTACGCGAAATAGGCGTCCATGGTCGCCCGGACCCGCTGCTTGTTGTCGGTCGTCGAGCCGAGCGCACCGCGCACCGCCTGGATCAGCGACTCGCAGTGCTGGTCCAGCAGGGCGAGATAGAGGTCGAGCTTGCCCGGGAAGTGCTGGTAGAGCACCGGTTTGCTGACACCGGCCCGCTCGGCGATGTCGTCCATCGCCGCCGCGTGGTAGCCCTGCGCCACGAACACCTCCTGAGCGGCGCCCAGGAGCTGATTGCGTCGGGCACGGCGCGGCAGGCGCGTGCCCCGCGGGCGTGCCGCCTCTGTCTGCTCGATGGCTGTCACGCCGCCTCCCAAGTTCGTCCTCGTGCGGTGTGCGCCGCGCGGCCATCGTACTTTTCGGTAACCGTGGTGTGCGCGGTGCGAGCGCAGAATTTCACGGACGGGACGGCGGTGGAAGCCGATCAAGGCGCCGCAAAAGGGGCAGGTCACTCCCTGTGTCCAGCCCCGCGTCCATCCCTGGCGTCTCTGCGTCTGTCTCTGCGTCTGTCTCCGTGCCTGTCTTCGTGCCTGTGTGTCCCCGGGCCTGTGTCTGTCCCCGGGCCCGCGCGCGGGTCTCAGCGATAGTCATCCTCGTCCAAGGAGACGACACGCGCCTGTTCGATGAGGTCGGCCTCGTTCGCGCGGTCCCGGTCCGCGTCGGTCAGCGGAGTGTCGTGCTCCGGCGTGACGTCCGCGAACTGCTCCGCCGCGTCACCCTCGGGGGCCTCGACGTCGATCTCCGGAACGCCGCGGGCCGCCTCCAGATCCTCGACCACGTCGGGATCGGTGGGGTCGTAGACCATGGTGGGCTCCCTTCCAACGAACGTCCCCGGAAGAAGCGGGGGCCACATTCGGGTGCCCTCGGTACGAGCGTAGGAGACACCCGATATGGACGCTATGCCATGGATCGCCAGGAAGGACAGGGTTCGCTCCCGGCGACACGTCCGAGCCCTACCCGCGCCTGTGACGGCGAACACATGAGCCACAGCGTGATCGTCTCGTAACATTGCCGCATGCCTCCGACCGAGCTGCCGTCCGTGCCGGCCACCAGCGTGCTTCCGAGGGTGGCGCTCGCCAGGGTCGAGGACGGTGAGCGGCTCACGTCGTGCGAGCTGCCGGGGGTGACCCTCGCGATCCGGTCGCGGCCGCCCGCGCGCGAGGACGCACCGCCCGCGTTGTACGTGCACGGCCTCGGCGGCTCTTCGCAGAACTGGTCGGCACTGATGGCCGAACTGGACGGCGCCGTCGACAGCGAGGCGGTGGACCTGCCGGGCTTCGGCGACTCGCCGCCGCCGGACGACGGTGACTACTCCGTCACGGGGCACGCGCGCGCGGTGATCCGGTATCTCGACGCGGCGGGGCGCGGCCCGGTCCACCTCTTCGGGAACTCCCTGGGCGGCGCGGTCGTCACCCGGGTCGCCGCGGTCCGTCCGGATCTCGTGCGGACCCTCACACTGGTCTCTCCCGCCCTTCCGGAGCTGCGGGTGCAGCGCACCGCCGTGCCGACGGCCCTGCTGGGCGTGCCCGGGGTGACCCCGCTGTTCACCCGGATCACCCGCGAGTGGTCGGCCGAACAGCGGGTCCGCGGCGTCATGGGGCTCTGCTACGGCGATCCGGGGCGGGTCACCCCGGAGGCGTTCCGGTACGCCGTGGAGGAACTGGAGCGGCGGCAGCGGCTGCCGTACTTCTGGGACGCGATGGCGCGCTCCGCGCGCGGGCTGGTGAACGCGTACACGCTGGGCGGCCAGCACGGGCTGTGGCGCCAGGCCGAGCGCGTGCTCGCCCCGACGCTGCTGGTCTACGGCGGACGCGACCGGCTCGTCGGCTACCGCATGTCCCAGAAGGCGGCCCGCTCCTTCCACGGCTCCCGGTTGCTCTCGCTGCCGGAGGCCGGGCACGTGGCGATGATGGAATACCCTGAGGCGGTGGCCGAGGCGTTCCGGGAACTCCTGCGGGAACCGCGGGAGTTGGCCGGGGAGGACGGGTACGGCGACAGGGCCGGCGGGAGTCCGGCCCCGGCGCGGCGGCGATCCGTCGGCGCGATCCCCGTCGGCGCGGCCGAGTGGGCCGCCCGCGCCGTCAAGGACGACAGGGACAACAGGGACGACCGAGGGGCCGACACGAACGGCGAAGACGACACGGACGCGGGGAGCTGAGGGGCGAAGGTGGGACGTCACAGCCGCCGCGGATCCGCCTCCAGGGGCGACGCCGACATAACCGCAGGAGACACGGCACCGGGCCCGGAGGCATCGCCAGGAGCCCCGGGCGTGGCCCCGGACACGGACCGCGTACCGGCGCAGGCGCCCCGGCGCGGCCCCGCACAGGGACCGCTTCCCGGCGCCGCGCAGGGACCGCTCCCCGGCCAACGGCGGCCGTCGGCCGACGGCCCGTCCGGGCACGGATTTCCCCGGCCGAACGGCGGAAGTCCCGCGCGGGGGGTTCCGCGCCCGCCCGACGGCCCGCCCGCGCACGGCTTTCCCCGCCTGTCCGACGGCACGCCCGCGCACGGCGTCCCGCGGATGCCCGACGGAACGCCGACGCATGGTTCCCCGCGAGTGCCCGAGGGCACTCCGGCCCGGGGTGTCCCGCGGATGCCCGACGGCACTCCCGCCCACGGTGTCCCGCCCGTTCGTGGTGGGCATCCCGAGCAGCGTGAACCGGGCGGCGGCTGGGGCGAGTTCGCAGGACGGCACGGCGCGGTCCCCGGAGGCACCCCGGAGCAGGCCGCTGCGGGCCCCGGCGCCACCCTGCCGCGGCAGCGGTCCGGGAGGCCGGGCGGGCCCCGGCAGGAGTACCTCGACGCCTTCGACGCCGCCCCCGACGCCGCCCATGACGCCGCCCATGACACCGACGACACCGACGACGAGGTGTTCGGACCTCGTACCAAGCCCGGTGTGCGGCAGGCCGAACCGAACGGCGTCGCCGTCCTCGCGGCGGACGGGATCGGCGCGGGCCACACGGACGACGCGGACGACGAGCCCCCGACCGGTCCGCCCGCACCCGCCAAGGGCGCGATGGGCCGCGCGTTCACCGGGATCGCGGCCGCCGCCGTCACCACCGTGCTCGCGGTGATCGTGGCCGGACAGGTCGCCGACCACCAGGACGACGCCCAGGTCCAGCCGCAGTCCGCCACCGACCAGGCGCGTGACGCCCGCGAGCCGGCCTCGCGCGCCGACGGCCGGACGACCCCGTCCACGTCACCCCGCGTAGCCACGCCGACGTACGCGCAGAAGATGGGCACGAAGTACCCGCTCAGCGCCACGCTCAAGGCGTCGGGCAAGTTCGACGCGGTCCCCGGCTTCGCCAGGGCGCCGGGCACGGGCCGGAAGTACACCTACCGCGTGGACGTCGAGCAGGGGCTCGGCCTCGACGGCGAACTCTTCGCCCAGGCGGTGCAGAAGACGCTCAACGACCGCCGCAGCTGGGCGCACGGCGGCGGGCGCACCTTCGAGCGTGTCTCCTCCGGCGAGCCCGACTTCGTCATCACCCTGGCCAGCCCCGGCACCACCGCCGAATGGTGCGCCAAGTCCGGCCTGGACACCACCGAGGACAACGTTTCCTGCGACTCGGCCGCCACCCAGCGCGTGATGATCAACGCCTATCGATGGGCGCAGGGCAGCAGGACCTACGGGGACGAGATCTACGCCTACCGGCAGATGCTGATCAACCACGAAGTGGGCCACCGGCTCGGCTACAACCACGTCTCCTGCGAGAAGAGCGGGGAGCTGGCCCCGGTCATGCAGCAGCAGACCAAGTTCCTCGACCACGACGGGATCCACTGCCTGGCCAACCCCTGGCCCTACCCCGGGAGTTGACCGGCGCCCCTGTCGTCACATTGACATGTGCAAGAAGTTCGTTCATATTTCTGCGCATGTGGTCCTGTCACGCCGCCGTCACCCGCGCCGCCATCGAGCTGGCGCTGATCGGCGTGACCGCGCTCTGCGTAGCCGACATCCACTGTCGCTGACGCCCGCTCCTGGCGTTCGCGTCGCGACCTGATTCACCGCTCATGCGGCCCGTGCCGAGCGCACGGAGCCTTTCGACGACCCGGCGCCGGGGTGGACGTCTGTTCAGTTGCGTCTCACCCCTTGTCCACATGTCTCGCTATTCGGGCAGTCGTGGCAGTCCCGTCCTCGTGGCGCGGGCAGTCCCGTCCGTCGAGAGAACCTCGACAACAACCGAGAGGTCGTCATTCCGATGCGTCATCCGTCCCTCACCGCGCGCCGTGTGGCAGCGGCAGCCGTCAGCCTGGTCGTGGCAGCGGGCGCCGCCGCCTGCGGGCCGGAGGACAGCGATGCCAAAGGTCCGAACGCGGACTCCGCGCCCCACAAGGGCGGCACGCTCACGGTCCTGAACTCCACCCCCCAGCAGAACTTCGATCCCGCGCGGCTCTACACCTCCGGCGGCGGCAACGTCCCGTCCCTGGTCTTCCGTACGCTCACCACCCGCAACCGTGCGAACGGCGCCGAAGGTTCCCAGGTCGTCCCCGACCTCGCCACCGACACCGGGCGCCCGAACCAGGACGCGACCGTGTGGACGTACACCCTGAAGCAGGGCCTCACGTACGAGGACGGCACCCCGATCACCTCGGCCGACATCAAGTACGGCATCGAGCGGTCCTTCGCCCCCGAACTCTCCGGCGGCGCCCCGTACCTGCGGGACTGGCTGGTGGGAGCGGCCGACTACCAGGGGCCGTACAAGGACGGGAAGGGGCTGTCGTCGATCGGGACGCCGGACGACCGGACGATCGTCTTCCATCTGAACAAGCCCGAGGGCGAGTTCCCCTACCTGGCCACGCAGACGCAGTTCGCGCCCGTCCCCAAGAGCAAGGACACGGGCGCCAAGTACGAGGAGCACCCGGTCTCGTCCGGCCCCTACAAGGTCGTCAAGAACGAGAACGACGGCGAGCACCTGATCCTGGAGCGCAACGCCCACTGGTCGGCCGCCACCGACGCCGAGCGCAAGGCGTACCCGGACACCATCGACGTACAGTCCGGGCTCGACTCCTCGGTGATCAACCAGCGGCTGTCGGCGTCCCAGGGCACGGACGCGGCCGCGGTCACCACGGACACCAACCTCGGACCTGCCGAACTCGCCAAGGTCACCGGTGACAAGGACCTGGCCGCGCGGGTCGGTACCGGCCACTTCGGTTACACGAACTACCTCGCCTTCAATCCGACGGTCAAGCCGTTCGACGACCCCAAGGTGCGGCAGGCGATCTCGTACGCCATCGACCGCTCGTCGGTGATCAACGCGGCGGGCGGATCGGCCCTCGCCGAGCCCGCGACCACCTTCCTGCCGAACCAGAAGTCCTTCGGCTACACGCCCTACGACCTCTTCCCGGCAGGCGCGACCGGCGATGCGGCCAAGGCCAAGGAACTGCTGAAGGAGGCGGGTCACCCGAACGGGCTGACCATCACCCTGACCCATTCGAACAGCAAGGACTTCGAGACCAGCCCGGAGATCGCGACCGCCGTCCAGGACGCCCTCAAGAAGGCCGGCATCACCGTCAAGCTCCAGGGACTGGAGGACAACGACTACTCGGACAAGATCCACGGCGTCACGACGGAGCCGGGCCTCTTCCTCGCCCACTGGGGTGCCGACTGGCCCTCCGGCGGCCCCTTCCTCGCCCCGATCTTCGACGGCCGCCAGATCGTCAAGGACGGCACGAACTTCAACAGCGGCCTGCTCAACGACAAGTCCGTCAATGACGAGATTGACGCGATCAACAAGTTGACCGACCTTGACGCGGCCGCCCAGCGGTGGGGTGCACTGGACCAGAAGATCGCCGAACAGGCCCTGGTCGTACCGCTGTTCCACCCCGTCTACAAGCGGCTGTACGGCAAGGACGTCAAGAACATCGTGATCAGCGACTGGACCGGCGTCCTCGACATCTCCCAGGTCGCGGTCAAGTAGGACGAGCGGGTCGACACAGCCATGAACGAAACACAGTCATGAGCGAGGCCGCACCGGCCGCCGGGACCGCCGGGACGGACATCACCGTCCCGGCGGTCTCCGGGGCCCGCCCGTTCTGGCGGCGGCTGCGGACGCAGCGCGCCGCCCTCGTCGCGGCGGTCGTCGTCGCGCTGCTCGTCCTGGTCGCGCTCGGCGCGCCGCTGCTCACCGCCATCGAGGGCCAGGACCCCACCACCTACCATCCGTCCCTGGTCGACTCCGCGCGCGGCGGCGTGCCCGTCGGCGCGTTCGGCGGGATCAGCGGCGACCACTGGCTGGGCGTCGAACCGCAGACCGGACGCGACCTGTTCGCGCGGCTGGTCTACGGGGCGCGCGTCTCCCTGGGCGTCGCGCTGACCGCGACCCTGCTCCAGATCCTGCTCGGAGTCGCCGTGGGCGTCGCGTCCGCGCTCGGCAACCGATGGGTTGATCAACTGTTGAGCCGGGCCACCGACATCATCGTGGCCATGCCGTTGATGATCATGGCGCTGGCGCTGCTCGCGATCGTGCCGTCGACCTTCCCGCGGCCCGTCCTGGTCACCCTGGTCATCGGCCTGATCGCCTGGGGCAGCATCGCCAAGATCGTGCGCGCCCAGACGCTCACGCTCAAAGGGCTCGACCACGTGGCCGCCGCACGGCTCAGCGGCTGGGGCGCCTGGCACGTCGCCCGCCGCGAACTGCTGCCCGGACTCGCCGCACCTGTCATCACGTACGCCGCACTGCTCGTGCCCACCAACATCACCGTCGAGGCGGCCCTCTCCTTCCTCGGTGTCGGCGTGAAGCCGCCGACGCCGTCCTGGGGACAGATGCTCACCTCGGCCGACGTCTGGTACGAGGCCGCGCCCCAGTACCTGCTGCTCCCGGCCGGCGCCCTGTTCGTGACCGTCCTCGCGCTGACGGTCCTCGGCGACGGCGTGCGCACCGCCCTCGACCCGCGCGCCGCCTCCCGCCTGCGGGTCGGCACGGGCCGCGGACGCGGCTCCCGCAAGAAGGCGAGCGGGCTCGCCGGCGAAGCGAGTGGGTTCGCCGGGGACGCGAGTGGGTCCCGCGGGGACGCGAGCGGGTTCCGCGTGAAGGCGCAGACGGACGCGCAGGCGAAGACGGACGTGAAGGCGGAGAAGGACGCGCAGGCGAAGAAGGAGGAGACCGCATGAGCGGCTTCGGTGGTTTCGTCCTGCGCCGTACGGTCGGCACGGCCGTCACCCTGCTCGCCATCTCGGTGATCGTCTACGTCGTCTTCTACGCCACCCCGGGCAACGTCGCCCAGATCACCTGCGGCCCGCGCTGCTCGCCGGAACAGGTGCACCAGGTCGCCCAGCAACTGCGGCTCGACGACCCGCTGTACCTCCGCTACGGCCACTTCCTACAGGGCCTCTTCACCGGCCAGGACTACTCGACCGGGGTGTCCGTCGAGCACTGCTCGGCCCCCTGTCTGGGACTGTCGTACCAGACGGGCCAGCAGGTCCTGGCCATCATCCTGAACAAGCTGCCCGTCAGCCTGTCGCTGGTGCTCGGCGCGATGGTGCTGTGGCTCCTGCTCGGCGTCGGCACCGGCGTGCTGTCCGCCTGGCGGCGCGGCCGGATCTCCGAGCGCCTGCTGACCGCCGTCACGCTCGCGGGCACGGCGACCCCCGTCTTCGTCATCGGTCTCGTGCTGATGATCGTCGTCTGCGGCGAACTGCACCTGCTGCCCTTCCCGCAGTACGTGAACTTCACCGACGACCCCGAACAGTGGGCGTGGAACCTGCTGCTGCCGTGGCTGTCGCTGGCCCTGATCGAGGCGGCGGCGTTCGCCCGGCTGACCCGGGCGGCGATGCTGGAGACGCTGGCGGAGGACCACATCCGCACCTTCCGTGCCTACGGCGTCGGCGAACGGTCCGTCGTCGGACGGCACGCGCTGCGCGGCGCCCTCGCCCCCGTCATAGCGCTGAACGCCAACAACGTCGGCAGCGCGATCGGCGGTGCCGTGCTCACCGAGACCCTCTTCGGCCTGCCCGGCATCGGCCAGGAACTGGTGCACGCGGTCGACGTCGTCGACCTTCCGGTGATCGTCGGCATGGTCCTGGTCATCGGCTTCTTCGTAGTCATCGCCAACGCCGTGGCGGACGTGCTGTACGCGGTGGCCGACCGACGGGTGGTGCTCGCATGAGCCTGGTGGAAGTCACCGACCTCACGGTCGAGTTCGGGTCCGTACGGGCCGTCGCCGGGCTGTCCTTCCGGCTGGCGCACGGGGGCGCGCTCGCCCTGGTCGGCGAGTCCGGCTCCGGCAAGTCCACGGTCGCGGGCGCCCTGTTGGGCCTGCACCGCGACACCGGGGCCCGGGTCGGCGGCTCCGTCCTGGTCGCCGGGACCGATGTGCAGCGGGCCTCCGACGAGGAACTGCGGCGGCTGCGCGGCGGGACGGCCGCCATGGTCTTCCAGGACCCGCTCTCCTCGCTCGACCCGTACTACGCGATCGGCGACCAGATCGCCGAGGTGCACCGCCTGCACGCGCGCGTGTCGCGGCGGGCCGCACGCGCGCGTGCCGTCGAAGTGCTCGACCGGGTGGGGATTCCCGACGCCCGGCGCAGGGCACGCTCCCGCCCGCACGAGTTCAGCGGCGGCATGCGCCAACGCGCGCTCATCGCCATGGCGCTGGCCTGCGCACCGCAACTGCTGATCGCGGACGAGCCGACCACCGCGCTGGACGTGACCGTCCAGGCGCAGATCCTCGACCTGCTGCACACGCTGCGCGAGGAGACCGGGATGGGCCTGCTGCTCGTCACCCACGACGTGGGTGTCGCCGCCGAGAGCGTCGACGAGGTCCTGGTCATGCGGCACGGCGAGGCCGTCGAACACGGCCCGGTCGGCACGGTCCTCGGGGCGCCCGCACAGGAGTACACCCGCGAACTGCTCGCCGCGGTCCCGCGCGTGGACGCGGCGCGTGGCCAGTCCCCGGGCACGCCGGAGACACGGACACGGGCGACAGCCCTGGGCGCGGGTCCGGGTCCGGGCACGGGTACGGGTCCGGATAGAGGCACTGATCCGGACGTGTCGCCCACAGGCGTGGCTACGGCGACAGGCGTGGCTACGGCGACAGGCGTGGCTACGGCGACCGGTGGGGGGACGAAAGCGCCGGGGTCGGAGGCGCCGGGGTCGGAGGCGGACGCGGAGAGGGATCCGGGTGCGGACTCCTCGGGCGCCGGTACGCGGGGGGTCGTCCCAAGTGCCGCGGGTGAGGACGCCGTACCGCGGGCCTCCGGCATGGAGATCATTTCCCCGGCATCCGTCGCGCGGACCCGGTCCCGGGCCGTCGGTGTGGAGGGCGTGTCCCGGGCCGCCGGTGTGGAGACCGGATCCCGGGCCGTCGGCGAGGAGGACGCGGAGCAGGCGTCCGGCGAGGTGGTCCTGGAGGCGGTCGGACTCCGGCAGGTCTTCGGGCGGGGCAAGCGGGCCGTCAGCGCCGTGGACGGCGTCTCCCTCACGGTCCGCCGGGGCGAGACCCTCGGCATCGTGGGGGAGAGCGGCAGCGGCAAGACCACCCTGGGCCGCATGCTGGTCGGCCTGCTGGAGCCGACGGCGGGCGAGATCCACTACGCGGGCCGACCGCACACCGGGGTGAACCCGGCCGTGCAGATGGTCTTCCAGGACCCCGTCTCCTCCCTCAACCCCCGCCGCAGCGTGGGCGAGTCCATAGCCGACCCGCTGCGCGCGCGTGGCCGAGCGGCCAGGAGGGACGAGGCGCGCATCCGGGGGCGGGTGCGCGACCTGCTGGAGCGCGTGGGACTCGAAGCGGCGCACTACGAGCGCTACCCGCACGAGTTCAGCGGCGGCCAGCGCCAGCGCGTGGGCATCGCGCGAGCGCTCGCCGCCGACCCCCGCGTCATCGTCTGCGACGAGCCGGTCTCCGCGCTGGACGTCACCACTCAGGCCCAGGTGGTCGCCCTGCTCGGCGAGTTGCAGCGGGAACTCGGTATCGCGCTGGTCTTCGTCGCGCACGACCTCGCCGTCGTCCGCCGGGTCAGCCATCGGGTCGCGGTGATGCGCGGGGGCCGCGTGGTCGAGTCCGGGCTTGCTGAGGCGGTGTACGACTCCCCGCAGGACCCGTACACCAAGCAGCTCCTGGCCGCGGTACCCGCCCTCGACCCCGAGGCCGCGGCCCGCCGCCGTGCCGCCCGGCGGGAACCGGTCGCCCTATGACGGTTCGTATCCGCTCGATCCCTTAGCGCGACGGAACGCCACCCGCACGCGAAAGTTACGACCGTTCACCCCTTTTGGTGGCGCGACGGACAACCGTCCGTCGCGCCACCGCCTTGTCCGCATACGTTCGTCCCGCTGCGAGCCGCCGGGCAACGGTGGCTCCCCAAACGGGAGATCGGGGGTGCACACGTGCGCATCGGACTGCTTACGGAGGGTGGCTATCCGTATGTCGGCGGTGACGCGGGACTCTGGTGCGACCGGCTCGTGCGCGGGCTCGGGCAGCACGAGTTCGACGTCTACGCGCTCAGCCGTAGCAGGCAGCAGGAGGACGAGGGCTGGCTCCCGCTCCCACCGCAGGTCAGCCGGGTGCGCACGGCACCGGTGTGGACGGCCGAGCGTGACGGGTCCCGCCACGGACGGCGCGCGCGCCGGCGCTTCGCCGAGTGCTACGAGGATCTGGCGCGGGCCGTCTGCCTGGGCTCGGACGATCAGGCGGACCGTTTCGCCGGCGCCCTCTACGGGCTCGCGGAGCTGGCCCGCGACGAGGGCGGACTCGTCGGCGCACTCCGGTCCGAGACCGCCGTGCGCGCGCTGGAGCGAGCCTGCCGCGCGCCCGGTGCGTCGCACACGGCGCGCGAGGCAGGCGTCCCCGACCTCCTCACCGTCGCGGCCCACCTCGAACGCGCCCTGCGCCCCCTCTCCCTCGACTGGTACGAGGACGACGGCCTCGGCTCGGTCGACCTGTGCCACGCGACCTCCGGCGGCCCCGCCGCCCTGCCCGGACTGCTCGCCCACCACTTCTTCGGCGTGCCGCTCCTGGTGACCGAGTACGGCGTGCGACTGCGCTCGCACTACCTGACCGCGGGCTCCGGCACCGAGGCCCCCGCCGTACGGGCGCTGCTCGCCGCCTTCCAGCGCCGGCTCGCCGCCGAGACCTACGCACGGGCCACCCTCCTCACGCCCGGAAACACGCACGCCCGTCGCTGGCAGGAGCGCTGCGGCGCGGACCGGGCCAAGATCCGTACGGTCTACCCGGGCATGGACGCCGCCCGTTTCGCCGAGGCCGGTGAGTCCCAGGAACGCGCCGACGCGGACACCCTGGTGTGGGTCGGCCGGGTGGAGCCCGCCAAGGACCTGATCTCGCTGCTGCACGCCTTCGCGGACGTGCGCGCGGCGCGGCCCGCGGCCCGGCTGCGGATCGTGGGCCCGGCCGCGGATCCGGAGGACCGGGCCTACCTGGGCCATTGCCGGGCTCTCGCGGCGCAGCTCTTCCCGGACGAGGCGGACGGCGCGCACGCGGTCGGCGACAACCCCGTCTCCTTCGACGACATCGACGACATCGGCGGCTCGGAGACCCCGACCCTCGCCGACGTGTACGCCTCCGGCTCCGTGGTCGTCCTGTCCAGCGTCGTAGAAGGCTTCCCCGTCGGCCTGGTCGAGGCCATGTTCTGCGGGCGGGCGACGGTGTCCACGGACGTCGGCGCGGTGGTCGAGGTCATCGGCGGCACGGGCCTCGTCGTACCCCCGCGCAATCCGCGGGCGTTCGCGGAGGCGTGCGTGGCACTGCTGCGTGACCCGGAGCGCCGTGCACGCCTGGGCGCTGCGGCCCGTGCCCGCGCGCTCGAACTGTTCACCGTCGAGCAGAACATCGCGGCATTTCACGGCATTTACCTGGAGATCGTCTCACGTTGCCCGGTGCGGCGCGTGGTGCTTGACGACGCCGGCGACCCCCTGCCGTTCGCCGACCCGGCCGAGGCGCACATCCCCGGCCGCTGGACCGGCCAGGCGGGCCGGGTCCTCGTCCGTGGCGGACCTGGCTGGGCCGGCAGGGGGACCACAGCGGTACCGGCCGCCCCGGCACCCGCCGTCCCGCTGGCCACCACGGAGGGCACCCGATGACCGGCCTGGGCGAACTGGACCGCCCCGGAACTCCGGCCAGCCCCGGCGCCTGGAACGCCGACTCGCGGGGCTGGCTCCTCGGCGAACGGGACGATCCGGATGTCACGAGCGGCCCGGACGCTCTGCACGAACCGGACGCCATGAGCAGCCGGGATGCCCTGAGCGAACCGGACGCGACGAGCGAACCGCCGGCGCGGGCCGAGCCGGAAGCGGGGGCCGAACCGGACGCGCATACCGAACCGGACGAGCAGGCTGAACCGGACGAGCAGGTCGAACTGGACGCGCCGGACGCCGAGGAAGGGCGCGCGCCCGATGAACCGGACGTCGCGTCCCGGTTGGGCGCGCCGGGCGGGATCGGTGGGACGGATGTGGCATCCGGCCCGGCCTCAGGCTCGGTGTCAGGGCTGGAATCCGGCACGGCACCCGGTTGGAATTCCGGACCGCTGCCCGGAGCCGTGTCCAATGAGGCACCCAATGAGGTGTCCAAAGACGCGCCCGAAGAGGTGTCCGAGGCGTCCGAGATGTTCGAAGGGGCGGCCGGTGTCTTGACCGGTGAACGGTCGCTCGGCGGAGGCGGAGGCGGAGGCGGACGCGGCGGCGACATCGACGCGGGCCGGGCGGGTACGGCCGTGAAACGCCGGTCGGCCGCCCGACGGGGGCCCGCGGACCCCGTGAAGACACTGCTGCACCGCCACCGCGACCTGTGCGAACGCGCCGTCGACCCGCTGGAGATCGCCGCGGGCCTGGAGGCACACGGCGTCACCGACCGCACCGCGGCCCGCTTCCGCCACCGCGACGTCTTCTCGCTCGCCGAGGAGATGTACGTACGCGTCCCCCGCGACAGCGATGCGCCCCCGCCACCCGCCCGGCCCGTCCCGGGCGGCCTGGCCGCCCCGGCCGACCGGGTACGTGCCGACTGGGCCCTGCGCACCCTCCTGCCAGGCGTCCTGTGCGGGCTCGCGCTGGCGGGTCTCCACCTCGCCCACGGCCGCGCGCGCCTCCCGGTGGCCGCCGTCGGCGTCCTCGCCGTGGCGTTCGGTGTCCGGGTGGCACTCCGCCGCGGCCCGCTGAGCACGCCGCCCAGCCCGCACGCCGGGCGCCCCGCCGGCCGCACCCGCATGTCGACCTGGTGGCTGTTCGGTTACTCCCTCCTCGGCGACGGACTGCTCGGCGCCGTCCTCTCCGGCGGCCCCGACGCTCTGCCGAACGGCACCGCGGACGGCCCCTGGCCCCTGACCGCCGCGCCCGTCCTGGCCCTCACCCTGGCCTGCTCCCCGGCGGCCTGGAGCGCCCACCTCTTCGCCACGCACGCGCGCCGCAGACTCGCCGACAGCCGCGGTCTGGAGGAGTTCGCCGCTGCCGTACGGCCGCTGCTGTTCGGCGCGTTCGCCCTGTTCCTGTGCGTGCTCACCGCGCTGGCCGCCCTGTCCGGCGCGGTCCTGCACGAGCCCGCGGCCCACCCCGGGACACTCGCCCTCGGCGCCCTCCTCCTGCTGTCCCGACTCCTCACCGTCCACCACCTCCCGCATCCCGCGGCCCTTGCGCTCGCCGCCGCGGCAGCGACCGAGACACTGGCGCCGGCCCTGGTCCTCATCGGCCGCCTACCGGGCTGCGCCTTCCTGGCCACCCCCGTCGAAGCCCTGGTGGACGCCTGGGGTACGGGCAGTGTCCCGGCCCTCGCCTGCGCGGCAGCCGCCGTGGCGCTGCTGATTCACGCGAGCCGCGCCCTGACCCGGGCCTCGGCCCACGCCCCGACCGGGGAGCAGACGTGAACCCACTCGCAGGCACCCGGCCCCACCGCCGGAGGCGACCGCATCACCTCTTCGGACCACAACACCCCCGTGAAGGAGAAGACCAGATGACCACCTCCCGACCCGGAGCATCCGGAGCCACCGGAGCAGCCGGAGCACACACCCCGGGAGCCGAACGATGAGGGTCCTGCTGATCGGAGCCAACGGCTACCTCGGCCGCTTCGTCGCCGACCGCCTGCTGGCCGACCCGGCCGTCCAGCTCACCGCGCTCGGCCGGGGCGACGACGCCGACGTCCGCTTCGACCTCGCGACCGGCAGCCCGGGGGCCCTCACCCGCTTCCTGGACGCGGTCCACCCCGGTGTCGTCGTCAACTGCGCGGGCGCCACCCGCGGCGGTGCCCGCGAACTGACCCGGCACAACACCGTGGCCGTCGCCACGATCTGTGAGGCACTGCGCCGCAGCGGCTGCGGCGCCCGCCTGGTGCAGATCGGCTGCAGTTCGGAGTACGGCCCCAGCCAGCCCGGCTCCTCCACGGCCGAGGACGCCGTGCCCCGCCCCGGAGGCCCGTACGGGGTGAGCAAGCTCGCCGCCACCGAACTGGTCCTCGGGTCGGGTCTGGACGCCGTCGTGCTCCGGGTGTTCTCGCCCGCCGGACCCGGCACCCCGGCGGGTTCGCCGCTCGGCCGGCTCGCCGAGGCCATGCGCCGCGCCATGCAGGCAGGCGACGGCGAACTGAAGCTCGGCGGGCTGGGCAACCAGCGCGACTTCGTCGACGTGCGCGACGTGGCCCGCGCCGTGCACGCGGCGTCGCTCTCCGCCGCACAGGGCGTCATCAACATCGGCTCCGGCCGTGCCGTCCGGCTCCGGGACGCCGCCGCCGTCCTCGCCCGCGTCGCCGGATACGGCGGTGCCCTGCACGAACTCGACGGACCTCCCGGCCCCCCGCGCGCGGCCATCGGACACCCCCGCACCGATCCCGACCACGCGGCGCCCATGGCGTACCCGTATCCGGACGGCTGCGGCAGTTGGCAGCAGGCCGATGTGCGCACGGCCCGCGACCGGCTGGGCTGGCGGCCCCGCATCAACCTCGAAGAATCCCTCGCCGACATCTGGATGGAGGCCGCATGCCGTATCTGACCCACACCCCTCCGGCCCCCGGGAGGACGCCTCGGGACGGTGGGGTGCTCCCGGATGGTGCGCGCACCGGTGTGCACGTGCCCGGCCACTGGGACGACATCGTCTCGCACACCGGAACGGGTGTCTCGGAATGAAAAAAGCCGTGGCAGTGTTGTTGGCGGAACAACTGTAGTGATTGACCGATCAACGGAGTCCCCGTGTCGCTGCCACCCCTGGTTGAGCCAGCCTCTGAGCTCACCGTAGACGAGGTCCGCAGGTACTCCCGCCACCTGATCATCCCCGACGTCGGGATGGACGGGCAGAAGCGGCTGAAGAACGCGAAGGTGCTCTGTGTGGGCGCCGGCGGCCTGGGCTCGCCGGCTCTGATGTACCTGGCCGCGGCGGGTGTCGGCACGCTCGGCATCGTGGAGTTCGACGAGGTCGACGAGTCGAACCTGCAGCGTCAGATCATCCACAGCCAGGCCGACATCGGCCGCTCCAAGGCCGAGTCCGCGCGCGACAGCGTCAAGGGCATCAACCCGTACGTGAACGTGATCCTTCACGAGGAGCGGCTTGAGGCCGACAACGTGATGGACATCTTCAGCCAGTACGACCTGATCGTCGACGGCACGGACAACTTCGCGACCCGCTACCTGGTCAACGACGCGTGCGTGCTGCTCAACAAGCCGTACGTGTGGGGTTCGATCTACCGCTTCGACGGCCAGGCTTCGGTGTTCTGGTCCGAGCACGGTCCCTGCTACCGCTGCCTCTACCCGGAGCCCCCGCCGCCCGGCATGGTTCCGTCCTGCGCCGAGGGCGGCGTCCTCGGCGTGCTGTGCGCGTCGATCGGCTCCATCCAGGTCACCGAGGCGATCAAGGTTCTCACCGGCACGGGCGAGCCGCTGGTCGGCCGTCTGATGATCTACGACGCGCTGGAGATGCAGTACCGCCAGGTGAAGGTCCGCAAGGACCCGAACTGCGCGGTCTGCGGCGAGAACCCCACCGTCACCGAACTCATCGACTACGAGGCGTTCTGCGGCGTCGTCTCCGAGGAGGCCCAGGCGGCCGCCGCCGACTCGACGATCACTCCCAAGCAGCTCAAGGAGTGGATCGACGACGGTGAGAACATCGAGATCATCGACGTCCGTGAGCCGAACGAGTACGAGATCGTCTCCATCCCGGGCGCCAAGCTGATCCCGAAGAACGAGTTCCTGATGGGCACCGCCCTGGAGAGCCTTCCGCAGGACAAGAAGATCGTCCTGCACTGCAAGACGGGTGTGCGCAGCGCCGAGGTACTCGCGGTGCTGAAGTCCGCCGGTTTCGCCGACGCCGTGCATGTCGGCGGCGGTGTGATCGGCTGGGTCAACCAGATCGAGCCGGACAAGCCGGTCTACTAGGCCAACGCCTACCCCGGTCCCGCAGGGGCTCGGCACCGCGCGTGCCGGGCCCCTTGCCACTACCCGCGGCCCGCCGTGAGCCGACACTCCCGGCGACGCTACGAGCAGACCTTGCCGTCCTTGGGCACCTTCCCGTCCAGCAGGTAGGCGTCGACCGTCGTATCGACGCAGTCGCTCCCGCTGCCGTACGCCACGTGTCCCTCGCCCTTCCAGGTCAGCTCCACGCCGACACCCTTGCCCAGTTCGTCCGCCATCCTGCGGGCGCCCTCGTACGGCGTCGCGGGGTCCCCGGTGTTGCCGACCAGCAGGATCGGGGCCGCACCCGGCGCACTGACCTGCGGGGTGTCGAACTGTCCGGCCACCGGCCAGTCGTAGCACCAGCCGGCCGTGTCCCAACCCAGGAACTCCCCGAAGACCGGCGAGATCCTGTCGAACTCCGGCAGCCGCTTCTTCGCCTCCTCCGGCGTGGGCCGCCGCTTGTCGTCCAAGCACGATATGACCCGTTGTGACTGGGACGACGTGCCGTACCGCCCCGAGGAGTCACGCTCGTCGTACTCGTCGGCCAGGGACAGCAGCGCCGAGCCGTCGCCGCGCGCCGCCGCTTGCAGGGCGTCGGTCAACTCGGGCCAGCGGGACTCGCTGTACAGCGGCAGGACGATGCCGGTGAGCGCGAGCGACTGATTGAGTCCACGCCCGGACGAGGTCGGCAGGGGCTTGGCGTCGAGCCTGTCCAACAGGCTCACGATCTTCTGCGAGCCCTTTCGGGGGTCCTCCTCGATGGACTTCAGATAGTCGTCCAGGGCCCGTTGGAATCCGCGCGCCTGGTTCTCGGACTGCCCCACCGAGTCCGCGGTGGGGTCGACGACTCCGTCCAGGATCATCCGGCCCACGTTCTTGGGGAACAGATGGGCGTAGACACCGCCGAGTTCGGTGCCGTAGGACATGCCGAAGTAGTGCAGCCGGGTGTCGCCGAGGACCAGGCGCATCAGGTCCATGTCGCGCGCGGAGTCGGTCGTCGAGACATGGGCCAGCAGTGTCCCGGCGGCCCGTGCGCAGCTCCTGCCGAAGTCGGCGGCGTCCTTGAAGTACGCCTTCTCCTCGGCCGGGGTGTCCGGGGTGTTGTCCACCGTCTCGGCGGCCTGGACGTCACGGTCACTGCGGCAGCGGACACCCTCGCTGGCTCCGACCCCCCGCGGGTCCCAGCTCACCAGGTCGTACCGCGCGCGCAGCTTGGGGGTGGTGGCGGCGAAGTACGGCATCGACGAGACGCCCGAGGCACCCGGACCGCCGAAGTTGAACAGCAGCGACCCGATGCGGTCGTCGCCGGTGGCCCGCGCCCGGATGAGGGCGATGCCGATTGTCTTCCCGTCCGGTTCTGACCAGTCCAGGGGTGTCTTGAGCGTGGCGCACTGCCAGTCGGCGCTCGGCGCCGCGGAGTCCGCGGTGGCTTTGCAGTGACCCCAGTCCAGCTTCTGCGCGGTGAGCGAAGAAGGCAGGACCGAAGCGGACGCATCGCTCTGGGCCGGCGTCGACGGTCCCGACCGGTCCTTCCCGTCGCTTCCGTCGCCCCCGCCGTCGGACGGTCCGCCACTGCATCCGGCCATCAGCACCGCAGCCGCCACCGCGGCCGTCCACCGTACGAAACGCACCCTGTGCACCCCCTCGCAAGCCCTCCGCACGTCGGTCGCGGAGGGCAGTCAGGCCATAGTATGCGGATCGAGAAAAGCCCGTTTCGGCCTGTGGATAACTGTCTGACGCGTAAATATGGCCTGGTCAGGGTGGGTGTGGGCAGGGCTGGGTGCCCGGTGGTCGCGGAGGGCCGCCGGGTGTCTGGGTTTGTCGGTC
>NZ_JBHJUV010000020.1:0-169586 GCF_042268025.1 Streptomyces sp. NPDC056161
GGGAACATCCCGCTTCGCTGGACGCTCCCGAAAAACATGACCAACCCCCATGAACCAACCCTGCCGGGATTGACGAAACAGATAGGGGCACCCCCTTGCCCGACACCACTGCCCTTGACCGGCGCCACACCCCTTGCCCGACACCACTGCCGCAGGCCCCGCACCACGACCGCTGGCCCCGCACCACGACGGCTTACCCGGCACCACGCCCCCCTGGCCCGCCACCACAACCCGCCCCGCCCCGACCCCGCCCCACCGCGGCCGACCGGCCGTCGGACTCGATGACCGCGTGGGGAATCCCCCACCGCTCTCGACATCCCCCACCGGGGTGGGGAAAACCCCCCGTCCAAGACGCCGACGACCTCCATGGTCCGCGGACCTGCGGCCGACGAGGGTGGTGATACGGCAGAAGGCCGCTGACGAGGAGAACAGGACGACACCGATGGCCACGCAGTACGGACAGGGGTACGGGCCGGGGTACGGGCACCGGTACGACTACGACGGCGAGCGTCGGCACCGGCTGCCGGCCGCCCTGCGCGCGCCGTTCGAGGCGCGCAGCTGGCGCGAGTTCGGCTATGTGCTGCTGAACCTGCCGATCAGCATCCTGACATTCGTGTTCACGGTGACCATGCTGTCGCTCGGGGCGGGTCTGCTGGTGACGTTCCTCGGCGTTCCGGTCCTGGCGGCGGCGCTGGCGGGGTGCCGCGGTCTGGGCATGCTGGAGCGGGCACGAGCACGTGGCCTGCTCGGTCTTGAGGTGGGCGAGCCGGAACCGCTGCGGATGCGCAAGCCGGGCCTCATGGCCTGGGTCGGCGCGGTGCTGAAGAGCGGCGCGTCGTGGCGGCACGTGCTGTACGCGCTGCTGCACTTCCCGTGGGCGGTGTTCTCCTTCGTCGTCGGGGTGACCTTCTGGTCCATCGGCTGGTCGCTGCTGACGTATCCACTGTGGTTCTGGGTCTTCCCGATGTACGCCGGCCAGGGCGGTATCCAGCTGTACGGCGACGGCCACCACGGGATCTACCTGGACAACCCCTTCGAGATCACCGTCACGGCGCTGGTCGGGCTGCTTTTCACGCTGGCCACGCCGTGGATCGTGCGGGCGCTGACGATGGTGGACCGGCTGCTGGTGTACGGGCTGCTCGGGCCGTCGCGGCTGTCGGCGCGGGTGGTGGAGCTGGAGTCGGACCGGGGCGTGGTGGTCGACACGGCGGCGGCGGACCTGCGGCGGATCGAGCGGGACCTGCACGACGGGGCGCAGGCGCGGCTGGTGTCGCTGGCCATGGATCTGGGGCTGGCCAAGGAGAAGCTGGCCGAGGACCCGCACTCGGCGGCGCGGATGGTGGCGGAGGCGCACGGCGAGGTGAAGACGGCGCTCCAGGAGTTGCGCGATCTGGCCCGCGGCATCCATCCCGCCGTCCTGACCGACCGCGGCCTGGACGCCGCACTCTCCGCGGTGGCCTCCCGCTGCACCGTGCCGGTGCGGGTCGAGGTCGACCTGACGCACCGCCCCGCCCCCGCGATCGAGGGCATCGCCTACTTCACGGTCTCGGAGCTGCTGCAGAACATCAGCAAGCACGCGCGGGCGACCTCGGCGTCGGTGGACGTGTGGCGGACGGACGACCGGCTGATGCTCCAGGTGGTGGACGACGGGGTGGGCGGCGCCGGGGTGACCGGGGGTTCGGGTCTGGCCGGGCTGGCGGAGCGCTTGGACGCGGTGGACGGAATCCTGGTGGTGGACTCGCCGCCCGGCGGACCGACCCGGGTGACGGCGGAACTGCCCTGGCGAGGCTGACCCCGGCCGACTTCCGGCCCCGCGCCTCGGCCTCCGGCCCCGCGCCTCGGCCGAGCGGCGGCCCCTGTCGGCCTCCGGCCCCGCCCGCAAAGCCGTCCCTGACCGCCTCCGGCCCCGCCCGCTCACCCCATGCCCCATTACCCATGCCCCATGCCCCATGCCCCATGCCCCATGCCCCATGCCCCATGACCCATGACCTACGGCCTACGGCCCATGACCCATGACCGCTCCCCCTGTCAGCTCCCGGAGCACCCCCTGCCGGACTCCGGGACCGCCCCCAGCCGCCCCCTACATCCGCAGCCCGCGCCGACCCGGCGGCCGATCCGCGTGTTGAATGAGGAACCGCGGGCAACCCGATCCGCCAGGCCGCGGTCTCCCCTCCCGGGGCCTGCTTCGAAGGCTCGTCCCGGAGTCCGGGCGCGATGCGCCGGGAATACTGGGATGCTGGATTTCCGTACGGACGGACACCGTCGGACGTTCAGGCTGTGGGGGGCCGGAAGATCGTGGAGGACAGAGTGCGGGTGGTCATAGCCGAGGATTCAGTGCTGCTCAGGGAGGGCCTGACCCGTTTGCTGACCGACCGCGGGCACGACGTGGTGGCCGGTGTCGGGGACGCGGAGGCGCTGCTCAAGACCATCGCCGACCTGAACGCGCAGGGCGCGCTGCCGGACGTGGTCGTCGCCGACGTACGGATGCCGCCGACCCACACGGACGAGGGGGTGCGGGCCGCCGTACGGCTGCGCAAGGCGCATCCGGACCTCGGGGTGCTGGTGCTGTCGCAGTACGTGGAGGAGCGCTACGCCACCGAACTGCTGGCCGGATCCAGCCGCGGCGTCGGATACCTGCTCAAGGACCGGGTCGCCGAGGTGCGGGAGTTCGTCGACGCGGTGGTGCGGGTGGCTCAGGGCGGTACGGCCCTGGACCCGGAGGTCGTCGCCCAACTGCTCGGACGCAGCCGCAAGCAGGACGTACTCGCGGGGCTGACTCCGCGGGAGCGCGAGGTCCTGGGGCTGATGGCGGAGGGGCGGACCAACTCGGCGATCGCCAGGCAGCTGGTGGTCAGCGACGGAGCCGTGGAGAAGCACGTCAGCAACATCTTCCTGAAGCTGGGCCTGTCGCAGAGCGAGGGGGACCACCGACGCGTTCTGGCCGTTCTGACCTATCTGAACTCATGACGGCCCTGTCTGAACTCATGACGGCCTGTCTGAACTCATGACGGCCCTGTCTGAACTCATGACGGCACGGTCGTGGGACCGCGACGGCGGGCGTGGCGCTGGTCACGCCCGCCCGGCACGCGGGATGGCGGTGCCCGAGAACGGGAAATGAGAACCGAGGAACGAGCGGGGAGCCACGCAGCGGAGCCCGGGGGGCGAAATGGTGAGAAGTCAGGGTGACGGACCGTTCCGGAATGCCGGCCATCATGCGAATGGCCGCGGGAAGGCGACCCTAAGCGACGTAGGGTTGATCCTGGGAAGGTCCGGGGGACGACCATGCCCGGACAGCCGCCTCGAAGGAGGTCCACTTCAGTGACCAGCCAGGTCAGCAGCCCAGCGGAGCAGTCCGACGGAACCGTCGTAGGAGAGCAGCGCAAACCGGGCGGTACCAAGGACGTCCGGCGTCTCGACCGGGTGGTCATCCGGTTCGCGGGGGACTCGGGTGACGGTATGCAGCTCACAGGAGACCGTTTCACGTCGGAGACGGCGTCGTTCGGCAACGACCTGTCGACGCTGCCGAACTTCCCGGCGGAGATCCGCGCCCCCGCAGGAACCCTGCCCGGTGTCTCGTCCTTCCAGCTCCACTTCGCCGACCACGACATCCTCACCCCGGGCGACGCGCCGAACGTCCTGGTGGCGATGAACCCGGCGGCGCTGAAGGCGAACATCGCCGACCTGCCGCGCGGCGCGGAGATCATCGTCAACACGGACGAGTTCACCAAACGGGCGATGCAGAAGGTCGGCTACGCGACCAGCCCGCTGGAGGACGGCTCGCTGGACGGCTACGGGCTGCATCCGGTGCCGCTGACCACGCTGACGGTGGAGGCGCTCAAGGACTTCGACCTCAGCCGCAAGGAGGCCGAGCGCAGCAAGAACATGTTCGCGCTGGGCCTGCTGTCGTGGATGTACCACCGGCCGACCGAGGGTACGGAGAGATTCCTGCGGACCAAGTTCGCGAAGAAGCCGGAGATCGCCGAGGCGAACCTGACCGCCTTCCGCGCGGGCTGGAACTTCGGCGAGACCACCGAGGACTTCGCGGTCTCCTACGAGGTCGCCCCGGCGGCGAAAGCCTTCCCGGTCGGCACCTACCGCAACATCTCCGGGAACCTGGCCCTGGCCTACGGCCTGATCAGCGCCTCCCGCCAGGCGGAGCTGCCGCTGTTCCTCGGCTCGTACCCGATCACGCCGGCCTCGGACATCCTGCACGAACTGTCCAAGCACAAGAACTTCGGCGTACGGACCTTCCAGGCCGAGGACGAGATCGCCGGCATCGGCGCCGCGCTGGGTGCGGCCTTCGGCGGTTCGCTGGCGGTGACGACGACGTCCGGTCCGGGTGTGGCGCTGAAGTCGGAGACGATCGGTCTCGCGGTGTCCCTTGAGCTGCCGCTGCTGGTGATCGACATCCAGCGCGGCGGGCCCTCGACGGGTCTGCCGACCAAGACCGAGCAGGCCGACCTGCTACAGGCGATGTTCGGCCGCAACGGCGAGGCCCCGGTGCCGATCATCGCGCCGTACACGCCGGCGGACTGCTTCGACGCGGCGCTGGAGGCGGCCCGGATCGCGCTGACGTACCGGACGCCGGTGCTGCTGCTGTCCGACGGCTATCTGGCCAACGGCTCCGAACCGTGGCGGATCCCCGGCATCGACGAGCTGCCGGATCTGCGGGTGCGGTTCGCGCAGGGCCCCAACCACACCCTGGACGACGGCACCGAGGTGTTCTGGCCCTACAAGCGCGACCCCGAGACCCTGGCCCGTCCGTGGGCCGTCCCGGGCACGCCGGGCCTTGAGCACCGCATCGGCGGCATCGAGAAGCAGGACGGGACGGGGAACATCTCCTACGACCCGGCCAACCACGACTTCATGGTCCGCACCCGGCAGGCGAAGATCGACGGCATCGAGGTGCCCGACATCGAGGTCGACGATCCGGACGGAGCCCGCCTCCTCGTCCTCGGCTGGGGTTCCACCTACGGTCCCATCACCGCAGCGGTGCGCCGGCTACGGCTGAAGGGGCTGCCGGTCGCACAGGCCCACCTGCGCCATCTCAACCCGTTCCCGGGGAATCTCGGGGAGGTGCTGCGGCGTTACGACAAGGTCGTGGTCCCGGAGATGAACCTGGGGCAGCTGGCCCTGTTGATCCGGGCGAAGTACCTGGTCGACGCCCGCTCCTACAACCAGGTCAGCGGAATGCCGTTCAAGGCGGAACAGCTCGCCGCGGCGCTGAAGGAGGCCATCGATGGCTGAGACGTCCACCAGCGGCACAGGCACGATCGAGGCGCTCTCGCTCGTCCCGAAGGCCGGGGCCCGGCAGTCGATGAAGGACTTCAAGTCGGACCAGGAGGTGCGCTGGTGCCCGGGGTGCGGTGACTACGCGATCCTGGCGGCCGTGCAGGGCTTCATGCCGGAGCTGGGGCTGGCCCGGGAGAACGTCGTGTTCGTGTCGGGCATCGGGTGCTCCTCCCGTTTCCCGTACTACATGAACACCTACGGCATGCACTCCATCCACGGGCGGGCCCCCGCCATCGCGACCGGTCTGGCCGCCTCCCGCCGTGACCTGTCGGTCTGGGTGGTGACGGGTGACGGCGACGCGCTGTCCATCGGCGGCAACCACCTCATCCACGCCCTGCGTCGCAACGTCAACCTGAAGATCCTCCTGTTCAACAACCGGATCTACGGTCTGACCAAGGGCCAGTACTCGCCGACGTCCGAGGTCGGCAAGATCACCAAGTCGACGCCGATGGGCTCGCTGGACGCGCCGTTCAACCCGGTGTCGCTGGCGCTCGGCGCGGAGGCGTCGTTCGTGGCGCGCACCATCGACTCCGACCGCAAGCACCTCACCGGGGTCCTGCGGGAGGCGGCCGCCCATCCGGGCACGGCGCTGGTGGAGATCTACCAGAACTGCAACATCTTCAACGACGGTGCCTTCGACGCGCTCAAGGACCAGCGCAGCGCCGAGGAGGCGGTGATCCGCCTCGAACACGGGCAGCCGGTCCGGTTCGGCCCGGACGGCGGCCGGGGCGTGGTGCGCGATCCGCTCACCGGCGACCTGGAGATCGTCACGGTGACGCCCGAGAACGAGGACCGCGTCCTGGTCCACGACGCCCACGCGGCCTCTCCGGCCACGGCCTTCGCCCTCTCCCGGCTGGCCGACCCGGACACCCTGCACCACACCCCGATCGGCGTGCTGCGCAACGTGGAGCGCCCGGTGTACGACACGCAGATGGCCGGGCAGCTCGACGCCGCCGTGGAGCAGAAGGGCAGGGGTGACCTCGCCGCCCTGCTCACTGGCAACGACACCTGGACCGTCATCGGCTGACGTACGCCGACGCCTGCACCGACGCCTGCACCGGCACCGGCACCGGCCGACGCCACACACGGACGAGGGTCCGGACGCACCACACGCGTCCGGGCCCTCGTCCGTTCCTGTACCCGTACCGGGGCCGGGCGAGTCGGCCGACCGGGCCGCGCGTGTCATGCGTATCGTGCGACCGGCCCGCCCGGCCCAGGCGCCCGGACCGCGCGTTTCACCCGCCCGTGGCCATGCCCGGCCCAGGCGAGCGGATCGCCCGTTTCGCGCACCCGCGGCCATGCCCGGCTCACGCCGCGCGCGGCCGGGCCCGGTTCACGCCGCCGGATCCTCCCCGACCACGTCCAGAGCCCGCTTGGCCGCGTCGTACGCCCCCCGGGCCGTCCGCACCTTCTCCATCCGTTCCTCGGTCCACAGCGCCAGGGCCCGGACCTGTTCCGCCGCCTCACGGCCGAGCGGGGTGAGGGAGTAGTCGACCCGGGGCGGGATCACCGGCTTGGCGTCGCGGTGGACGATTCCGTCGCGTTCCAGGGTCTGCAGGGTCTGCGCGAGCATCTTCTCGCTGACGGTGCGGCCGTACCGGCCGACCGCGCGGCGCAGCTCGCTGAAGCGGTGGGGGTGCTCCAGCAGCTCGATGAGGATCAGGACGCCCCAGCGGCTGGTGACGTGTTCGAGGACGAGGCGGTAGGGGCACAACGCCTCGTCGTTGTCACGGGCCACCGTCTGCGTCGCGCTCACTGTCGTCCTCGCTCGCTCGTCCTTACTGGCTCATAAGTACCTTACTTCAAAGTGGGTACTTTCCCAAAGTTAGTACTCCTCCTATGGTTCGTGGCACACGCACCCCACCAGGAGTTCTGAATCATGAGCATCGTCGTCACCGGAGCCACCGGACACCTCGGCCGCCTTGTCGTGCACCAGTTGCTGGAGAAGGTCCCGGCCGAGCAGGTCACCGCCGTCGTGCGCAACGAGGCGAAGGCCGCCGACCTCGCGGCGCGGGGCGTCAAGCTCGCCGTGGCCGACTACAACAGGCCGGAGACCTTCGACGGCCTCTTCGCCGCGGGCGACAAGGTGCTGCTGATATCCGGCAACGAGTTCGACAAGGGCCGGGTCGGACAGCACACCGTCGTCATCGACGCTGCCAAGGCGGCCGGTGTCGCCCTGCTCGCCTACACCAGCGCCCCCGGGAGCCTGACCGCCGCGCTCGCCGACGACCACCGGGCCACCGAGCAGGCGCTGCTCGCCTCCGGTCTGCCCTACACGCTGCTGCGCAACGGCTGGTACCACGAGGTCTACACCGAGAACCTCGCGCCGGTGCTGGCGCAGGGCGCCGTCGTCGCGGCGGCCGGTGCGGGCCGGCTGTCCTCCGCCTCGCGCGCCGACTACGCGGCAGCCGCCGCCGCCGTGCTCACTGGCGAGGGGCACGAGAACCAGACGTACGAGCTGGGCGGCGACGAGGCGTGGAGCTTCGCGGAGTACGCGGCCGAGCTGAGCAGGCAGACCGGCCGGGAGATCGCCTACGACTCGGTGCCGGGCGAGACCAAGCTGGGCATCCTGAAGGACGCCGGTGTCCCCGAGCCGCTGGCATCGATCCTGGTCGGCGTGGACGCCTCGATCGCCGAGGGCGAGCTGGTCATCTCCACCGGCGACCTGTCCCGCCTGGCCGGCCGGCCGACCACCCCGCTGGCGGAGGCCGTAGCCGCCGGCCTCAAGGGCTGACCCTCTCCACCGGGAAGATCCGGGTCTCCCCCGGTCACCCCCACCGACCGTCACCGCCCTCACCCACCGTCCGCCCTCATCCCCCTCACCGCCACCCGCCCCCGCCTGTCATGACCGTATGGCGATACGGCCATGACAGGCGAGGCCCCTCGGCGCTACCTTCGTGCAGCGAACACGCGCGCGAGGAAAGCCGCGGCGGAAGAGAAGGAGGGCCGGTGGCCGACAAGAGGGGCGAGCAGCGGACAGGTCTGCTGAACGGCTTCGCCGCGTACGGTATGTGGGGGCTCGTCCCGCTGTTCTGGCCGCTGCTGAAGCCCGCCGGGGCGATGGAGATCCTCGCCCACCGGATGCTGTGGTCCCTGGCCGTCGTCGCCGTGGCCCTGCTCGCCGTACGGCGCTGGGCCTGGGCGGGGCAGCTGCTGCGCCAGCCGCGACGGCTCGCGCTGATCACCGTCGCGGCCGCGGTGATCACGGTCAACTGGGGCGTCTACATCTGGGCCGTGAACGCCGGGCACGTGGTCGAGGCGTCCCTCGGGTACTTCATCAATCCACTGGTCACCATCGCGATGGGCGTGCTGATCCTGAAGGAACGGCTGCGGCCCGCGCAGTGGACGGCGGTCGGGGTCGGCTTCGCCGCGGTGGTCGTGCTGGCCGTCGGATACGGCCGCCCGCCGTGGATCTCCCTGAGCCTCGCCTTCTCCTTCGCCACCTACGGGCTGGTGAAGAAGAAGGTCAACCTCGGCGGCGTCGAATCGCTCGCCGCCGAGACCGCCGTCCAGTTCCTGCCCGCGCTCGGCTATGTGCTGTGGCTGTCCGCGCACGGCGAGGCCACCTTCACCACCGACGGCACCGGGCACGCGGCCCTGCTCGCGGCCACCGGCGTGGTCACCGCACTCCCCCTGGTCTGCTTCGGCGCGGCGGCCATACGCGTGCCGCTGTCCACCCTCGGGCTGTTGCAGTACCTGGCGCCCGTCTTCCAGTTCGTGCTGGGCATCCTCTACTTCCACGAGGCCATGCCGCCCGAGCGCTGGGCCGGGTTCGCGCTGGTCTGGCTGGCGCTGTCGCTGCTGACCTGGGACGCCCTGCGCTCCGCCCGCCGCGCCGCCCGTACGCTCGCCAGCGACAGCAGTGTGCCCAGCAGGACCATGGCGAAGGGCACGGTCAGGGCGGTGCGGAACGCCGAGAGCGTCGCCTCCGGGTCCACCTCGGGACCGGAGCCCGACCCGGAACCCGATGCGGAGCCTGCCGCGAGGCCGTAGACCGCGGTGACCGCCGAGATCCCGATCGCCGAGCCGAACTGGGTCGAGGTGGTCAGCAGACCGCCCGCCAGGCCCTGCTCCGCCTCGGCCACCCCGTCCGTCGCCGCGATCGTCAGCGGCCCGTAGGCGAGCGCGAAGGCCGTGCCGGCGATGATCAGCGTGGGGAACATCGCCGGATACGGCCAGTCCGGGCCGATCGGCAGGAACAGCCCGTAGGCCAGTACGGCCAGCACGAAGCCGCCGACGATCACGCGGGCGTTGCCGAAGCGGGCGACCAGTTTCGGGGTGAGGGTCGGGGCGAGGACCGCGTCGCAGCCCATGACGACGAGTGCGAGGGCCGTCTGCAAGGACGACCAGCCGCGCAGTTCCTGGAGGTAGAGGGTCACCACGAACTGGAATCCGAAGAAGGCGCCGACGAACAGCAGCGCCCCGAGGTCGGCGCGCACGAGCGAGCCGGTGCGCAGGATGCCGAGCCGCACCAGCGGGTGCGGCGAGCGGCGTTCGATCGCCACGAAGGCGGCGGCCACCAGTACCGCGGCGAGGGCCGTCAGCGCGGTCAGCCACCGGCCCGTGGCGCCGTGTTCCAGGCGTACGACGGTATAGGCGGCCAGCAACATTGCGGCGGCGGCGGTGACCGCGCCGGGCAGGTCGAAGCCGCGCAGCCGGAGCGGCGGGGCGACCTGCGCCGGGATCAGCCGCACGGCCGCCAGGAACAGCGCGCCGGCCAGCAGCACCGGAGCGAAGAACACCCAGCGCCAGCCGAGCTCGGTGAGCAGACCGCCGGTGACCAGGCCGAGCGAGAAGCCGCCCGCGGCCGTACCGGCGAACACCAGCAGGGCCTTGTCGCGCCGCGGGCCCTCCTCGTACGAGGTGGTGATGAGGGACAGCGCGGCCGGTGTCATGAACGCCGCCGCGACACCGGTGACGAAGCGCGCCAGGACCAGGGTCCAGCCTTCGGTCGCGAACCCGCCGAGACCGGAGAACACGAGGAAGACGACCAGCCACACCAGGAACATCCGACGGCGGCCCAGCAGGTCGGCCGCGCGACCGCCGAGGAGCGTGAAACCGGCGTACCCGAGGACGTAGGCGCTCATCACCCAGGCCGCGGTGTCGGTGGCGAGGCCGAGATCGGCGCGGATGGCGGGGATCGCCACGGCCATCATGGCGATGTCGATGCCCTCCAGGAAGATCGTTCCGCACAGCACGAGCAGCAGGGCCCAGGCACGGGTGCCCATGAGAACTCCTAGGACAGAGGCGAGGAGAAGGGAAAAGAAGGGGAGGGAGGAGAGGGAGAGGCGAGGAGAGGGGGGTGCCGGTTCAGGGGCCGGGGGTCGGTTCCCTCTTGTAACCGAGGTCCAGCCTGGGGCAGCATCAAGCGGTATGGAAGAAGGCACTTCGAAGTCACCGAGTCACTGCGAGAGCACCGTGGACTACGGCGACGCCGATCCCTTTCAGTGGGACACCCGGGAGGACTGCCAGGTACGGCAGATCCTCGACCGGGTCGCCGACAAGTGGTCGCTCCTCGTCATCGCGCTGCTGGACAACCGGCGGCTGCGCTTCACCGCGCTGCGGCGGGAGATCGACGGGATCAGCCAGCGCATGCTGACCGTGACGCTGCGCCAGTTGGAGCGCGACGGACTCGTGAAGCGCACCGTCCATCCCGTGGTGCCGCCGCGGGTCGAGTACGAACTGACCCCGCTCGGCGGAACCCTGCACGCCACCATCCGGTCCCTGGTGACCTGGACCGAGGACCACCAGGAGGAGATCGCGGCGGCCCGCTCCGCCTACGACGCACGGGACCAGCAGCCCGCCTAGAGTCAGGGTCCTCGGCCGCAGGAGCACGGGCTCGGGCCGGCCGGGATTGTCAGTGGTGGCGGCTGTGCATGGCCGACATGTCGCAGACACCCGCACCGGACCCTGCCCCGCTGCACTTCAAACGGGTCATCGACGCCACCGACCCGCACGCGCAGGCCGGCTTCTGGGCCGCCGCGCCGCACTGCCCGGTGGAGCCGAGGAGGCCGGTCCAGGTGCGGGTCAGCTCAGGAACTCCGCCAGCGGGAACGAACGGCGACTGCGCGGCGGGATCAGGAAGTTCTGCCGGTGGGTGGTGTGGATCGCCGCGTTCAGACCGGCATTGCGGGAACGCGACGAGAACGCGACCCTTTTGCCGTCGGGGTAGCAACCGTCCATGGCCAGGCGAACACGGTTGAACGTCTCCGTCGTCGGCACGAAGATCAGGAAGTGCAACCCGGCGGATCTCTGGGAGCTGTAATGGTCGCCGACCGGGTCGGAGGTGTAGTGGAACGGACTGTCCAGGGTGGCGAAATCACCGCGATTGGACACGGGCGTGCCCACCGGATAGGTCTTCCCGTAATTGCTGGTGGTGGATTTCCGCAGCCGGTTCACCGGCTGCATGCTGCCGTTGTGGCCGTAACTGCCGGATTTCTCCACCCCGTGGAAGACGTCGCTTTGGCTCAGTGTGGGTGGATTCACCGTCACCGTCCCCCGCGGGACCAAGAGTCCGGGCTGGTACATGGCGCGGAGCCGGTCCCCGTACCCGGTGAATTCCTGCGCTCCCGTTCGCCCCTCCCCGTACCAGGTGGCCAGATCCGAGTACAGGTGCGACAGCGGCATGATGGTCCCGTACTTGAAGTAGCCGTTCGGCCACTGGTCGGTCCACCCCGGAAGCGTCTCCAGATTCGAGAGGGGCGTGGAACTCTCCCCCGATTTGAGCGTGGTGGTGAAGCCGAAGAAGAGGGGGGAATGCGTCGGAACGGATTTGGCTCCGGGCAGGCCCGCCTCAACGGCCAGTCTGCTGGCGAGTGACTGCTGTCCCGTGTGCGCGCCGCCCGTGAAACCCCTGCGGATGCTGGTCACGTCGAAAAGGTCACCGGCCTGGCCGCTGCCCGTCGCGAACAGGACGTTGGTGGCCTGCATGATGGTGTCGAGCGAGTCGCTGCGCAGGAGCACGGCCACGTGGTGCTGTTCCAGCCGGACCGCCCCGAAGCCGGGCGGCGGCTGGTCGCTGGGATAGGTGATGGCGTCCTGGAGCGCATGGACCGTACGGCCCCGTTGTCCGGACGTCACCAGGTCCACCGGCAGGTAATCCGGATAACGCGTCCCCGCCCTGAAGAATTCGGACCCGCGGCCGAGGCTCGGGATGTAGTGCTGGAAGTAGGGCAGTCCCCAGGTGACGACGACGCCCAGGCCGCTGGGCGGGGGAGGAAAGCGTCTCTCCAGACCCTGGATGACGGATTCCAGGTGGCGCTGCGCCTCTTGGAGGGCCCGCGCATTCGGCGGAACCTTCAACGTCGCCGTGATGACGTGATTGTGCAGCGGCGGAATCAGGACGGTGATCGTGCCCTTGCTGCCGGCGACCCCGGTGCCGTCGTCCTTGATGAGCCGCGGTGTCGGAATGGCATATTGCTCGGGCGGCAGGGGTTTGCCGATCTGCGCGGTGGACCGTTCGGGCGGGGTGACCAGCTTGTCGATGACTTCGTAGATGCCCGCGGAGGCGAGAGCCAGTCCGAGGGTCGCGCCCGCGACGAAGTTGCGCCTGCTCGGATTCACCGGTCCCCGGTCGTCGGACCTCCCTTTTCCGCCCTCTTCCTCCATGGGCTCCGTCCTCCCTCGGAACGTACGTCCCGCACCGTCCTGGGCCTGGATCACGGTGTGTCCGGCGATCGGTCCGCGCCGCGGCAAGGCCCCGTTCTCGGTTGCGGAGGGTTGCGGAGCGGTTCCGGAGCGGTTGCGCGCAGCGAAGGCCGCCTCAATTCGCCCATGAAGGCGGTGCGCCGGCCAGTCCCGGCAGGCCATTCGGCTGGGATTTTAGGCCGCTGGGGTTTCAAGCCGCTGGGGTCCGGCCGGGGTATCAGTCGGCCGCTCGCGCCGCCCGCTCGGTCAGGCGGACCATACGGGCTCGGGCGGACTCCAGTTCCTCGATGTCGTCGGCCGCCGGGCCCTCCTCGACGACGAGTTCCGTCCACAGCGCGATCAGGTCCCGGCCGAGGCGTAGGGCCTGCTCGGCGTCGCGTACGGCACGCCAGGCCGTCGCCGCGCTGTGCACGTTTCCGTACGCCGCCTCGGGGTCGTGGGCGCGGTGGTGGAGCCGGGCCAGGTCGAAGGACAGCCGGAAGGCGTGCAGCGGGTCACCGGACAAGTAGGCGATGTAGGCGGTCAGTTCGCGCAGCCGGAGCACTTCGGGGTGGTCGGGCCCGAGGTCGGCGGAGGCCGCCTCGACCGTGTGCTGCGCCAGTTCGGCCGCCTGGTCGATCCGTCCCGCCCTGACGGCCTCGTTGATCCGGGCGGTCGGTTCCCCGAGCAGTTCGCCGCCGTTCCCGTTCCCGTTCCCGTTCCCGTCACCGTCCCCGAGAACCGCCTCGGCCACGGCGTCGAACCCGCGCGCCGGGGTGGGCCTGGGGTCGTAGTCGGCCCCGACGGGGAGGTGGGTGACGGGAGGCAGGGGATTCCTGGGCGGCCGGTGAACGGAGGGCGGGGCGCCGACGGCCCTCACCTCGGCGGGGGCGCCCGGCACGGCGGTCCCGGCGGGGGCGCCCGGCACGGCGGTCCCGGCGGGTTCACCGGCCAGACCCGGGCCCGGCTTGGCGAACCGGGGCGGGGCGGTGGGCCGGGGCGGCACGGTCAGCTTGCGCGGCTCGGCAGGCCGGAGCGGACCGGCGGCCCGGGACGGCTTGACGGAGGCGGGTGGATTCACGGTGCCGGGCCGGCCGGCGGGCATGACGGGGGGCGGTCCGAAGACACCGGTCGGTGGCTGGACGGTGCCGGGGACGACGTCCGGCACCGGACGCAGGGCGGACGCGGGCGCACGCTCACCCGGCGGCGTCGGCTCGGGGACGGGCCGCAGCGGGGACGTCGGCGGGACGTCCCCGCGGGCCAGCTTGGCCGGATCCCCCGTGAAGCTGCTGGCGCCGTCGGTGTCCACCTGGAGGGGGACGACGTAGCCGACCCGGGCGTCGTGAATGGCCGCCTGTACGGGGTGGCCGACCGCGAGGGCGAGCCGGTGCAGGTGGTCCAGGACGGCGTGCTGGATCTCCCGGCCGGGAGGCGCGACGAGGGGCACGCCGTCGACCGTCGCCTCTCCCGCGTCCGAGACACGGATGTCCACCGGTACCACCGGACCAGTGCCGCGCCGTTCATCCCGCTTGTCCTCGCGGCTGGGTCGAGACATCGGTCCCCTCACTCCCCCGGCGTAACGATCCGGGTTGTACTCATGCGTAATATCGAGTGTCGCTGTTCGGCGCCGCCCCCGCGTCACTGCGACGTCACAGCCTCGCACCAGGAACTCCCGGCCGCCGGACCGGCGGGGTGCACGCGCCGCACGGACCTGATGCCGGTGCCTTCGGCGCGCTCGACGACGGGCGGCGGCCCTCTCGACGGCACCACCGAACATTCCGCCCGCGCGCGCCCAGCCGTGCTCAAGGACACGGACGCGGGCACCCGCTTCCGTGCGAACGGAACACCCTGCCGACCGTACGAGACGGACCGCATGCCGACCGTACGGGACGGACACCCCGCCAGCCGTGCGAGGCGGGCCGCATGGCGACCATACGAGGCGGACGCCCCGCCAGCCGTACGAGACGGACCGCATGCCGACCGTACGGGACTGACACCCCGCCGGCCGTGCGAGGCGGGCCGCATGCCGACCGTACGGGACTGACACCCCGCCAGCCCTGCGAGACGGACCGCATGGCGACCATACGAGGCGGACGCCCCGTCGGCCGCCACCGTCCGGTCCGCGGCGGCGACTCGCTACGCGGTGATGTCCTTCGCCGTGAACCGGGCCCAGGCCGCCGAGCCGAACACCACGGCGTACAGCGCCTGCAACCCCAGGTTCTTGACCAGGTCGTCCCAGTAGACCGGCTCCCGCATCAGATCGGCGAAGGACAGCCAATAGTGGGAGAAGAAGTACGGCTGGAGTGCGTGCAGTTGCGGTATCTGATCGAGGATCTGCACGGTGATCACCAGCCCCACCGTGGTCGCCATGGCCGCGATCCCGCTGTTGGTCAGGGTGGAGACGAACAGGCCGAGGGCGGCGACACCGACCAGTGACGCGGCCACCACGAGGGCGATCAGCAGGGCACGCGCCAGGCCCTCGGCGAAGCTGATCTGCGTGCCGGAGATGGTCGTCAGGTCGCCCAGCGGGAACAGCAGTGCCCCGACGACCAGCGCCGAGACGGCCACCACCAGCGTGGCCACCAGGCAGAACGCGATCGTCGTCGCGTACTTGGTGAGCAGCAGGCGGGTGCGGCCCGCGGGGGCGACCAGGAGGTAGCGCAGCGTTCCCGCGTTGGCCTCGCCCGCGATGGCGTCTCCCGCGACGACCCCGATCGCCATCGGCAGGAAGAACGGCAGCGTGGCCGCCAGCGCGGTGAACACCAGGAACAGGCCGTTGTTGGTGATCTGCGTGATGAACGCCGGCCCCTCACCGCCGCCCCGGCCGACCGACGAACCGCCGCGCGTCTCGATCCTGACCGCGATGCCGACCAGGATCGGCACCGCCGCCAGCACGCCCAGCAGCGCGAGCGTGCGCCAGCGCCGGAAGGTGGTGATCAGTTCGCTGCGGAGCAGGCCGAAGGTCCACAGCGGGTTCGGGGCGCGCCCGGCACCGGGCCCGCCCGCCGGCACCGCAGCCGCGGCCCCGCCCACCCCGGCGTCGGCCTGTGACGCGTCAGCCTGCGACATCGAAGCCCTCTCCGGTCAGCGCCACGAAGGCGTCCTCCAGCGACGCCCGCTCGACCCCGAAGCCGCGGACCCGGACACCGGCCGCCACCAGCGCGGAGTTCAGGTCGGCGAGTTCACCCTCCGGTGGCTCGGCGGTCAGCCGGTCCTCGGTGACGACGACGTCACCCACGCCCCGCTCCTTCAGTACCCGGGCCGCGTCACCGGTGTCCGGCGTGGTCACGACCAGCCTGCCGCGCGCCCCCGCGGCCAGGTCGGCCACCGGGCCCTGGGCGATGAGCCGGCCCTGCGCCATCACCGCCGCGTGTGTGCACACCTGCTCGATCTCGTCGAGGAGGTGGGAGGAGAGGAAGACGGTCGTACCGTCGGAGGCCAACTCCCTGACCAGCGAGCGGATCTCGCGCATGCCCTGCGGGTCGAGTCCGTTGGTCGGCTCGTCCAGGACGAGCAGCCTGCGCGGCTGGAGCAGCGCCGCGGCGAGCCCGAGGCGCTGTTTCATGCCCAGTGAGTACGCTCTCGCCTTCTTGCCCGCGGCGGCTGCCAGGCCGACCCGGTCCAGGGCGGCGGCGACGCGGGCGCTCCGGGTGCGCGGGTCGGCGGTCGGGTCGGCGGCGTCGTACCGTACGAGGTTGTCCCGGCCGGTGAGGAAGCCGTACAGGGCGGGGCCCTCGATGAGCGCGCCCACGTGCGGCAGTACGGCGCGCGCCGAGCCGGGCATGGGCCGCCCGAGCACCCGCGCCGTGCCGGAGGTCGGCTCGATGAGGCCCATCAGCATGCGGATGGTGGTGGTCTTGCCCGAGCCGTTCGGACCGAGGAAGCCGAAGACGCTGCCCGCCGGGACGGTCAGGTCGAGACCGTCGACGGCGAGCTGTCCGCCGCGGTAGCGCTTGGTCAGGCCGCGGGTGTCGATGACGCTCGGCCCCGCGTCTCCCGGCTCCCGCGCCGTCCTGCGCCCGGTGGCGGACGCTTCGTCCATCGGCTCCCTCGATTCGTCGTGCCGCAGCGTGCCTACGGGGCCGAGTCCGCCGCCTTCACCAGGGCGTCCTTGGTCACGGCGCCGACGTACACCTTGCCGTCGTCCGTGATCAGGGCGTTGACCAGGCGGGTGGAGTACACCGTGCCCTTGCCGAACTTGCCGCTGACCTGGTCGCCGAGCGAGCCGAGGAAGCCGCCCAGGTCGCCGCCGGCGGAACCGGACGGCACGCCGCCGCGCGCTCCGGTGTCGAAGACCGCGATGGAGTTCCAGCCCTTGCCGAGGACCTTGTGGTCCTCGGAGCCCTTGGCGAGGTCGTGATCGGACTTCGCCCCCGGGACCTCGGCGGACTTGACGCCGTCGGGGGAATTGACCCCCTGGGGGGACTTGTCGCCCTCGGTGACCGTGGCGCCCTTCGGCGGGGTGAAGTCGAAGGTCGAGGCGGCCGGCTTGGCGAAGCTGACCTGGGTGAAGCCCGCGTCGACGACCGCGGCGCCGCCGCTCGCCGCGGTCAGCGTGAACTTCAGCGGCATGCCGGTCTTCGCGTCCACCGCGATGCTGATCGCGCCGACCGTGGTGCCGGACTGCTTCGGCTTGACGAGCAGCTTGTAGGCGTCCCGGCCCGCGACCCGCATGGTCCCGTCGACGGTCACCGACGTGGTGTCGTCCACCGACTTCAGGGCCTCGTCGGCGAAGTCCTTGGGCGTGGCCGGCGCCTCGTCCTTGTGCTCCGCCCCGTCCTGGCCCACGCTGCCGTGGTAGACCTCGTTCGACTTGCTGTCGTAGCCCCAGACGTCCTTGCCGTTGTGGATCAGGCTGTATTCGGCCGCGCTCTGTATCAGGGACAGCTTCTGCCGGTCCGGGCCGTCGGCGGCGACCCGCAGAGTGTGCGTCCCCGAGGCCAGCTCGGTGAGCTTGGACGTCGGGTCGGCGGAGGAGCCCGAGCCGGAGGGCGCGGCGCCCGAGGCCAGGCTGTTCTCCAGACCACCCAGGTCGGGCAGGCCCAGGTCGGTGCTGACCTTCACCGTGCCGGACAGTTGCTGGACGTCCGACTTCGCGATCTTCTCTATGAGCTGCTGTGCGGTGATCTTCGGCAGACTGGGGTCACCGGAGTCGGCGAGTGCCGGGACCAGTCCGATGGTCGCCGCCGTCACGCCCACTACCGCGACCGGGACGCCGTAGCGAGCGGCCTTGCGTCGGCCGGAGCGCAGTGCCCCGGTCTCCGCTGCCCCCGAGTTGTCATCGGAATCGGATTCGTACCGTGCCATGTGTGGCTTACCTCCGTCGTCGGCGGCGGCCTTCTTCGCACTGTTGCACTGTTCCCACCCTGAGCCGCCATTCTCACCCGAAACGGTGAGGAGTGGTGATGTCCGTGGCTTCCATCTGACCAAATCCGCCGCGCGGATGCGTCAACCCGCAGAGGCAAGTCCCTGTACACCTCCGGTATGACGGGGAGAGCGGACGCCTCCCCCCGTCCCGTAGGGGTTCCGGTCTGCCGGAGCGGTCCCGACCTGGTGGGATCTTGTCCCTTAGGGGGCCCGGCCCCTAGGGTTCCCGGCGCCGCCCGGTGCACCACGGGTGCCACGGGCCATCCCGCCCGGTGCACCACGGGTGCCACGGGCCATCCCGCCCGGTGCACCACGGGTGCCACGGGCTATCCCGCCCGGTGCACCACGGCGTCGCACAGCTCCAGCAGGGCCGCCTTGGAGTCGCCCTCCGGCAGCGGGGCGAGCACCGCCCGAGCCTCCTCCGCATACCGCACGGTGTCCCGCCGGGCCTGCTCCAGCGCCGGGTGCGCCCGGAGGGCGGCCAGCGCCTGCGCGTGCCGGCCGTCGTCGGACAGATCGGAGTCCAGCAGCTCGCACAGCGCGATGTCCTCGGGCAGCCCCAGCCGCGCCGCCCGCTCCCGCAGCCGCAGCACGGGGAGCGTGGCGATGCCCTCCCGCAGGTCCGTGCCCGGGGTCTTGCCGGACTCGTGCGAGTCCGACGCGATGTCCAGTACGTCGTCGGCGAGCTGGAAGGCGACGCCCAGCCGCTCACCGTACTGGGTGAGCATGTCCACGACCGTGTCGTCGGCGCCCGACATCATCGCGCCGAACCGGCACGACACGGCGACCAGCGACCCCGTCTTGCCGCTGAGCACGTCCAGGTAGTGCTCGACCGGGTCCCGGCCGTCCGAGGGCCCGGCCGTCTCCAGGATCTGCCCGGTGACCAGCCTCTCGAACGCGATGGCCTGCACCCGCACCGCCTCCGGACCGAGGTCGGCGAGGATCTGCGAGGCACGGGCGAAAAGGAAGTCCCCGGTCAGGACCGCGACCGAGTTGCCCCAGCGGGTGTTCGCGCTGTCCACCCCGCGGCGTACGGCGGCCTCGTCCATCACGTCGTCGTGGTACAGCGTCGCCAGATGGGTCAGCTCCACCACCACCGCGGACGGTACGACCCCGGGTGCGTACGGATCGCCGAACTGTGCCGCGAGCATCACGAGCAGGGGGCGGAAACGTTTGCCGCCCGCCCGCACCAGGTGCTGTGCGGCCCCTGTGATGAACGGGACCTCGCTCTTGGTGGCTTCGAGCAAGCCTTCCTCGACAGCCGCCAATCCGGCCTGGACATCGGCTTCCAGAGCCTGGTCCCGCACGCTCAGCCCGAACGGCCCGACGACGGTCACGAGGGGTCTCCTGTCTGCTGGTGTCTGCTGGCGGTTACACGGTGTGTCGATAGGTCGGCGCCATCACTCAAGTCAGCGTATCCGGTCAGGTTTCGATCACCGATAGCGCCCACGGCCCAGGCCGGGCGGTACCGGATCACGGCCGGTATGTTGCTGACCAGTTGATACAACCCGATATTTATGGAGCTGGCGGGATATGACATCTTTTGCCCCGCTACTGCCTCGGAACGCAGACCGGGCACATCCGCACGTCGCTCCCCCACGAAACCGCTCACACAGACCTCCGGATCCCCTCTGGCCGACGGGACACTGACGGGACACTTCTGCACGCGCGCGTGGCGCCCACCGATACGCGCGTGCGGCGCCCACCGACGGCCGATCCGTACCGGCCCACCTCGGCGAATGCGCCCCGGACCGGCTCTCCGACGGACCGCGCCACGCGACGCCCGGCGGCACCCCTGGCACGCGGGACACGGCCATACGTCCGTCCGGGTCGACGCGCACGGGTACGGCAACAGCGAGGGGGTGCCGGCGGGTGCGGGTCCGGCGGCGCGGACAGCGGCAGCGGCAGCGGCAGCGGCAGCGGCAGCGGCAGCGAAACGTACAGCCCTACCGGTGAGGCCGCGGCACGCGGTGCCACCAAGGCGGCAGGGCCGGCGGTGGGCTGCTGACACGTCCCGTACCACGACACCGTCCTCCGTCTGGTCGAGCCTCTGCCCCACGACCGTGTCCGCGCGGCTGATCGGCCCCTGGTCGCACCAGTACCCCGACCACGGCCCGTCACCCGGACCGGCCGTCGACTTCCTCAAGGAGACCGCACTTCCTCCAAGGCCGCCCGGTCGGCGAGCCCGCCTGGCCGTCCCCCGGGTGACATACCTCGCGCACAGGCTCCAGGCGGAAGGAAGGTGCAGGGGAGACAGAAGGGAGACGAAAGGCAGGCGGAAGAAAGGCGGAAGGAAGTCACTCCGTGCCGCACCGGCGAGCGGGTGTACTCGAACGGCCCGCACAATCAGGATGATTCGGACCATTCGGATAGTTCAGACCGTCCGGAGTAGTGCGATGCCGCACCGGAGACACACACGATCGTCGGGCGCGCCCCGCGTCGGCCCGTGCACGCACCCGCTCGGACCCGCCGTTCCGCCTGCACCGACCGGATCCACGCGGGACACCGCGGTCCGGGCCCACCCGGGGGTTCACCTGTGACGCAAGCCACTTCCACCCCGCCGACAAGGCGATCTGCACGACAGGCGCCGAGGCGGCCTTCCGCCGGGCACGAGAAAAGGTAATTCCGGGGACCATGGGGTGAAGTGACCGTTTTGCCGCCATTGCCACCTCAATTCCTCTTGGTGCTTAATGCACTTCGAGCCCGAGACGGGTGATTTGAGTCACACGCGACGGCGTGTCGGCGCCCGGACCGCACCCTCAACCCGCCGTTCCCAGTCGCCCAGTTGACCGTTGGCAGTCGCAAAGGATCTACCGGTCATACCCCTCATCCCGCAGTCAATCGGCATGAGCTATGAATCCGGTACTTGTTTCCGGCATGTGCGGTCGCATAGCTTCCGGGCCAGTCGGGTGGACGCCGAATCCTGCCGCCACCCGTCGCGACCCATCGACGAACACAAATTCGCACGGCAGGAGCGGGGGACCCAGGTAAGTCGCCGGGCCGGACGGCACAGCCGACCGGAACGGCTAGGGGTGAAGCCGAGTCGCCATGTGGCGGCCGGCCGGGCATCTCCCCCGCCCGAACCCGACAGCTCACCTCGCAGGCGCCGGAGAGGAACACCATGTCTGCTGCCGCTCAGCACCGCCGTCACCGCGTCAACCGCCTCGCTCGCACCCTCGCGGTGGCCGGCACGGGCGCCGCCGTACTCGCCCTGCCTCTTATCGGCGCCGCCGGCGCCCACGCGGCCACCACCGCGACCACGACGGCCGTCAGCGGGACCACGACGGCCCTGACGACGGCCGGATACACGAACAACCTCGACGGCTGGATCCGCGAGTCGCTCGCCGTCATGGCGCGCAACAAGATCCCGGGCACCTACAACGGCATCTACCGCAACATCATCCGCGAGTCCTCGGGCAACCCCCGTGCCATCAACCTCTGGGACTCCAACGCGGCCAAGGGCATCCCGTCCAAGGGCCTGCTCCAGGTGATCGACCCGACGTTCCGGGCCTACCACGTCGCGGGCACGTCCAACGACATCTACGACCCCGTCGCCAACATAACGGCCGCGTGCAACTACGCCGCCCACCGCTACGGCTCGATCGACAACGTCAACAGCGCCTACTGACGGACCCGCCGCTCACCGAAGAACCGTTCGCGGAAGAACCGTTCGCGGCGTTCACGGAAACAGTCGTTCGAGGACGACGGCCACGCCGTCGTCCTCGTTCGACGTCGTGATCTCGTCGGCCACCGCCTTGAGTTCGGGGTGTGCTCCCCCCATCGCCACCCCGTAGGCGGCCCACCGGAACATCGGGATGTCGTTCGGCATGTCGCCGAAGGCGACGGCCCGGTCCGCGCCCAGTCGCAGGTGCTCCGCGGCCAGCGCCAGACCGGTGGCCTTGGTGATGCCGCACGGCTGCAACTCCACTGTCCCCGGCCCCGACATCGTGACGTTCGCCAGGGAGCCCACGACCGCGCGCGCCGTCGTCGCCAACTCGTCGTCGGACAGCGCCGGATGCCGCACCAGAACCTTGCTGATGGGCGCGCACCACAGATCATCGCGCCGCTCGACGCGTACCGCGGGCAGCGTCGGATGCGGCATCAGATACCCGGGTTCGATGAGCGTGAGCCCGTCCACCCCGTCCTGGTCGACGGCCGCGTACACCTCCCCCACCTCGGCCTCGATCTTGCCGAGCGCGGTCTCGGCCAACTCCCGGTCCAGGGTGACCGACCACAGCAGGCGGTCCGCGCCGGCGTCGTACAACTGCGCGCCCTGTCCGCACACCGCGAGCCCCTCGCCGCCGAGTCTGTCGAGCAGCGGCCGTACCCGCGGCGCGGGGCGCCCGGTGACCACCAGGTGCCGGGCACCGGCCCGCGCCACGCGCGCGAGCGCGGCGAGGGACCGGTCGGAGAGGGTGTCGTCACCACGCAGGAGCGTCCCGTCGAGGTCGGTGGCGACGAGTGAGAATGCGGGAGGAGCGGCCATGATCCGAGAATACGGACAGCGCGCCGCTCCGACTCACGTCCGCTTCCCGCCCCTCCTCGCCGCGCCGTGGCGTCCGTCTCCTCTTCCCACGCCCCTTCTTCTCCTCCCGCTCCCCTTCTCCTCCTCCCACTCCCCTTCTTCGCGCCCTCGCGCCCGTCTCCCGTACGTTCAGCGACCCTTCCCCCTGTGCAGTCGTGACGCGGAGGCGGCGGCCGTCTCAGCCGTGGGCCGCCACCAGGTGTCTGGCCAGACGCGGGGAGGCGAACTCGGTGCCGCACACGAAGCGCATCACCGGTCCGTAGGAGGCCGCGGCGGGCAGGCCGGTGAAGTAGAGGCCGGGGACCGAGGAGACGTATCCCGGGCCGAGCTTCGGAGTGCCGCGGCTGACGGTCAGCCGGGTGCGAAGCCCATGGGCCAGGAAGCCCATCGCAGCTATGTCGACGCGGTAGCCGGTCGCCGCGATGACGTGGTCGGCCACCAGTCGGCCGGTGGCACCGGCACGGGTACGGACCGTGAGAACCGGGGCCCCGTCGAGGGCTTCCGCACCCAGGACACGGTCGATCTCCTCGACCCGCACCTTGCCCTCGAAGCGGTCCCGCAGCCACCAGGCGCCGAGCGGGCCGAGCACCCGGCGGACCAGATAGTGCCGGGTGCGGGCAGGGAGGTAGCGGTAGGGCTGCGGGTAGTGGCTGAGGGCCCACAGCGACCAGGCTCGGCCGAACGGTGACCCGGGGCGCAGCCGCGGCTGACGCCATGGAGGGGCGCCGAAGCCGACGCGGCGCCGCGCGACCACCCGTACCCGCGCGCCCGCCTCGGCCGCCAGCGCCGCCGTCTCCAGCGCGGACTGGCCGGCGCCCACGACGATCAGCTCCTGGCCGGCGAACCGGGTGAGGTCGTGGTGCTGGCAGCTGTGGGACACCGGGCCGGTCGGGGCGGGCCCGTCCGTCGCGGCGGCGGCCAGCTCCCGGGGCAGATGGGACAGGCCCGACAGACCGGTGGCCACCACGACCGCGCGCGCCGTGAACGACTCGCCCGAGTCCAGCTCGACCTCGAAGCCGCCGTCCGGGCGGTGGTCGACCGAGACGACCCGGACCCGTTCCAGGCCGGGCACCAGTTCCCGCTGGAACCACTCCCCATAGGAGACGAACGTCTCGACGGGGACGATGTCCTCGTCGCCGACCAGCCGCGCCATGCCCGCGACGGCGCAGTAGTCGGCCAGGGTGTGGCCGCGCCGCGGTGCGTCGATGGTGGAGGCCGCCGGGGTCGACTTGAGGAGCATCCCGGCGGGCATGTGGTCGCGCCAGCTCACCATGGGGTCGCCGAAGACGCGCACGGGGATCCCGCCCGCCTTGAGGTGGGCGGCGGTGGACAGGCCGAAGGGCCCGGCACCGATGACTGCTACCGGTCGGATCACGAAGTCCCTCCCCAGGACGTGGTACCTACTTCGTGCACTTCGCGTACTTCATGTACTTCATGTACTTGATGCACTTCATGCACTTCACGTGCTTCACGCACTTCACGTGCTTCACGCACTTCACGTGCTTCACGTGCTTCACGTGCTTCACGTGCTTCACGTGCTTCACGTGCTTCACGTGCTTCACGTGCTTCACGTGCTTCATTCATGTCGCGCGCTTCGTCCGCTTCATGCACTTGGTGGAGGTGGCGGTTCCGCCGCTGCGGTTGCTCCGCCACAACTGATAGAGGTGCTTCGCGCCCGGCCGCACGAACCGCGCGAGCATGGTGAGGAACGGCAGCGGATCGTCACCCGCGAACCAGGCGAGTTCCGTCCCGCTCGGCCGGTTCGGGGCGTGCGGCGTCGTATAGCCGCTGCGGTGGTAGGCGATGAGGGCGGCCAGGTCGATGTTCTCCACGACATAGCGGCGTCCGGCGCGCTGCTCCCCCTCCGGAACGGGACGGCCGGTCAGATCCAGGTGCAGGGCACGTACGACGTCCACCCCCGCCCCGTTCTCGAAGAGCCGGAACTGGGCGCCCATGCGGGGGTTGAAGTCGAGGAGCTTGTACCGTCCGTCGCGCCGGTCGTAGCGCAGGTCGAGGTCGACGATGCCGCTGAAGCCGATCTGCTTGATGAAACGCACGGCCAGATCCGCGAGTTCCGGATTGTCGACGACGTACGCGTGCGCCGTCATGCCCGCGTGCGGCGGCCAGGAGCGCACCTTGACGCCCGTGAACAGAGCGAGCGGCGTCGAGTCCGCGGCGAAGCAGGCGTGCACGATCCAGTCCTCGGCCTCCTCCCGCGGCAGGTACTCCTGGAGGATGACACCGGGCCGCTCGCCCCAGTCACGCGCAAGGGTGAGCAGCCCGGCAGGGGTGGCGATCTTGGTGGTGCCGTTCACGGCGGGCCGCCGACGCCGTACGAACGCCTCGCGGTTCTTGGCCACCACCGGGAACCGGGCCCGCTCGGCGAACTCCACGACCTCGTCGTACGACCGCGGAAAGGACGCCACCGGACTGGGCACACCGTGCTGTGCGCACAACTCGTGCAACCCCTGCTTGCTGGCCAGGCGGCGTGGCAGGCGGGGATCGACCCGCGGGAAGAGGAACCGGTCCGCCAGCACGTCCTGGTGCTCGGCGATCAGGACGGCCGCCTCCTCGTCGGTGGGGATGAGCACGGCGGGCCGGCCGATGCGCCGGCCGACCCGCAGCAGACCCTCCACCAGGTAACCCGGTTCCTCCGCACCGCTCGTCGGCCAGACGAACGCGCGCTCCAGATAACGGGAGGACGCCGCGGGCGTGTAGCGGTCCTCGGTGATCGCGTACATGGGCACCCCCAGTCGGCCCAGGCTGCGGATCGCTCCGACGCCACCGTGGTGCAAGGGGTAGTCACCGAACTTGACGATCAGGCCGGGCACCTCACGGTCCGCCCGGAAAGGCATGCTGACGGCATCGCCGGCCACGGGTCCCCCCACGTGTCCCCCCACGGACCGGACCCACCCCGTCCGCGTCCCCCGAAGGACGCTAAGCCGGAATTGCCCCCTCCGACAACAAGCCCTATTTGGACATTGCGAACTCTTTAGACACTGCCCTGGAAGGCGCCACACCCGTAACGTGTGCCGCGAACCATGGCACCCCTGGCCATGCACGGCACGGATGAGAGCGAGGCACCACCCATGCCCCCCTTCGACGTCCCCGAGGGCGACACCTTCGGCCCGCACAACCTCCCGTACGGCGTGTTCTCGCCCCTCGGCAGCCAGGAGCGGCGAGTCGGCGTCCGGCTCGGCGACCACGTGCTCGACGCGGGGGCCGCGGCCGCCGCGCTCGGCTCGCCGTATGTCTCCCTGCTCGCACGACCCACCCTCAACCCGCTGCTCGCCGCGGGCCGCACGGCGTGGTCGGACGTGCGGCGCGCGCTGACCGCGTGGGTGACGGTCCCCTCCCACCGGGAGACGATCGAGCCGCTGTTCCACCCGCTGTCGTCGGTGACCCTGCACCTCCCCTTCGAGGTCGCCGACTACGTCGACTTCTACTCCTCCGAACACCACTCCCGAAACGCCGGCCGGATCTTCCGCCCCGATGCCCCGGAGCCGCTGCCCCCGAACTGGAAACACCTGCCGATCGGCTACCACGGCCGCTCCGGCACGGTCGTGGTCTCCGGCACCGAGGTGGTACGGCCGTCGGGACAGCGCAAGGCCCCCGCCGACCCGGCCCCGGTCTTCGGGCCGACGGTGAAGCTGGACATCGAGGCCGAGGTCGGCTTCGTCGTCGGGATGCCGTCGCGGCAGGGCGAGCCGGTGGGGCTGGGCGACTTCCGCGCACACGTCTTCGGGCTGTGCCTCCTCAACGACTGGTCCGCGCGGGACATCCAGGCGTGGGAGGCCGCGCCCCTCGGCCCGTTCCTCGGCAAGTCCTTCGCCACCTCCGTGTCGGCCTGGATCACCCCGCTGGAAGCCCTGGAGGAGGCCCGGGTGGCACCCCCACGGCGCACCCACCCCCTGCTGCCGTACCTGGACGACTCCGACTCCGACTCCGGCGACGAGCCCGGCGGGTACGACCTGCGGATCACCGTCGCGGTCAACGGCCACGTGGTCTCCGAACCGCCGTTCTCCACCATGTACTGGACGGCGGCCCAGCAGTTGGCGCACATGACGGTGAACGGCGCCTCCCTGCGCACCGGCGACCTGTACGGGTCGGGCACGGTGAGCGGACCTGAACCGGCCCAGCGCGGTTCCTTTCTCGAACTGACCTGGAACGGGCAGGACCCGCTGGAACTCCCCGACGGCAAGCGGGCGTTCCTGGAGGACGGGGACGAGGTGACGCTCTCGGCCTGGGCACCGGGCCCCGGCGGTGCCCGGGTGGGACTCGGCGACGTCACCGGCCGGGTCGTCCCACGCGTCTGACCGCGGACCGGCCGCCGCCGCGTCACCACCGCGGCCCCGGAACGCCGAGCCGCCACCCAGCCGAGGCCGCCCGCCGACCCGCCGGGCCGCCGGCTCACCTCGTCGAGGGATCCGGGTGATCCCGCGCGGCCAGGCTCCGCCGACCCCAGGCCGACGGGCACCCGGCCCTGACCTCGAAGCCGCCATCCCCTGACCTCACCGTCAGCCCGACGCGAACTCGTCACCCACCCCGCCCCCCACCCGTATCAGCCTTCGCCTTCGACCACTGAGCAGCGTTCCGCGCAGCACAGGCCCTCGGCTCCGGGCTCCGGGCTCCGGCTCCGGGCTCCGGGCTCCGGGCTCCGGGCTCCGGGCTCCGGGCTCCGGGCTCCGGGCTCCGGGCTCCGGGGGAATCGTCGCCGCCGGTACGTTCCTGGCACCGGCCGGAGGTGGCCGACCGAGTGGGCCAGGCGTGGGCGGACGGTTCGCCGCGCCGAAGGCCGGACCACCGGAACCGAGCGGGGCCGGACCACCCGAAGCGAGCAGGGTCGCACCACCGGGGCCGGGCGGGGTCGGACCGCCGGAACCAGAGGAGCCAGACCACCAGGACCGAGCAGGGCCGGACCGCCGGAGCCGGACGGGGCCGGACCACCGGAGCCGGACGGGGCCGGACCACCGGAGCCGGGCGGGGTCGGACCGCCCGAACCCGGCCACCGGAACCGAGCGGGACGGTCCACTGGCCCCAGCCTGCGCGGACCGCAGGAGCCAGACGCGGCAGTCCGCCCGTGCAGGGCCGGGCGGGCCGGGCGGTACGCCGTTGCCAGGCCGGGCTGTACGCCGAAACCCGGCACGGCAGTCGCGGCAGTCCGCCCGTACGGGGCCGGGCGGGGCGAAGGCGGAGCCCCGAGCCACCACATCCCCCGTTCGTCCCGACTCGCCCCCTTTCGACCCGGCCAGACCCCACCCCGTCTCCTGCCACCCCGCACCCCCAACCGAGTCGACAGGCAACGCAAGCCACAGGAAAGGCGGCCCGGAGCCCGACAAACGCGGCGCCGGATCGGTCTCGACCCCTGACTCCAGCCGCCCGACCCCGTCATACTGGCGAGCGGGACATCGCACCACCCGATGCGCCGGTTCCCACGCACCACCAGACACCCGTTCCGCTTCGACCAGGAACCGGAGCCCCCGGCATGACCGTCTGCCTGCTCCTGCTGAGCGTCGTCACCCTGACGTTCGCCGTGCCGGCGCCCCGTGCGCTGACCCGGGCCGCCTGGCCCGAACGGGAGCCCGTGGTCGGACTGTGGGCATGGCAGTGCCTGGTCGCCACGGTGCTGCTCAGTTGCCTGGCCGGGCTGACGCTGGGTGCCGCGGCCGTCTTCCACACCGTTCGTGATCACGTCTTCGCCCCCGCTCCCCCTTCTGTCACCGCCGCGTACGACCTCTCCGCCACCCCGGTCTGGGCCGGCGCTCTCACCGTGCTGCTGGCCTGCGGCGCCGCCTGGACCACGGCGATGCTCGCCCGCGAGCTGGTCGAGGCGCGCCGGAGCCGCGACCAGACCCGCGCGCACCTGCGCGAACGCGCCCCCGACCTGCCCGCCGGGCTGCCCACGGCGCGCGGACCCATGCTGGTGCTGGAGGACGAGTACCCCGACGCCTGGTGGATGCCGGGCCATCCGCCGCAGCTGGTGGTCACCACCGGTGCGCTGCAACGTCTCACCGATCACCAGTTGGACGCTGTCCTCACCCACGAACGCGGCCACGCCCGCGCCCACCACGACTGGCTGCTGCATCTGTCCACCGCACTGGCCACCGGCTTCCCCCGGGTCCCGCTGTTCGCCCACTTCTGCGACCAGACCCACCGCCTGGTCGAACTGGCCGCCGACGACACGGCGTCGCGCCGCTGCGGACACCTCACCACGGCCCTCGCCCTGATCGAGCTGAACCAGCACCGCGGTGTTCTGACCTGCGCCTCCAGCCGACGCTTGCTGGGAGAGCGGGTGGACCGCCTGCTGGAGCCCCCGCCCCGGCTGCTGCGCCGACACCGGGCCCTGACCACGACGGTGGCCGCGCTGGTGCCGCTGCTGCCCCTGCTGATCACCTTCGCCCCGGGGCTGACGGCGCTGTCCTGACGCTGACCGCACAGCCCCGGTACGGCCCTCGTCCAGGAAGGTCCGGGGGAACCGGAGAAGGGGTGCAGGAGAGGCCCCAGGAGAGGCACCAGGCCCCCGGAAGAGGCCCTGGAGAGGCCCCAGGAACTCCTAGAACCAGTCCTCCGGCTCAGGCTCCGGTTCGGCGTCCGGGTCGGGCCAGGCGTCGTCCGCCGCCGCCCCGCCCCCTGCTGCGGCAGCGGCAGTGGCAGTGGCAGTGGCAGTGGCAGTGGCAGCAGGTTCCCCGGCCGCGGACGGGGCACCGAGCCCGGACAGCACCTCGATCACCCCGTCCCCGTACGTCGTCAGCTTCTTCTCACCGACGCCGCCCACCGTGGCCAGCTCCCGCACCGACCCGGGCCATCTGGTGACGATCTCCCGCAGGGTCGCGTCATGGAAGATGACATAGGCAGGAACGCCCTGCTCACGAGCCTGGTCGGCGCGCCAGGCGCGCAGCGCCTCGAAGGCGGGGAGCAGTTCCGCCGGCAGCTCGGCCACGGCCGCCTTGGGCTTGCGGTCGCCCCGGCCGGACGCCGAGGACGCCGAGGACGACGTGCGTGCGGCAGCCGGCTTCTTCGGCTCCTTGCGCAGCGGCACCTCCCGCTCCTGCCGCAGCACCGTGCCGCTCGCCTCGGACAGCACCAACGTGCCGTACTCCCCCTCGACCGCCAGCAGCCCCTGGGCGAGCAGCTGCCGGATCACCCCCCGCCACTCGCCCTCGGCCAGGTCGTCCCCGATGCCGAAGACGGACAGCTGGTCGTGGTCGAACTGGATGACCTTGGCGGTGCGTTTGCCGAGCAGGATGTCCACGATCTGTAGGGCGCCGAACTTCTGCCCGCGCTCCCGTTGCAGCCGCACGACGGTCGACAGCACCTTCTGCGCGGCGATCGTGCCGTCCCAGGTCTCGGGCGGGGTGAGGCAGGTGTCGCAGTTGCCGCAGCCCGCCGGGGCGGAATCCTGGCCGAAGTAGGCGAGCAGTCCGCCGCGCCGGCAGCCGGCCGCCTCGCACAGCGCGAGCATCGCATCCAGGTGGGCCGCGGCCCGGCGGCGGAACGCCTCGTCGCCCTCGCCGGACTGGATCAGCTTGCGCTGCTGTACGACGTCGTTGAGCCCGTAGGCCATCCAGGCCGTGGAGGGCAGTCCGTCCCGGCCCGCGCGGCCCGTCTCCTGGTAGTAGCCCTCGATGGACTTGGGCAGGTCGAGGTGGGCGACGAACCGCACGTCCGGCTTGTCGATACCCATGCCGAAGGCGATGGTCGCCACCACGACCAGGCCGTCCTCCCGCAGGAACCGTGACTGGTGCGCCGCGCGCGTGCCCGCGTCCAGGCCCGCGTGGTAGGGCACCGCCTCGATGCCGTTGCGGCTCAGGAACTCCGCGGTCTTCTCGACCGAGTTGCGTGACAGGCAGTACACGATGCCCGCGTCGCCCGCGTGCTCCTCGCGCAGGAAGGCGAGCAACTGCTTCCTGGGGTCGGCCTTGGGCACGATCCGGTACTGGATGTTGGGCCGGTCGAAGCTCGCCACGAAGTGCCGGGCCGACGGCATGTTCAGCCGCTGCGTGATCTCCTCGTGGGTGGCGCGGGTCGCCGTCGCCGTCAGCGCGATCCGCGGGACGTCCGGCCAGCGCTCGCCGAGCAGGGACAGGGCGAGGTAGTCGGGGCGGAAGTCGTGGCCCCACTGGGACACACAGTGCGCCTCGTCGATCGCGAAGACGGAGATCTTGCCGCGGGAGAGCAGGTCGAGGGTGGAGTCCAGACGCAGCCGCTCCGGGGCGAGGTAGAGCAGATCCAGCTCCCCCGCCAGGAACTCCGCCTCCACCACGCGCCGCTCGTCGAAGTCCTGGGTGGAGTTGACGAACCCGGCACGCACGCCGAGCGCCCGCAGCGCGTCCACCTGGTCCTGCATCAGCGCGATGAGCGGCGAGACCACGATGCCCGTACCGGGTCTGACCATGGCCGGGATCTGGTAGCACAGCGACTTGCCGCCACCGGTCGGCATGAGGACGACCGCGTCCCCGCCCGCCACCACGTGCTCGATGACCGCTTCCTGCTCGCCCCGGAATGCCTCGTACCCGAAGACCCGGTGCAGCGTGGCCAGCGCCTCGCTCTCTGTCACCCCTGGCATCTCGCCGATCCCGCCCGTCACGCCCATCGCCGTGCCCCCGTACGTCGTCCTTCGACCACTGCCTCCACGATAGGGGTCCGAACCGACAGCCCCGGAGTTATCCACAGGCTTCGACCCACCCCACGTCAAGGACACGACACTCGTTCACACGTTCGCGGGGAACCTGCCCGTTTCCGGCGGATAGTCTGATTGCACCGGCGAGACTCCGTCCCATTGACCGCGAGACCAAGCCCCTGAAGTACGCCCGAGCGAAGATCCCTCACTACTGGCGGGTCGAGAACGAGAACGGCCGCGCCGCCGTGCACGCCTTCGAGCTGGAGCCGACGACCGGCACCTACGCCAGCGTGGGGATCTTCCGTGAGCGGATGAAGGTGGACGTCCCGTTCCCGGTCGACCTGGACCTCACCCGGATCAGGACGCGCCACGGCGGGACGCGGTGACCCGGTACCAGGCAGACGGCGGCGGCCCGGCACCCCCGAGCGTTACCGGGCCGCCGCCGCGTCACACGCTTGGCGCGTCGGCACACGGAGATCGACGTGCGACGGTCAGCGCACGAAGACGCCCGCCTGGTTCGCCAGATCCAGGAAGTACTGCGGTGCCACGCCGAGCACCACCGTGACGGCGACGCCGATCCCGATCGCCGCCATCGTCAGCGGCGACGGCACCGCGACGGTCGGGCCCTCCGGCTGGGGCGCGCTGAAGAACATCAGCACGATCACCCGGATGTAGAAGAACGCCGCGATCGCCGAGGAGATCACACCGATCACCACCAGCGGAGCCGCACCGCCCTCGGCCGCCGCCTTGAACACGGCGAACTTTCCGGCGAACCCGGAGGTCAGCGGAATGCCCGCGAAGGCCAGCAGGAACACCGCGAACACGGCCGCGACCAGCGGCGAACGGCGGCCGAGCCCGGCCCACTTGGACAGGTGCGTCGCCTCACCGCCCGCGTCGCGCACCAGGGTGACCACGGCGAACGCGCCGATCGTCACGAAGGAGTACGCGAGCAGGTAGAAGAGGACGGAGGAGACGCCGTCCTTCGAGGTCGCGATGACACCCGCGAGGATGAAGCCCGCGTGCGCGATCGACGAGTACGCCAGCAGTCGCTTGATGTCGGTCTGGGTGATCGCGACGATCGCGCCGCCCAGCATGGTCACGATCGCGACCGCCCACATCACCGGGCGCCAGTCCCAGCGCAGGCCGGGCAGGACGACGTACAGCAGCCGCAGCAGCGCGCCGAACGCGGCCACCTTGGTGGCCGCCGCCATGAAGCCGGTCACGGGGGTCGGCGCGCCCTGGTAGACGTCCGGGGTCCACATGTGGAACGGGACCGCGCCCACCTTGAACAGCAGGCCCATCACGATCATCGCGCCGCCGATCAGCAGCAGCGCGTCATTGCCCATGGTGTTGGCCAGGGCCGGGTCGACCGTGGTGACCGTGCCGTCGACGACCTGCGCGATCGTCGCGTACGACACCGAGCCCGCGTAGCCGTACAGCAGGGCGATGCCGAACAGGGTGAACGCGGAGGCGAACGCGCCCAGCAGGAAGTACTTGACCGCGGCCTCCTGCGACATCAGCCGCTTGCGGCGGGCCAGCGCGCACAGCAGGTAGAGCGGGAGGGAGAAGACCTCCAGGGCGATGAACAACGTCAGCAGGTCGTTCGCCGAGGGGAAGACCAGCATGCCGGCGATCGCGAACAGCAGCAGCGGGAAGACCTCGGTGGTGGTGAACCCGGCCTTCACGGCCGCCTTCTCGCTGTCACTGCCGGGCACGGAAGCCGCCTGCGCGGCGAACGAGTCGACCCGGTTGCCGTGCGCCTCGGGATCCAGGCGCCGCTCGGCGAAGGTGAACAGGCCGACCAGACCGGCCAGCAGGATCGTGCCCTGGAGGAACAGGGCCGGTCCGTCCACGGCGATCGCGCCCATCGCCGCGATGTGCGCCTTGGTCGTACCGAATCCGTCGGCCGCGAGCGCGACCACCGCGGCGAAGGCGGCGCACAGCGCCACGACGGACACGAACACCTGGGCGTAGTAACGGGACCTGCGCGGCACGAACGCCTCGATCAGCACCCCGACGATCGCCGCGCCGATGATGATCAGGGTCGGTGACAGCTGTCCGTACTCGATTTTCGGCGCGTCGATCTTCGAGATCGGGTCGGCCACGGTTGTCCACAGGCTGTGGACGGCTGCTGCGCTCACTTGGCCGCCTCCACCTCGGGCTTGGGGTCGGTCTTGTGTACGTCGGACATGGTCTGTTTGACCGCCGGGTTGACGATGTCCGCGACGGGCTTCGGGTAGACGCCCAGGAAGATCAGCAGCACCACCAGCGGGGCGACCACCAGGACTTCCCGCACCCGGAGGTCCGGCATCCTGGCGACCTCGGCCTTCACCGGGCCCGTCATCGTGCGCTGGTACAGCACGAGGGTGTACAGCGCGGCGAGGACGATGCCGAAGGTGGCGATGATGCCGATGACCGGATATCGCGTGAACGTGCCGACCAGGACCAGGAATTCACTCACGAAGGGCGCGAGGCCCGGCAGGGACAGGGTCGCGAGTCCGCCGATCAGGAACGTGCCGGCGAGCACCGGGGCGACCTTCTGCACTCCTCCGTAGTCCGCGATGAGCCGCGAGCCGCGCCGGGAGATCAGGAAGCCCGCGACCAGCATCAGGGCGGCCGTCGAGATGCCGTGGTTGACCATGTAGAGGGTGGCACCGGACTGGCCCTGGCTGGTCATCGCGAAGATGCCCATGATGATGAAGCCGAAGTGCGAGATCGACGCGTAGGCCACCAGACGCTTGATGTCCCGCTGGCCCACGGCGAGCAGCGCCCCGTAGATGATGCTGATCACCGCCAGGACGAGGATGACCGGAGTCGCCCACTTGCTCGCCTCCGGGAACAGCTGGAGGCAGAAGCGGAGCATCGCGAAGGTGCCCACCTTGTCGACGACCGCGGTGATGAGGACGGCGACCGGGGCGGTGGCCTCCCCCATGGCGTTGGGCAGCCAGGTGTGCAGCGGCCACAGCGGCGCCTTCACCGCGAAGGCGAAGAAGAAGCCCAGGAACAGCCAGCGTTCGGTGCTGGTCGCCATGTGCAGTGAGCCGTCGGCCCGTGCCTGCGCGATCTCCTGGAGGCTGAAGTTCCCGGCGACCACGTAGAGGCCGATCACCGCGGCCAGCATGATCAGACCGCCGACCAGGTTGTAGAGCAGGAACTTCACCGCCGCGTACGACCGCTGCGTCGCCGCCGCCTTCTCGCCGTGCTCGTGGGCTCGGTCCCCGAAGCCGCCGATGAGGAAGTACATCGGGATCAGCATGGCTTCGAAGAAGATGTAGAAGAGGAAGACGTCGGTGGCCTCGAAGGAGATGATCACCATCGCCTCGACGGCCAGGATCAGGGCGAAGAAGCCCTGGGTCGGCCGCCAGCGGCGGCTGCCGGTCTCCAGCGGGTCGGCGTCGTGCCAGCCCGCCAGGACGATGAACGGGATCAGCAGGGCGGTCAGGGCGATGAGGGCGACCGCGATGCCGTCCACACCCAGCTCGTACCTGACCCCGAAGTCCCTGATCCAGGAGTGGGACTCGGTGAGCTGGTAGCGGTCGCCGCCCGGGTCGAAACGGACCAGGATGACGATCGCCAGGGCCAGCGTGGCCAGCGAGACCAGCAGCGCCAGCCACTTGGCGGCGGTGCGCCGCGCGGCCGGTACGGCCGCCGTGGCGACCGCCCCGACGGCCGGGAGCGCCGCCGTCACTGTCAGCAGGGGAAAGGACATCGGTATCAGACCGCCCTCATCAGCAGGGTCGCGGCGACCAGGAGTGCCGCACCGCCGAACATCGAGACCGCGTAACTGCGCGCGAAGCCGTTCTGCAGTCGGCGAAGCCGTCCGGACAGGCCGCCGACGCCGGCCGCCGTGCCGTTGACCACTCCGTCGACCAGGGTGTGGTCGACGTACACCAGGGAGCGCGTCAGGTGTTCGCCGCCGCGGACCAGGACGACGTGGTTGAAGTCGTCCTGGTACAGATCGCGCCGGGCGGCCCGGGTGAGCAGCGAGCCACGCGGGGCGACGACCGGGACCGGCTTGCGGCCGTACTGGAGGTACGCGACCGCGACGCCGAGGACCAGCACCACCAGGGTGGCGCCGGTGACCACGCCGGCGCTGACCGGGGGATGTCCCTCCGCATGGCCGGTGACCGGCTCCAGCCAGTGCAGGAAGCGGTCACCGATGCTGAAGGCCGCGCCGCCGAAGACCGAGCCGACGGCCAGCACGATCATCGGGATCGTCATGACCTTGGGCGACTCGTGCGGGTGCGGCTCGTTGCCGTTCTCGTCGGGCTGCCAGCGCTTCTCACCGAAGAACGTCATCAGCATCACGCGGGTCATGTAGAACGCGGTGATGGCCGCGCCGAGCAGGGCCGCGCCGCCGAGGATCCAGCCCTCGGTGCCGCCCTTGGCGAACGCCGCCTCGATGATCTTGTCCTTGGAGAAGAAGCCGGACAGGCCCGGGAAGCCGATGATGGCGAGGTAGCCGAGGCCGAAGGTGATGAAGGTGACCGGCATGTACTTCCTGAGGCCGCCGAACTTCCGCATGTCGACCTCGTCGTTCATGCCGTGCATGACCGAACCGGCGCCGAGGAACAGCCCGGCCTTGAAGAAGCCGTGCGTCACCAGGTGCATGATCGCGAAGACGTAGCCGATCGGGCCGAGGCCCGCCGCCAGCACCATGTAGCCGATCTGCGACATCGTCGAACCGGCCAGGGCCTTCTTGATGTCGTCCTTCGCGCAACCGACGATCGCACCGAACAGCAGCGTGACCGCGCCGACGACCGTGACGACGAGTTGCGCGTCCGGTGCCGCGTTGAAGATCGCGCCGGAGCGGACGATCAGGTAGACGCCCGCGGTCACCATCGTGGCGGCGTGGATCAGGGCCGAGACCGGGGTCGGGCCCTCCATCGCGTCCCCGAGCCAGGACTGCAGCGGCACCTGGGCGGACTTACCGCAGGCGGCGAGCAGCAGCATCAGGCCGATCGCGGTGAGCTTGCCCTCGCCGGCGTCAGCGGCGTGGCTGAGGACCGGCTCGAAGGCGAACGTCCCGAACGTCGTGAACATCAGCATGATGGCGATCGACAGGCCCATGTCGCCGACCCGGTTGACCAGGAACGCCTTCTTCGCCGCGGTCGCCGCGCTGGGCTTGTGCTGCCAGAAGCCGATCAGCAGGTAGGAGGCGAGACCGACGCCCTCCCAGCCGACGTACAGCAGCAGGTAGTTGTCGGCGAGGACGAGCAGGAGCATCGCCGCGAGGAACAGGTTCAGATAGCCGAAGAAGCGGCGGCGCCGCTCGTCGTGCTCCATGTACCCGACCGAGTACAGGTGGATCAGCGACCCGACACCGGTGATCAGCAGGACGAAGGTCATCGACAGCTGGTCGAGGCGGAAGGTGACGTCCGCCTGGAAACCGGCGACCGGGATCCAGCTGAACAGGTGCTGGATCAGGGTGCGGTCCTCGGCGCCCTTGCCGAGCAGGTCGGCGAAGAGGATCACACCGATCACGAAGGAAGCCGTCGACAGCAGTGTGCCGATCCAGTGGCCGACGGCGTCCAGGCGCCGGCCACCGACCAGCAGGACGGCCGCGCCGAGCAGAGGCGCCGCGATCAGCAGCGCAATCAGGTTCTCTGCGTTCATACGGTTCAGTGCCCCTTACAGCTTCATCAGGCTGGCGTCGTCGACCGAGGCCGAGTGGCGGGTACGGAACAGCGACACGATGATCGCGAGCCCGACCACGACCTCCGCGGCGGCGACGACCATCGTGAAGAACGCGATGATCTGGCCGTCGAGATTGCCGTGCATCCGGGAGAAGGTGACGAACGCCAGGTTGCAGGCGTTGAGCATCAGCTCGATGCACATGAACACGACGATCGCGTTGCGCCTGATGAGCACGCCCGTGGCGCCGATCGTGAACAACAGGGCGGCGAGGTAGAGGTAGTTGACGGGGTTCACTTCGACGCCTCCTCGGGCCGCCTGGAGTTCGCCGGTTCGCTCTCGGTCCGCTCCAGCCGGTCCTCCGCGCGCTGTTCGAGCGCCCGGAGGTCGTCGAGCGCCTCCGTCGACACGTCACGGATCTGGCCGCGTTCCCGCAGCGTCTTGTTGACCGTCAGTTCGGCCGGGGTGCCGTCGGGCAGCAGGCCCGCGATGTCCACGGCGTTGTGCCGGGCGTAGACGCCGGGGGCCGGCAGCGGCGGTACGTGCGTACCCTCGCGCACCCGCTGTTCGGCCAGCTCGCGCTGGGTCTTGGCGCGCTCGGTGCGCTCCCGGTGGGTGAGCACCATGGCGCCGACCGCGGCGGTGATGAGCAGGGCGCCGGTGATCTCGAAGGCGAAGACGTACTTGGTGAAGATGAGGGAGGCGAGGCCCTCCACATTGCCGTTCGCGTTCGCCCGGCCGGTGCCGTTGAACTGCTTCAGGGAGGCGTTCGCGATGCCCGCGAACAGCAGGACGCCGAAGCCGACCCCGCACAGAAGGGCCAGCCAGCGCTGGCCCTTGATGGTCTCCTTCAGGGAGTCCGCCGCGGTGACACCGACGAGCATCACCACGAACAGGAACAGCATCATGATCGCGCCGGTGTAGACGACGATCTGCACGATGCCCAGGAAGTAGGCACCGTTGGCGAGGTAGAACACCGCCAGGACGATCATGGTGCCGGCCAGGGAGAGCGCGCTGTGCACGGCCTTCTTCATGAAGACGGTGCACAGGGCGCCGATCACGGCGACGGTGCCGAGGACCCAGAACTGGAATGCCTCACCGATGGAGGTGGTGTAGGCGGCGAGCTGCGCGGTCATGCGTCCACCCCCTGCCCCTCGGGCTTCTCGCCCTCGGAGACGGCGGGCTGGCGCACGGTGCCCGGCGCCGCCTCGGTGACGAGTCCTCGGTAGTAGTCCTGCTCGTCGGTGCCCGGGTAGATCGCGTGCGGGGTGTCGACCATGCCCTCTTCGAGACCGGCGAGCAGTTGCTCCTTGGTGTAGATGAGGTTGGCGCGGCTGGAGTCGGCCAGTTCGAACTCGTTGGTCATCGTGAGCGCGCGCGTGGGGCACGCCTCGATGCACAGGCCGCACAGGATGCAGCGGGCGTAGTTGATCTGGTAGACGCGGCCGTACCGCTCGCCCGGCGAGTAGCGTTCCTCGTCGGTGTTGTCGGCGCCTTCCACATAGATGGCGTCGGCGGGGCAGGCCCAGGCGCACAGCTCGCAGCCGATGCACTTCTCCAGGCCGTCCGGATGGCGGTTCAGCTGGTGCCGTCCGTGGAACCGCGGGGCCGTGGTCTTCTTCTGCTCCGGGTACTGCTCGGTCAGCCGCTTCTTGAACATGGCCTTGAAGGTCACGCCGAAGCCGGCCACGGGGTTCTGGAAACCGGGTGACGTGTTCCCGGACTCCTTGGGCTCCTCAGCCATTGGACGCCTCCTTTCCATCCGAAGATCCGTCACTGACAGTGTCCGCCCCACCACTGACAATCAGCTCCCGGTCCCGGCGCGGGCGGCGCCGTGGAACCGGCGGCAGTTCCTGTCCGGGCAGGGGCGGCACCGGGAATCCGCCCGCCATCGGGTCGAAGCCGGGCGGTGGTCCGGCCGGCTGCCGGTCCGCCTTCGCCTTCTCCATGAACATGTCGACGATGAAGGACAGAAGCAGCAGGGCGAGGATGGCGCCGCCCACGTACAGGGCGATGTCGGCGAAGTCGTAGTTCTCGTTCCGCAGGGCCCGTACGGAGGCGACGAGCATCAGCCACACCACGGAGACCGGGATGAGGACCTTCCAGCCGAGCTTCATCAGCTGGTCGTAGCGGACGCGTGGGAGGGTGCCGCGCAGCCAGATGAAGAAGAACAGCAGCAACTGGACCTTGACAACGAACCAGAGCATCGGCCACCAGCCGTGGTTCGCGCCCTCCCAGAAGGTGCTGATCGGCCACGGGGCCCGCCAGCCGCCCAGGAAGAGGGTGGTCGCCACGGCCGAGACCGTCACCATGTTCACGTACTCGGCGAGCATGAACATCGCGAACTTGATCGACGAGTACTCGGTGTTGAAGCCGCCCACCAGGTCGCCCTCGGACTCCGGCATGTCGAAGGGGGCGCGGTTGGTCTCGCCGACCATCGTGACGATGTAGAGGATGAAGGAGACCGGCAGCAGCAGGATGTACCACTGGTCGTGCTGCTGTTCGACGATCCTCGATGTCGACATCGACCCCGAGTAGAGGAAGACCGAGGCGAACGCGGCGCCCATGGCGATCTCGTAGGAGATCATCTGGGCGCAGGAGCGCAGGCCACCGAGGAGCGGGTAGGTCGATCCGGAGCTCCAGCCCGCGAGGACGATGCCGTAGATGCCGACCGAGGCGACCGCGAGGATGTAGAGCATCGCGATCGGCAGGTCGGTGAGCTGCATCGTGGTGCGGTGGCCGAAGATCGAGACCTGGTTGTCGGCCGGGCCGAAGGGGATCACCGCGATCGCCATGAACGCCGGGATGGCGGCGACGATCGGCGCGAGCACATAGACCACCTTGTCCGCGCGCCGGACGACGAGGTCCTCCTTGAGCATCAGCTTGATGCCGTCGGCGAGCGACTGGAGCATGCCCCAGGGGCCGTGCCGGTTGGGGCCGATGCGCAACTGCATCCAGGCGACGACCTTGCGCTCCCAGACGATGGAGAACAGCACGGTCACCATCAGGAAGGCGAAGCAGAACACCGCCTTGACGACGATCAGCCACCAGGGGTCACGGCCGAACATCGAGAGGTCTTCAGCGGCGATGTACGGGCTCATGCCTCCACCTCCTTGGGGGCCTGGTCGGCGGGGGTCGCCGGGCCGATGCGAACGAGGGAGCCGGGCCGGGCCCCGGTGTCGGAGGCCACGCCGCCGCCCACGGAGTTCAGCGGGAGCCACACCACCCGGTCGGGCATCTCGGTGATCTGGACCGGGAGTCCGACCGTGCCGGCGGGGCCGGTGACGGTGAGGACGTCGCCGTCCGTGACGCCCGCCTCGGCGGCCGTCGCGGCCGACACGCGCGCGTGGGCCGCGTGCCGGGTTCCGGCCAGCGCCTCGTCGCCCTGCTGGAGGACGCCCTGGTCGAGCAGGAGCCGGTGCCCGGCGAGCACGGCCTCGCCGACGGCCGGACGGGGCAGCGCGGTCACCGTCTCCAGCGGTTCGGCGGCCCGCGGACCGTCCCAGGGGCCGAGCCGGTCCAGTTCCGCGCGCGTGGTGCGCAGATCCGGCAGACCCAGGTGGACGTCCATGGCGTCCGCGAGCATCTGCAGCACGCGCGCGTCGGTCGGCGGCAGCCGCCGGGTCATCTGGTCGGGCTTCAGCGCGGCCTCGAAGAACCGGGCCCGGCCTTCCCAGTTGAGGAAGGTGCCCGCCTTCTCGGCGACCGCGGCGACCGGGAACACGACATCGGCCTGCTCGCTGACCTCGCTGGGCCGCTGCTCCAGCGAGACCACGAACCCGGCCTCGGCCAGCGCGGCACGCGCGCGTGCCGGGTCGGGCAGGTCGGCGACCTCCACGCCCGCGACCAGCAGCGCCTGCAGCTCACCGCTCGCGGCGGCCGCCACGATCTGGCCGGTGTCTCGGCCGTAGCCCAGCGGGAGTTCGGCGAGCCCCCAGGCCGCCGCGACCTCCTCACGCGCGCGCGGGTCGGTCGCCGGGCGTCCGCCCGGCAGCAGCGACGGCAGCGCGCCCGCCTCGATCGCCCCGCGCTCGCCGGCCCGACGCGGGATCCACACCAGCTGCGCCCCGGTCGCGGACGCGGCCCGTACCGCGGCGGTGAAGCCGCCGGTCACCCCGGCCAGCCGTTCACCGACGACGATCACCGCGCCCTCGGCGCGCAGCGCCTCGCCCGCCCTGATCCCCGGCCCGTCCAGGCCGACGCCGCACGCGAGCGCGTCCAGCCACTCGGTCTCGGTGCCCGGGGCCGCGGCCAGCAGCGTGCCGCCTGCCTTCTCCAGCCCGCGGGTGGCGTGCGTGGCCAGTGCGAACACCCGCTGCCCGTGCCCCCGCCACGCCTTGCGCAGCCGTAGGAAGACCCCGGGCGCCTCCTCCTCGGACTCGAACCCGACCAGGAGGACGGCGGGCGCCTTCTCCAGCGAGGTGTACGTGACACCCGTGCGGTCGAGGTCACGGCCACGGCCGGCGATCCGGCAGGCCAGGAAGTCGGCTTCCTCGCTGCTGTGCACACGCGCGCGGAAGTCGATGTCGTTGGTGTCGAGCGCCACGCGCGCGAACTTGCTGTAGGCGTACGCGTCCTCGACGGTCAGCCGGCCGCCGGTGAGGACACCGGTCCTGCCGCGCGACGCCAGCAGCCCCTGGGCGGCGATCTGCAGGGCATCCGGCCAGGACGCCGGTTCCAGCTCGCCCTCGGCGTTGCGCACCAGGGGCGTGTCGAGCCGGTCCTTCAGCTGGGCGTACCGGAACGCGAACCGCCCCTTGTCGCAGATCCACTCCTCGTTGACCTCGGGGTCGCTTGCGGCGAGCCGCCGCATGACCTTGCCGCGCCGGTGGTCCGTGCGCGTCGCGCAGCCGCCGGAGCAGTGCTCGCAGACCGACGGCGAGGACACCAGGTCGAAGGGGCGGGAGCGGAAGCGGTAGGCCGCCGACGTGAGCGCGCCGACCGGGCAGATCTGGATGGTGTTCCCGGAGAAGTACGACTCGAAGGGGTCGCCCTCGCCGGTGCCGACCTGTTGGAGCGCGCCCCGCTCCAGCAGCTCGATCATCGGGTCGCCCGCGATCTGGTTGGAGAACCGGGTGCAGCGGGCGCACAGCACGCACCGCTCGCGGTCGAGCAGCACCTGGGTGGAGATGGGGACGGGCTTCTCGTAGGTCCGCTTGCGTCCCTCGAAGCGGGACTCGGCGTTGCCGTGCGACATCGCCTGGTTCTGCAGCGGGCACTCGCCGCCCTTGTCGCAGACCGGGCAGTCCAGCGGGTGGTTGATGAGCAGCAGCTCCATCACACCGTGCTGGGCCTTCTCGGCGACCGGCGAGGTGAGGTGGGTCTTCACCACCATCCCGTCCGTGCACGTGATCGTGCAGGACGCCATGGGCTTGCGCTGGCCCTCGACCTCGACGATGCACTGCCGGCAGGCGCCGGCCGGATCGAGGAGAGGATGGTCGCAGAAACGGGGGATCTCGATGCCGAGCTGCTCGGCGGCCCGGATGACCAGGGTGCCCTTGGGCACGCTGATCTCGACGCCGTCGATCGTCAGCGTGACGAGGTCTTCCGGCGGGACCGCCGCTTCTCCCCCGCCTGAGGGAGCGCTGGTGGTCACGGTCATGCGTTCACCTCCGGGCGGTCGGCCCAGGCCGTGGACTTGGCCGGGTCGAAGGGGCAGCCCCGGCCCGTGATGTGCTGCTCGTACTCCTCGCGGAAGTACTTGAGCGAGGAGAAGATCGGCGAGGCGGCGCCGTCGCCGAGGGCGCAGAAGGACTTGCCGTTGATGTTGTCGGCGATGTCGGCGAGCTTGTCGAGGTCGGTCATGGCACCCTTGCCGGCCTCGATGTCCCGCAGCAGTTGCACGAGCCAGTACGTTCCTTCGCGGCACGGGGTGCACTTGCCGCAGGACTCGTGGGCGTAGAACTCGGTCCAGCGGGTCACCGCCCGCACCACGCAGGTCGTCTCGTCGAAGCACTGCAGGGCTTTGGTGCCGAGCATGGAACCGGCGGCGCCCACTCCTTCGTAGTCGAGGGGGACGTCCAGGTGCTCGTCGGTGAACATCGGCGTCGAGGAGCCGCCCGGCGTCCAGAACTTGAGGCGGTGGCCGGGGCGCATCCCGCCGCTCATCTCAAGGAGCTGGCGGAGTGTGATGCCGAGCGGCGCCTCGTACTGGCCGGGGCTCGCGACGTGACCGCTGAGCGAGTAGAGCGTGAAGCCGGGAGACTTCTCGCTGCCCATCGCCCTGAACCATTCCTTGCCGTTTTTCAGGATGGCGGGAACCGACGCGATGGACTCGACGTTATTCACAACAGTCGGGCAGGCATAGAGCCCTTCGACAGCAGGGAAAGGGGGACGCAGCCGCGGTTGACCGCGGCGGCCTTCGAGCGAGTCCAGCAGCGCGGTCTCCTCACCGCAGATGTACGCGCCGGCGCCGGCGTGCACGGTGAGTTCGAGGTCGAGTCCGCTGCCCAGGATGTTCTCGCCGAGGTAGCCGGCCGCACGGGCCTCGCGCACGGCCTCGTGCAACCGCCGCAGAACGGGGACGACTTCACCACGCAGATAGATGAAGGCATGAGACGACCTGATGGCATAGCACGCGATCACCATGCCCTCGATGAGGCTGTGCGGGTTCGCGAAGAGGAGCGGGATGTCCTTGCAGGTTCCGGGCTCCGATTCGTCGGCGTTGACAACTAGATAGTGCGGTTTTCCATCCCCCTGGGGAATGAACTGCCATTTCATTCCCGTCGGGAAGCCGGCGCCGCCGCGCCCGCGCAGACCGGAGTCCTTGACGTACGCGATCAGGTCGTCCGGCGACATGGCGAGCGCCCTGCGCAGCCCCTCGTACCCTTCGTGCCTCCGGTAGACGTCCAGCGTCCACGACTTGTCCTCGTCCCAGAAGGCCGACAGCACGGGTGCGAGCAGCTTCTCGGGGCTGTGGTCCTTGAGTTCGGCTGCCACGCTCATCACTCCCCCTCCTCGGTGGCCTGGCCGGTGGGCGGCGTGTCCTGGGGTTCCTGGGCGCGCGGATGGACCACGCGCGCGGGTGCGGTCTCCCCCTTGGCCAGGCGGAGGCCCACCAGCGAGGCGGGTCCCGCGCTGCCGCTCTCCTCGACGGCCCCTGGCCGCTCGTCGGGGAAGCCGGCCAGGATGCGTGCGGTCTCCTTGAAGGTGCACAGGCGGGCCCCGCGCGTGGGCTCGACAGGGCGTCCCGCGCGGAGGTCGTCGACGAGGCGGGCGGCGCTCGCCGGGGTCTGGTTGTCGAAGAACTCCCAGTTGACCATCACGACCGGTGCGAAGTCGCAGGCCGCGTTGCACTCGATGTGCTCCAGGGTGACCTTGCCGTCGTCGGTGGTCTCGCCGTTGCCGACGCCCAGGTGCTCCTGGAGCGATTCGAAGATCGCGTCGCCGCCCATCACCGCGCACAGTGTGTTGGTGCAGACGCCCACCTGGTAGTCACCGGACGGCTTGCGCCGGTACATGGTGTAGAAGGTGGCGACCGCGGTGACCTCGGCCGTGGTCAGGTCCAGCATGTCCGCGCAGAACTGCATCCCGGTGCGCGTGACGTGGCCCTCCTCCGCCTGCACGAGGTGCAGCAGCGGCAGCAGGGCCGACCGGGAGTCGGGGTAGCGCGCGATGACCTCTCGCGCGTCCGCCTCCAGCCGGGCCCGTACGTCGTCCGGGTACGCGGGCGCGGGCAGTTGCGGCATGCCCAGGCTGACGCCCCGCTCCGAAGAAGAGGTGGTCACCGGTCGACGCCTCCCATCACTGGGTCGATGGATGCCACGGCCACGATCACGTCGGCCACCTGGCCGCCTTCGCACATCGCCGCCATGGCTTGCAGGTTGGTGAAGGACGGGTCCCGGAAGTGGACCCGGAAGGGGCGGGTGCCGCCGTCGGACACGACGTGCACCCCGAGTTCGCCCTTGGGCGACTCGACCGCCGCGTACGTCTGTCCCGGCGGAACGCGGAAGCCCTCGGTGACGAGCTTGAAGTGGTGGATCAGGGCCTCCATGGAGGTGCCCATGATCTTCTTGATGTGGTCGAGGGAGTTGCCGAGCCCGTCCGGTCCCAGGGCGAGCTGGGCGGGCCAGGCGATCTTCTTGTCGGCGACCATGACCGGTCCCGGCTGGAGCCGGTCCAGGCACTGCTCGACGATCCTGAGCGACTGGCGCATCTCCTCCAGGCGGATCAGGAAGCGGCCGTAGGCGTCACAGCTGTCGGCGGTCGGGACGTCGAAGTCGTACGTCTCGTAGTCGCAGTACGGCTGGGTCTTGCGCAGGTCGTGCGGCAGGCCGGTGGAGCGCAGGATCGGGCCGGTGGCGCCCAGGGCCATGCAGCCGGCCAGGTCGAGGTAGCCGATGTCCTGCATGCGGGCCTTGAAGATGGGGTTGCCGGTGGCGAGCTTGTCGTACTCCGGGAGGTTCTTCTTCATCTTCTTCACGAACTCGCGGATCTGGTCCACCGCGCCGGGCGGCAGGTCCTGGGCGAGTCCGCCGGGCCGGATGTACGCGTGGTTCATCCTGAGGCCCGTGATGAGCTCGTAGATGTCGAGAATCAGTTCACGATCACGGAATCCGTAGATCATGATCGTGGTGGCGCCCAGCTCCATGCCGCCGGTGGCGATGCACACCAGGTGCGAGGACATCCGGTTCAGCTCCATCAGGAGCACCCGGATGATCTTGGCTCGCTCGGTGATGTCGTCCTCGATGCCGAGCAGCTTCTCGACGCCGAGGCAGTAGGCGGTCTCGTTGAAGAAGGACGTCAGGTAGTCCATGCGCGTCACGAACGTGGTGCCCTGCGTCCACGTCCGGTACTCAAGGTTCTTCTCGATACCGGTGTGCAGGTAGCCGATGCCGCAGCGGGCCTCGGTGACCGTCTCGCCCTCGATCTCCAGGATCAGGCGGAGCACCCCGTGGGTGGAGGGGTGCTGGGGCCCCATGTTGACGACGATGCGTTCGTCGTCGGCACGGGCCGCCGACTGGACGACCTCGTCCCAGTCGCCACCGGTGACCGTGTAGACGGTGCCCTCGGTGGTCTCGCGCGCCGAAGCCGCCGACGCCGCGGATGCTGACTGCGTGCTCACGAGTAAGACCTCCGCTGGTCCGGGGCCGGGATCTGGGCGCCCTTGTACTCGACGGGGATGCCGCCGAGGGGGTAGTCCTTGCGCTGCGGATGGCCCTGCCAGTCGTCCGGCATCATGATCCGCGTCAGGGCCGGATGACCGTCGAAGACGATTCCGAAGAAGTCGTAGGTCTCGCGCTCGTGCCAGTCGTTGGTCGGATAGACGGAGACCAGGGACGGGATGTGCGGATCGCTGTCCGGGGCGCTGACCTCCAGGCGGATCAACCGGTTGTGGGTGATCGAGCGCAGGTGGTAGACGGCGTGCAGCTCACGGCCCTTGTCCTGCGGGTAGTGGACGCCGCTGACGCCGGTGCACAGTTCGAAGCGCAGGGCCGGGTCGTCGCGCAGGGTGCGGGCGACCCGGACCAGGTGCTCGCGCTCGATGTGGAAGGTCACCTCGCCCCGGTCGACGACCGTCTTCTCGATGGCGTTGCCGGGGACCAGGCCCTGTTCCTCCAGCGCGCCCTCCAGTTCGTCGGCGACCTCGTCGAACCAGCCGCCGTAGGGGCGGGTGGCCGGTCCCGGGAGCCGGACCGAGCGCACCAGGCCGCCGTAGCCCGAGGTGTCACCGCCGTTGTTGGCACCGAACATGCCGCGCTGGACGCGGATCTCCTCGCCTCCGTCGCCACGCCGGCCGGGGAGGTTGGAGGCGGCGAGGTCCTTCTCGGGGTTCACGCCGTTGGTGCCGCCGGTGCCGTTCGCGTCGCTCATCGCAGCAGCCCCTTCATCTCGATCGTGGGCAGGGCCTTGAGCGCCGCCTCCTCCGCCTCGCGGGCCGCTTCCTCGGCGTTCACGCCGAGCTTCGAGGACTGGATCTTCTGGTGGAGCTTGAGGATCGCGTCCATCAGCATCTCGGGGCGGGGCGGGCAGCCGGGGAGATAGATGTCCACCGGGACGATGTGATCGACGCCCTGGACGATCGCGTAGTTGTTGAACATGCCGCCCGAGGACGCGCAGACGCCCATGGAGATCACCCACTTGGGGTTGGGCATCTGGTCATAGACCTGCCGCAGCACCGGGGCCATCTTCTGGCTGACCCGGCCCGCGACGATCATGAGGTCCGCCTGGCGCGGCGAGCCGCGGAAGACCTCCATGCCGAAGCGCGCCAGGTCGTAACGGCCGGCGCCGGTCGTCATCATCTCGATGGCGCAGCAGGCGAGGCCGAAGGTCGCGGGGAAGACGGACGACTTGCGCACCCAGCCCGCGGCCTGTTCGACGGTGGTCAGCAGGAAACCGCTCGGCAGTTTTTCTTCGAGTCCCATGTCCCTAGGCCCCTCAGTCCCATTCCAGGCCGCCGCGCCGCCATACGTACGCGTACGCGACGAAGACGGTGAGTACGAAAAGCAGCATCTCCACGAGCCCGAAGACACCCAGGGCGTCGAAGGTGACGGCCCAGGGGTAGAGGAAGACGATCTCGATGTCGAAGACGATGAAGAGCATCGCCGTCAGGTAGTACTTGATCGGGAAGCGTCCGCCGCCGGTCGGCGTGGGGGTCGGCTCGATGCCGCACTCGTAGGCTTCGAGCTTGGCGCGGTTGTACCGCTTCGGCCCGACCAACGTGGCCATGACCACGGAAAAGATCGCAAAGCCTGCCCCGAGGGCTCCCAGTACGAGGATGGGCGCATACGCGTTCACCGCTCCTCGCTCCTCTCAGTCGGCACTGACTGCATGGGCGTCCCCCCTGGTCGGGCGAAGCCGGGACCCGGGGGAGGTTGCATCGGACTCACAGCCGCCCCACCCGTCCCACGGGCCCCGCTCGTCCCGAGCGAAGATCGAGAACATGTGAAGCAGGTCACAAGCCCAACTGACACGCATCTTATGCCCGCCGCTCTGTGATCTGCGACACGGGGTATTACACAAGCTTTGTGATCTCCACCACCTGACGAAGGATCATGAAGTCGGATGAGCAGTGATCTTCACACGCGAAGCGTTCGAGCAGTCACCAGAGGTGACATTTTCGCTCGTCAGCGCAGGTTGGAGGGTGCGTCTCAATATCAAGAGACTTCTCTTGCATGCAAATTGGCATGGGACCGGACGTGGTGATAGAGGAGCGCGTTCACACCTCAGGGGAGGGCGAGGGGCGCGATGTGGACGCGCACACGCACTCGTGGCCGCGTGCACGCGTTCACGAAGTCGACGGGGCGCAAACCGGACACGAGACGCGAGCGCCGCGGTGACCGTTCCGTGACCTCTGCCACATCGATGAGAGGCGCATAAGAGCAGGCTTGGCCCCGACCCCAAGCGGTGATAGGCGCAGGGCAATTCGGGCGTATTAGCGAAAGCCCATGATCACGGGCATGATCGCCTGCGTCCACAATGTCCGTTACGGCGTCAATAAAAAGCGACACGCCCGGGATTCGCTGTCGCGACCGAGCAACTGTGGCGCACCACACGTTTCTTGAAGATATGAAGGAGCCCCTGGTACCGGTTATTCCCATGTCCCACACCGCTCACATACGAAGCCACCGGAAACCCCGCCGCAGCTCGTCCAGGATGGCGATGCGGGCCGGAGTCGCCGGTGGTGTCCTCGGCACCCTGGCAGTCGCCGGAGCGTCGGGTTCGGCGAACGCGGCCGAACCCGTGACCCAGACGCTCGAACTGCCCACCCTGACGGCCGACATGGCCGTGCAGGTGGCCCAGTCCGCGGAGGTCACTCAGCTGGCCGCCGCCAATTACGAGCTCGCGGCCGAACGCGACGCCGCCGCCGCAAACGCCGCGAAGCAGGCCAAGGCGGACTTGGCGGACGCCAAGAAGAAGGCCGAGGCCAGGAAGAAGAAGGCGGCAGAGGCCGCCCGCAAGGCCGCCGCCGAGCGCGCCTCGCGCACAGCAGCGCGGGCCGCCCTCTCCGTTTCGGCGTCCGCCTCCGGCTCGGGCGCCTCGGCGAGCGTCTCCAGCAGCAGCTCCACGGCCACCGGTTCGGTCGCCGCGGTCATCTCGTTCGTGAAGGCGCAGATCGGCAAGTCCTACGTGCTGGGCGCCTCCGGCCCCAGCGCCTACGACTGCTCCGGCCTGGTACAGGCGGCCTTCAAGCAGATCGGGGTCAGCCTGCCGCGCGTCTCCCAGGACCAGTCGACCGCGGGTACCCAGGTCTCGCTGAGCAACCTTCAGCCGGGCGACATCCTCTACTGGGGCGGTTCGGGCAGCGCCTACCACGTGGCGGTCTACGTCGGCGACGGGATGTTCGTCGGCGCGCAGAACCCGTCCACGGGCATCGTCGAGAAGCCGCTGTCGTACGACCCGCCGAGCGGCGCGGTGCGCGTGCTGTGAGCACACCTCCGACCGGAAAGGGCCGCCGCCGCTCGGGGGCGGCGGCCCTCCGCCTCATCCCAGGTCGAAGGTGTTGGGCAGGCCGAGCCGGTAGCGCAGCTCGTCGACCCGCTTGAGGGGTTCCAGCTCCGGCGGGCGGAACAGCTCCCACAGCCGGCAGGGCTCGGCGTCCGAATTGTCCGCATCCAGGAGTGCGTTGACGGCCCGTCGCGCGGACTCGTTGGCGCCTTCCATCGTCGCGAGATCCACATCCGTGCGGATGTAGTCGCCCGCGAGGAAGAAGTTCGGTACGGCCGTCCTCGCCGAGGGGCGGTTGTAGAGCGTGCCCGTGGGGTGGATGAGCAGCTGCTCGCGGTTCTGCGGGTCCGGGCCGCCCAGCCCCGTCACCGCCGGGTCCATGAACCAGCCCAGCCTGTCCTCGTCCCTGAGGGTGGTCTTGCCGGGGTCGTTCAGACCGTCCTTCAGCTGTGCCCACAGCTCGGCGACGATCTCCTCCCGGGTGCACTCGCGGGCCGTCTTCCCATACAGAATGCCGGGCTTGTCCCATTCCGAGACGATGGCGGAGAGACAGTCGCGGGCCTGCCCGTCCCCGTAGTCGCGCGCGAAGTCCCGGCCGTCCCAGAACTGGGCCTGCCCGACGGCGGTCACCGCCCAGGGTGAGTCCATGCAGTTGACGTGCCCGTGCACGACCGGGGTCGGGCCTCGCATGTAGAACATCACGCCCGTCATCCAGTCCGTCTTCAGCGCGTCGCACCGGCCCAGTTGCGGGTCGGCCGCGCGCAGGGCCCGGCCCCAGGTCGCGCGGGCGTGCTCGACGGGCAGCGCGGAGACGTAGTGGTCGGCGGTGACGGTGCGCTCCGCGCCGCCGTCCCGCGCGGACACCCGCACTCCCCTCACCCGGCCGCCCTCGTACACCACCTCCCGCACCTGCGTGCCGAGCACGAACTCGACGCCGAGTGAGCGCAGGTACGTCTCCCAGGGGTCGATCCATGCCTCGCTCGTGGGGGCGTTGAGGACGCGGTCGACGTCGGCGTCGCCGTCCATGCCCCGGCCCAGCAGACCCCACAGCAGCAGGGCCTCGATGATGACCCGGCCGACCGTGCGGGTGGAGGCGATCTCGGCGCGGGTGGCGACCAGGTTGCGGGTCTGGCCGATGCCGAGCAGCACCTGGTACTCGCGGCTCATCTCGCCGGCCCGGATGAAGTCCCACCACGCGACCTTCTCCCACTGCTCCTCGCGGCGGGCGTCGCAACTGGTGAGGTGGACCAGGAGGCGGTCGACGAAGTAGGCCGCCTCGTGGGCGGGCAGCCGGGTGCCGAGGTCGAGGACGGACAGGAGCTGGTCGCGGATCCAGGACGGGGTGAGGTCACCGGGTGCGGGCGGGGTGGTGAGCCGGCGCAGCGGGAAGTGCAGATCGGGGCGGCCGGCGTCGCGCGCGAACAAAGCCTCGGTGCCACTGCGGAGGTTGTCGTGGACCCCGCCCGGGTTACCGGGGACGGGGATGCGGCGCATGGTGTCCGGCAGGTTCCGGTAGAAGCCGGGGAAGAAGCGGAACCCGTGCTCACCGGGCAGCGGCCTGCGTCCGCCGACCCCGGTGCCGGGGACGTCCATCGAGCGGGCCTTGCCGCCGAGGGCGTCGTAGTACTCGTAGACGGTGACCTCGTAGCCGCGTTCGGCCAGTTCGTGGGCGGCGCTGAGACCCGAGACGCCGCCGCCGAGGACGGCGACCCGTCTGCCCGTGGCGCCGGGGGCCGCGGCGGCGCTTCCGGCCGGTCCCAGGACGGTGGCGGCGGCCGCTCCCCCGGCCGCCATCCCGCCCGCGGCGGCAAGGAAGCGTCTGCGGGAGTGTCCGACGCGCCCCTGGGACTGCTGAGCGTGTTCTGGTGTCATGAAACCCGGAGAGTAGGGAGGGGTTCCGCAACGGGGAACCCAAAAGTCCCGTCACCCACAGCATTCTCACAACCACAAGGAGGCATCAGATGCCGAGCGTCTTCGTCCAGGGCAGGCCCGTCGACTCCTATCCGCGGCTCGCCCCCGAGGCCGGGCGCGGCTCGGTACGGCGGATCACCGAGGCCGGCGAGGAGGTCCTGCACAAGCCGTGCCGGGACGTCACCGAGTTCGGACCCGACCTCGCCGCGCTCATCGACGACATGTTCCTGACGATGTACATCGCCGAGGGGGCCGGTCTCGCGGCGAACCAAGTCGGGGTCGACCTCCGGCTGTTCGTCTACGACTGCCTCGACGACGACGGTGTCCGACATGTCGGACACATCGTCAATCCCGTACTGGACCAGCTCGACCCGGCCGGCCGGAACCTGCTCGACGAGAGCGAGGGCTGCCTGTCCGTACCGGGTGCCGTGGTGGAGGTGCCGCGTCCGGACCGGGCCATGGTGCGCGGTCTGGACCGGGACGGCGGTCCGCTCGTCGTCGAGGGCACCGGGTACTTCGCGCGCTGCCTCGCGCACGAGACCGACCACGTGAACGGACACCTCTACCTGGACCGGCTCTCCAAGCGGGAGCGCAAGGAGGCGCTGCGGCAGGTGGCGGACCGGCGGGAGGAGGTGTTCGCCCGCCGGGCCGCCCGGACGGCGGCCCTGACGAGTTAGGCGGGCCGGTGGCGGTCGGCGACCGCCGGTCGGCGACCGCCGGTCGGCGACCGCCGGTTGCCGGTCACCGGCGGTCGGCAACCGGCCGTCGGCAACCGCCCTCCGGCTGCCGAATGCAGCCTGCCGGCTGCTCGCCGCCGGGCGCCGGGCGCCGACCTATGGAAGGACCGAGCGCCGTCGTGCGTCCGCGGCTGCGCCGTGGCTGGGCGCGCAGTTCCCCGCGCCCCTTTCGGGGCGCCTTCCCGGCGCGCCCCGAAAGGGCGCCCTCGCGGGACGGATTCCGGTCGGGACGGATTCCGGTCGGGGCGGATTCCGGTCGGGGCGGATCAGGCCCTGGGGGCCACCTTGGTCAGGCCGTTGATGATCCGGTCCATCGCGTCGCCGCCCGTCGGGTCGGTGAGGTTGGCCAGGAGCTTCAGGGCGAATTTCATCAGGATCGGGTGGGACAGGCCCCGCTGGGTGGCGATCTGCATGACCTTCGGGTTGCCGATGAGCTTCACGAAGGCGCGACCCAGCGTGTAGTAGCCGCCGTAGGTGTCCTTGAGGACGCGCGGGTAGCGCTGGAGGACCAGTTCGCGCCCGCCCGGAGTCGCCCGCGCCTGCGCCTGGACGATGACGTCGGCGGCGATCTGGCCGGACTCCATGGCGTAGGCGATGCCCTCGCCGTTGAAGGGGTTCACCAGGCCGCCGGCGTCGCCGACGAGCAGCAGGCCCTTGGTGTAGTGCGGCTGGCGATTGAAGGCCATGGGGAGCGCGGCGCCGCGGATCGGGCCGGTCATGTTCTCCGGGGTGTAGCCCCAGTCCTCCGGCATGGACGCGCACCACGCCTTGAGGATCTCGCGCCAGTCCAGGTCCTTGAAGGAGGCGGAGGTGTTGAGCACGCCCAGGCCGACGTTCGACGTGCCGTCGCCCATGCCGAAGATCCAGCCGTAGCCGGGCAGCAGCCGGTCCTGCGAGCCGCGCCGGTCCCACAGCTCCAGCCAGGACTCCAGGTAGTCGTCGTCGTGGCGCGGGGAGGTGAAGTACGTACGGACGGCGACGCCCATCGGGCGGTCCTCGCGCCGGTGCAGACCCATCGCCAGGGACAGCCGGGTGGAGTTGCCGTCGGCGGCGACCACCAGGGGCGCGCGGAAGGTGACTTCCCGCTTCTCCTCGCCGAGCTTGGCCGTCACCCCGGTGATGCGGCCGGTGCGGTCGTCGACGATCGGCCCGGAGACGTTGCAGCGCTCGTACAGCCGGGCCCCCGCCTTCTGCGCCTGGCGGGCCAGCTGCTCGTCGAAGTCGTCGCGCTTGCGGACGAGTCCGTAGTCGGGGAAGGAGGCCAGATCGGGCCAGTCCATCTGGAGGCGGACCCCGCCACCGATGATCCTGAGGCCCTTGTTGCGCAGCCAGCCGGCCTCCTCGGAGATGTCGATGCCCATCGACACGAGCTGTTTGACGGCGCGCGGGGTAAGGCCGTCACCGCAGACCTTCTCCCGCGGGAACTCGGTCTTCTCCAACAGGAGTACGTCGAGTCCGGCCCTGGCGAGGTGGTACGCGGTCGTGGAGCCGGCTGGCCCCGCGCCGACGACGATCACATCGGCGGTGTTGTCGGAGAGGGGCTCGGTCACGGCGGGATCTCCCCCAGGTTCGAATGGTAGGTGCCGAAGGGCACTGGACATGGGCAGTCTATTCAGCGGTACTGATCACCCGGCTGAAGGGCTGCCCCGTGAACCGAACCCTCCCCACAGTACGGCTGCGTGTGCCCACCCACGAGGACGCGTTCGCCTGGCACCGGGTGTTCGACGATCCGGAGGTCATGGAGTTCCACGGCGGTCGGCCCGCGGAGCTGTCCGTCTACCAGGAACTCACCGCGCGCCAGCGGCGGCACGACGCTGAACTGGGCTTCTGCCTGTGGACGATGCTGGACGCGTCGGGTGAGGTGATCGGCTTCACCGGCGCCCAGCCGTGGGAGCGGAGCTGGGGTCCGACGGGCGAGCCGGAGATCGGCTGGCGGCTCGGACGGGCGCACTGGGGCAAGGGCCATGCCACGGCGGCGGCGCTGGAGACCCTGGAGCGGCTGCGGGCGGTGGGGGTGCCGAGCGTGGTGGCGATGGTGGACGCCCGCAACGAACGGTCCATCGCGGTCACCCGGCGGCTGGGGATGCGGCTCGCGGAGAGGTTCATGACGCCGCCCGCGGAGCCGACGGGGGTACGGCCGGGGGCGGCGGGGCGGACGGCGACTGAACGGAGTACGGGAATGGAACGGAGTACGGGAACGGAAGGGGCGCGGCCGGGGACGGTGGGACCGACGGCGACGGGGCCCATGAGTTCCGGGCCGATGGGGACGGGGCCCATGGGGACCGGGCCCATGGGGGCGGCAGGACCCACTGGTGGGGCGGCGGTGGCGAGGGAGGCGACGAGGGCCGGGCAGCGGCAGGGGCACTGCTACCGCCTTGATCTGTGACGGACAGTAGTCGTCTGTCACAGAAAGACATCTGTCGCTTCCGGGCGGCGCGCGCCGGGGTTACCCTTCCAGTACCGCTGGGGGTGACATCTGTGCGCATAACACCCAAAACACCCGAAGTGCGTGTCCCGCGTCTGGTCGGTCTGATGGCCGTGGACGCGCGCGAGAGGGCCCGAGCACAGGGCCTTTTTCTCAACGCGCCGGACCGGCCGGACTTCCATCTCACCGTCGTCGACTACGTCGTGCGCCAGTACCCGCAGCCCGGTGCCGAAGTGCCGCGGGAGTCCATGGTGTACGTGTGGTTCGACTTCGGCGAGAGCGAAGGCGGCGGCGGAGTCCGCGAGCCACGCATCCCGAGACCGCCCTCGGGCGGACTGCAACGTGAACTGGACGAGCCGGGCGACACCTTCGAGATGACCAAAGGGTGAGCCACGGGCCGGGGACGGCCTGCCGGGGACGGCCTGCCGGGGACGGCCTGCCGGGGACGGCCTGCCGGGGACGGCCTGCCGGGGGCAACCGGCCGGGACCGGCGCGGGAACCACGCCGGTCGGCCGGCGCAGCCGGTGCGGGGACCACGCGGCGGACCGCCCCACGTCCGTCCGGCGGGCGTCGGCGCTCAGCTCACCTTGAAGCCCCGGTGCAGGGCCACCACACCGCCGGTGAGATTGCGCCACGCCACCTTCGACCAGCCCGCCGCGCGCAGCCGCCCGGCCAGGCCGGGCTGGTCGGGCCAGGACCGGATGGACTCGGCGAGGTAGACGTACGCGTCGGGATTGGAGGAGACCGCCCGCGCCACCGGCGGCAGCGCGCGCATCAGGTACTCGGTGTAGACGGTGCGGAACGGCGTCCAGGTGGGATGCGAGAACTCGCAGATCACCACCCGCCCGCCCGGCCGGGTCACCCGGTGCATCTCCCGCAGCGCGGCGTCGGTGTCCTGGACGTTGCGCAGCCCGAAGGAGATCGTCACGGCGTCGAAGGTGTCGTCCTTGAACGGCAGCCTCGTCGCGTCCCCCGCGGTGAACGGCATCCAGGCGTGCCGCTGCTTGCCGACCCGCAGCATGCCGAGGGAGAAGTCGCACGGGACGACGTAGGCGCCGGTGCGGGTGAACGGCAGCGACGAGGTCGCCGTGCCCGCGGCGAGGTCGAGGACCTTCTGGGCGGGGCGGGCGTCGACCGCCTGCGCGACGGCCTTGCGCCACACCCGGTCCTGGCCGAGCGACAGCAGGTCGTTGGTGAGGTCGTACCGTGCCGCCACGTCGTCGAACATCGAGGCGACTTCGTGCGGCTGCTTGTCCAGGGATGCGCGGGTCACGGACCCATTGTGGCAGGAGGGGCAGGACCGTCCCGGCAGCAGCCTCACCCTCACCCCCGTCCGAGACGTTTCCCTCCGGCCCGGACCCTCACCGTCCACGGTGCACGAGGCGGCACAGCCCGGACCCTCACCGTCCACGGTGCACGAGGCGGCGCAGCCCGGGGACCCTCACCGTCTACGGTGCACCAGGCGGCGCAGCCCGGACCCTCACCGTCTACGGTGCACCAGGCGGCGCAGCCCGGACCCTCACCGTCTACGGTGCACCAGGCGGCCCGCGCACACCGTGGCGATGCAGGCGCCGGTGTCGTCCAGGACGGCCAGGTCGGCGCGGCCGGACGGACGGAGCGCGGTCGGCCCGGAACCCGGCAGCACCGCCACGTCGTTGCGTTCGGCGGCCGCGCGGAGTGCGGGTGAGTCGACGTGGTCCGCCAGGACCGCCGCCGCGCCGAGCTTCAGCACGGCGTGGATCCGTTCGCGGGGGCTCGGGGCATCCGGGAGCGGCCCTTCGTGGACCCGGGCGGGCCCCAGACGGCCGGGCCAGCGGCGCACCCGCGCACCCGGGAACCGCTCACGCAGTTCCGCGAACGTCCCCACGGCACCGATCCGGTCCCGCCCCACCACGACGGCACCGTCCGCGACCGGCGCGGACTCCCAGGTGACGTAGACCTGGTCGGCCGCGTGAATGGTCTCCAACTCGCCCCCTCCACCGCTCAGTTCGACGCGAGCAGCTTCAGCTCGGGGTGGGCCGTGCCGCCCTCGATGGCGGTGGACGAGATGTGCGACATCACCCGCTCGTCGACGGGGTCGTTCGCCGGGTCGTCGTGGACGACCAGGTGCTCGTACGTCGTCGCGCGCTGCGCCGGTACCCGGCCCGCCTTGCGGATCAGGTCGATGATCTCCAGCCGGTTGGAACGGTGCTTGGCGCCCGCCGAGGAGACCACGTTCTCCTCCAGCATGATCGAGCCGAGGTCGTCCGCGCCGTAGTGCAGGGACAGCTGTCCGACCTCCTTGCCCGTGGTCAGCCAGGAGCCCTGGATGTGCTGGACGTTGTCGAGGAAGACGCGGGCGACGGCGATCATCCGCAGGTACTCGAAGAGCGTGGCCTGGGTGCGGCCCTTCAGGTGGTTGTTCTCGGGCTGGTAGGTGTACGGGATGAAGGCCCGGAAGCCGCCCGTACGGTCCTGTACGTCGCGGATCATCCGCAGGTGCTCGATCCGCTCGGCGTTGGTCTCGCCCGTGCCCATGAGCATCGTCGACGTGGACTCGACGCCCAGCCGGTGCGCGGTCTCCATGATCTCCAGCCAGCGCTCGCCGCTCTCCTTCAGCGGGGCGATGGCCTTGCGCGGCCGCTCGGGCAGCAGTTCGGCGCCCGCGCCCGCGAAGGAGTCGAGGCCGGCCTCGTGGATCCGGGTGACGGCCTCCTCGACCGTCACCCCGGAGATCCGGGCCATGTGCTCGACCTCGGACGCGCCCAGCGAGTGGATCACCAGCTGGGGGAACGCCTCCTTGATGGCCCGGAAGTGCTGCTCGTAGTACTCGACGCCGTAGTCAGGGTGGTGGCCGCCCTGGAACATGATCTGGGTGCCGCCCAGTTCGACGGTCTCGGCGCAGCGCCGCAGGATGTCGTCGAGGTCGCGGGTCCAGCCCTTGGCGGTGTCCTTGGGCGCGGCGTAGAAGGCGCAGAACTTGCACGCGGTCACGCAGACGTTCGTGTAGTTGATGTTGCGCTCGATGATGTACGTCGCGATGTGCTCGATGCCCGCGTACTTGCGCCGGCGCACCGCGTCGGCGGCGGCACCCAGGGCGTGCAGCGGAGCGTCGCGGTAGAGGTCGAGCGCCTCCTCGGGGGTGATCCGCCCTCCGGCGGCCGCACGGTCGAGGACGGACTGGAGGTCGGCCTTCTCGGTCACCGGGGCGTCCCTTTCGTCGACTGAATCAAAAGGTGCGCGCGAAACGCGCTGTGAACGGTGGTTCTGGGCGGCGGCGGACAGACCGGGCCAGCCTACGCCAGGCCGTTCACCTGCCCGTCCGCAGGCTCCGTACGGCCTGGCCCCCGCCGCGTACCAGCCCCCGGCCGCAGGCTCCCCATGGCCTGGCCCCGGGCCGCTTACCAGCCCCGCCGCAGATTCCGTACGAGCCCGGCCACCGGCCACGAGCCCACCGCGACGAGCCCGCCCGGCAGTGACCGCGACCCCACCGCCACGACCCCCACCACCGCGAGCCCCACCACCGCGAGCCCCGCGACCCCGCCGGGCTCAGGCCGCGTACCCGCCGGTCCCAGGCCGCGACCCCGCCGGTCCCCTGCTGCGACCCCGCCGGGCTCAGGCCGCGTACCCGCCGATCAGCAGCCCCACGTATGCCCCGGCGATCAGGAACGGCCCGAAGGCGATGGCCGATTTCCGGCCGGCCCGGCGGGCCACCACGAGGCCGCCCGCGTACAGCGCGCCGGACAGGAACCCGGCGAAGGTGCCGAGCAGCAGGGTCGGCCAGCCGTACCAGCCGAGTGCGGCGCCCGCGCCGAGGGCCAGCTTCACATCGCCGAAGCCCATGCCGCCGGGGTTGACGAGGAACAGCACGAAGTAGCCGCCGCCGAGCGCGAGGGCGCCGTACAGCGCCGTCAGCCAGTCACCGGCGTGCTCGGGCACGACGGCGGCCACGGCGAGCAGACCGAGCGCGGCGGCGGCCAGCGGCAGGGTCAGCGGGTCCGGCAGCCGCTGCACCCGGAAGTCCACGACCGCGAGCAGCACCCCCGGCGGGGCGAGCAGCAGCCAGACGCCGAGTTCGGGCCGGGTACCGGTGGTGGCGGCGAGGGCGGCGCAGACGAGCGCGGTGACGGCCGCGAGGCTCAGGACACGAGGGCCGTACCGGGCCGCGCCGCGGGCGCCGCGCGCGCTCCGGTCGTCCCGGGACGGGCCGTCGGGGGACGGGCCGTCGGAGGACAGGGCGTCGGAGGACAGGGCGTCGGAGGACAGGGCGTCGGAGGACAGGGCGTCGAGGGGCAGGGCGTCGAGGGGCAGGGCGTCCGGTTCGGCAGGCCGTGCGGCGCACTGTCCGCAGCGGCCCGGTCCGAGCCAGCCCCGTACCGGGTGTCCGGCCGGGCAGTGGTCGCGCCACGGCTCGCCCGCCGGGGCGGCGAACCGGTAGGCGGCCCGGGGCAGCAGCACGCCCGCCGCCGCGCCCCACAGCGCGGCGACGACGATCAGCGCGAGGTCGCTCATCCCGCCGCCGCGACGCCGTCGCGCCACGTCGGCAGCAGCTCGTCGAGGAGCGCTTCCGTGCGCGGCGGCAGTCCGCGGGCGCCGCTGCGGGTGAGCAGGTCGGCGGCGCGGGCCCGGAGCCGGGCCGGTTCGCCGGTGGCGTGGGTGGCGCGCAGCGACTCGTTCCACAGCCGCTCGTCGGACGGCGCGGTGCGCAGCGCCGCGTCCAGCGCCTCGATCGCCTTCTCCGCGCGGTCCTTCTCCAGGTGGAACGCGGACAGCGCGAGCCCGATGTCCGCGACCAGCAGCGGCAGCTGGGCGTCGACGATCTCGTGGGTGAGCCAGCGGTACCGGCCCTCGGGACGGTCCGCGAGCAGCGGCCCGCGGACCAGGACCAGCGCGTCGGTCAGCAGCCGCCCGCGGACGGCCCTGCTGTCCACGCCCTTGCCCTGCGTGGCCTCGTGGTAGAGGGAGCGCAGGACGTCCAGGTCGGAGACGACGGACTTGGCGAGGGTGAGCCGGCCGGTCGCGTCGGCGGCGAGGCGGGCGGTGCCGTCCGGGTCGCTGCCGAGCCAGCCGCGCAGCCGCTCGACGAGCGCGTCCCGTACGTCCTCGGTGACGCCGCGCGGCCACAGCGCGGAGGCCAGCACCCGGGGGTGCACGCCCTCCCGGTGCAGGAGCAGCAGGGCCAGCGCCTCGTGGAGCAGCGCGCTGCGCTCGCCGTCCGGGGTGTCCAGGCCGATGATCTCGTACGGTCCGACGAGGCGGGCGTAGACCGCGGGCCGGCCCTGCTCGCTGATGTCGACCAGGAACGGCGGGGCGTTGACCGGGCCGTCCGGATCGTGCTCGGGGTCGGCTTCGACGAACAGTTCGACGACGGCGCGCTGCTGGGCCACCGGCAGCAGCTGGGCGTCCAGGTCCAGGCCGAGCAGCGGGGCGAGCAGCCTGCCCGCGGCGGTGATCTCCATCTCCCAGGCCGCGCCGGGCAGATCACCGGTCTCGGTGCCGACCAGGTAGCCGATGCCGAGGCGGCCGGCGTCGGCGGCGAGTTCGGCGAGCCGCACGGCGTCCTCGGCGGAGGGCTGCGCGGCGAGCAGCACCAGGTGCGGCGCCCAACGGGTGTGCTGGGCGGGCCCGGTACGGCCGGTGAGGACGGAGTCGTGCCCGGCGGCGCCCAGGGCGCCGCGCCGCTGCCGGGTCTCGGCCGCCATGGTCTCGATCAGCGCCTCGATGCCGTCGAGGTGGCGCAGCCGGTTGGGGGCGAGCGCGGTCAGGTCCTCGCCGAAGCCGACCAGGGTGATGGTCATGCGGTCCGACCAGCCGTTGGTGGCGAGTTCGGCGGCGACCGACGCGAACACGGCGGCCCGGTCGGCCTCGCGTCCGCCGAGCGAGACGATGCCGGGCACCGCTTCCAGGTTGAGCAGCAGCCGGGAGTCGTCCATGGTGCCCAGGCTGACGAGGCCGGGGTAGGGCGCGGCGGTGTCCGTGTCCTCGTACCGGTCGGCGTCGGCGCGGGCGAGCGTCCAGAACGTCTGGTCCTGCCCGAGCTGCCAGGGCGCGGGCGGCTTGCCGGCGGGCTGGGCGAGTTGGAGGTGCAGGTCGCCGTTGCTCAGCCAGGCGGCGTAGACGACGGGCAGCGGGCGGGACTCGGCGGCGAGGGAGGCGGACAGGCCGCGCAGCGAGCGGTCGAGCAGCCGTACGCCCTCGGGGTCGGCGCCGACCAGCAGCGCGTCCTGCGCGTCCTGGGCGTCGCCGGTCGGCGTGGGCGGCTCCATGCCGCGCCGGCCGCCGACGGTTCCCAGGGCCGACTGCCACAGCGCCTGCCGGCGCCGCCTGCCGAGCGCGCCGAGCAGGCCGGCGGCGAGCAGCGGCGCGCCGATGAGGGCTTCCGGAAGGCCGAAGGCGTGGCCGGTGGACTGGCTGCCGGACGCGGCGGGCGTCGCGTGCCGCTGCCCGTGCCCGGCGCCGGCGCCGCCGTCCGATCCGCCGTCCGCGCCAGCGTGCGCACCGCCGTGCGCGCCGGTCTGCTGCGCGGGCAGCGAGACCTGGGCGGCACCCGAGCCGCCGCCCTGCTGGGCATGTCCCTGGGCCTGCTGGTTCGCTCCCCCGTCCGGTCCCCCGTTGCGCGCATAGTCCTGGATCTGCTGCTGGACGTCCGGGGCGGCGGCCTGGGCGGCGGGCATCTCGACCAGTTCGCCGCCGCGCGCGTCGGCGGGCATCTCCATGATCCAGCCGGGCCGGATGAGGCTGGCCTCGGACAGCCGCGAACCGTCGGGCTGGACGCGGTCCTTGTTGAGTTCGTAGATCTCCTTGTACCGGCGGCCGTCGCCGAGGTGCCGCTGCGCTATCTCCCAGAGGGAGTCGTGGTGGCGGCCCTCGGGCGGCTGGATCCGGTAGTACTTCGTCCCGGCGTCCTTGGCGACCGTGCCGCCCGCGTCCGCGTGGACGCCGTGGACGCCGGTCTGCGCCGCCTCAGCCGCCTGCGCGGCCTGTTCGGCGAGGGCGGCGGCCGTGCCGGAGACCTGCTCCTGCTGCTGGGCGAAGAGTCCGGGGGTCTGCTGGGCGGCGGCCACCGTGCCCCGCTGGTTGCCCTCCATGCTGTGCCCGAGCTGCGACAGCCCCGGGGTGAGGCTGGCCGCGGTGGCGCCGACCAGCAGCAGCGCGGCGACGAGTTGCCGGGCGAGCAGTTGGCTGGGCCCGGAGCCGGGCACCCGCCCGGCCAGCCCCACGCCGGACAGCGCGGCCTTGGCCTCGACGAGCACGCAGGCGGTGAACTGGGCCCAGGCGAGCCACACGATCACCGTCAGCACGTGCAGGAAGGTCTGGACGGTGATCTCCTGCTGCAACCACTCCAGGCTCGGCGCCCCGTGCGGCAGCGGCCACCCGACGGTGACGGCGAGGGCACCGGGCACGCCGACGACGAGCACGAGCAGGGCGAGGAACGCGAAGAACGCCTTGACGAAGTCCCCGAACGTACGCCGCCGCACGCGTACCGGCTGCGGTGTCCGATTCCTCGGGCCCGTCGGTCTTCCCGTCGAGCTTGATGTGCTGCGTCGCGCCATGGCGGGTGTCCTGGGTCGTGGGTGGGAGGAACTGGGCGGGGCGGGTCGAGCGAGTGGTTCCTAGGAGATCCTAGGGAGATCCTATTGACTGGGACTGACAGCGTCGAAGGTCCGCGGCGGCCGAACCCGGCGCACCGGCCCTCCCGTTCACCGGATCACCGGTCCACGAGCGTCGCCCCCGGCGATCGTCATCGGTTCCCCGTGCAACGTCTCCCCCCTTCACTTCTCCACCCCTTCACCTCTCCGCCCCTTCACCCCGTACGAACGTCACGCCGCACCCCCGGCTCAGCCGACCTCGTTCCGCGCCACCGCCTGGCCGTGCACGACCACGTTCCCGCCGTAGAACATGCCGGTGAACACCGGCTGGTACGTCAACTGCACCTCGACCTCGACCTGTTGGGTGTCGGCCAGCACGCAGTGGGTCGCGGCGATGTCGGCGCCCGTCATGTCCATCTCGCGGGCGAAGGTCTTCACCCGCGCGTCGCAGTTCTGGAAGTTGATCGGCGCGGGGCCGCCCGCGTTGTCGTAGAGAGCGTCCTTGTCTATGTCCTGGGCCGCGTAACGGGCCGCCTGTTCCGCGATGTCGGCGGCGCGTTCCCGCTTGGAGATGGACATGCCGCCGTCGATCACGAAGGCGGACAAGGAGAGGAAGACGAGGGCGAAGATGATCACCGCTCCGGCGCCGGAACCCCGGTCGTCAAGACCGGTCCGGCGCGCGGACCACCAGGCGCGTACCGCTGTCCTCACGCCGACCTCCGGTACGGGTCGAGCGGGGAGCTGAAGCTCGACGACAGCCGGGTCGGGATGTCCAGGCCCAGCATGGCCAGGCCCCGTACCTGGCAGCTCACCTCGACGGTGAAGATGCTGTCGGGTGCGAAGCCCTGGCTGGTCTGGACGACGGAGACCGGGCCGGAACACACGTCGGCGAGGTCCGCCTCGGCGGCCCTGCGGGCCTCGGCCATGGCGGTGCCGTGGTCCTTCTGGATCGAGCCGGCGCGGGCCGCGTCCCGCGCGGCGCCGTCCAGCGCACCCCGGCCGTCGACCAGTTGGCCGAAGGCCACCAGGACGAGGATGAACAGGATCATCACCGGCGCGAGGATCACGACCTCGACCGTGGACAGACCCCGGTCGTCGCCCGCGGGGTCGCGGCCGCGCATTCAGTTGCCCCCTTCCGGCACGAACCGCTCCACCGGTCCGGAGGACTGCGCGTGCACGGTCAGGTCGAGTCCCGGGAAGACCGTGGGGATCCGCGCCGAGATCTCCACACCCACCGTGCCCGCGTCCGGCTGGAGCAGCTTCACGTCCGGCGCGACCACCAGCTGCGGGCCGAGTTGGCTGATGTAGGAGTCGACGACATCACGGGCCTCGCCGCGCCAGGCGCCGGGCTGTTCGTCGGCGGTGGCGCGGGCCTTGCGGGCGCCCGCCTGGGCCGCCGCCTGGGCCACGTGGTCGGCGAAGAAGTACAGCGCGAACTGCACCGTCGCGAAGATCATGAAGAACAGGACGGGGGTGAGCAGCACGAACTCGATCGCGGTCATGCCCGAGTCACCGCTCTCGCCGCGCGCGGCCCGCGCACGGCGGCGCGCCCATCTGCCCACGCCCACAAACAACCCCGTCATCCCCGTCGTGTCGCGTCGTGTCTTCGCGTCTTCGCGTCTTCTTGTCGCGCCTTACAGCGGTCAGCAGGTCTTGCCCGCGTCCGCGCCCCTGATGCAGTCGCCGACCTTGTTCGCGCCGTCGCTCAGCGCGGCGTTGATGATCGCGGCCACCACGCCGACGATCGCCACCACCACCGCGGAGATGATGACCCACTCGACGGCGGAGGCACCACGGTCCAGTTCGCCGGAGCGGGCGCGCTGCACCCGGCACTGGAGGAAGGTGATCAGGAAGTCCACCGCCGGGATTCCGGTGCGGACGGTGCGTTCAGTCATGGAAGTCGTCCTCTCGACTCAGCTCGACTCGGCTGACGGTCTGGGCAGTGGGAGAAATGGAGCGGAAGCAGTGAAGTGAAGTGAAGGCGATGGATTCGGGTCGTGGGGCTCGTCGTTGCCGGTCGGAGGTTCACACCTGGAACACCCGCACGGCCGCAGGGAAGATCAGGAACACCAGGAATCCCGCGCACAGCAGCAGCTGCGCCACGAGCATCGACTGGGACTTCTCGCCCGCGCTGCCCTCGATCTCGGCGAGTTCGCGGTGCCGCATGGTCTCCGCGCGGGAGGCGAGCGACTCGCGCACCTTGGCGCCGTCGTCCGCGACCAGCGCCAGCGAGGCCGAGAGGTCCTTGAGTTCCTCGACGCCCAGCTCCTCCCCGAGCTGCCCGAGCGCCTGCCACTGGCTGATGCCGGTGATCCGGGCGTCGGACAGGGCGCTGCGGATGCGCTGGTTGGCCCAGCCGTCGGAGACCTCGGCCGCCGCCATCAACGCCTCGGGCAGGCCGCGCCCGCCGGCCAGGCTCATCGACACCAGGTCCAGATAGGCCCCGATGACCCGTCGCAGGTCCCGGCGCTTGTCGGCCGCGTCCCGCCGTACTTCGAGGTCGGGCAGGAAGAAGAAGAGCGCCGCGCACATCAGGGCCAGCCAGACCGGGATGACCGGACTGCGGCCGAAGCCCATCGTGTAGACGACCGCGAACAGGAACGGCCCGAAGAACAGCCCGGCCGTGGCCAGCAGCACCTTCGTCGCCAGGAATTTCTCCCAGCTGCGGTCCAGGACGGCGAGGTCGGCGCGCAGCGAGCGCTGTTCCCAGCCCTGGTGCAGGTAGAACTCGGAGACGCGGGCGCCGATCTCGGCGCGCAGCGCGCCGAAGCGTCCCGTGTCCTGCGTCTGCCGCGCGGACTCGTACGCCGCGCCCCGCGCCCGCATCGCGTCGATCCGCGCGACCTGGGCGACCGCGCTCCGCCTGGACGGCATCAGGGCGCGGACGAGGGCGTAGACGCCCAGTCCGAACACCACGCCGATCAGGATCGGCATCGTCAGGTTCACCGGCGTACACCCTCTTCCGACTGGAACGGCGGCTGCGACTGGTGGTGCTGGTGAGGATGGAGCGGCTGTTGGGCCTGCGGGGCGTGCGGCTGTGTGCTCGTGACCGCGCCGCGGGGCCGTACGAACTGCACCGACGACTCGTCGCGGACCAGGAAGCGTTCGGGCGTCTCGATCGTGGACAGCTTGCGCAGCCACCAGAAGCCGAGCGCGAACAGGGCGCAGACGAGGGCGAGTACGAGCTGGCCGACCGGGCTGCCGTACGGCGAGACGAAGTCGCGGTTGAAGATGGCGAGTCCGAGGACGAAGGCGATCGACACCGCGACCACGATCTGCACCGAGCGGCGCGTGGAGGCGCGCTGGGCCATCACGCGCTGGCGCATGTCGACCTCCTCGCGCGCCGACTTGGCGAGCGCGCCGAGGACTTGACGCAGACCGGGGCCGCGCAGCCGGGCGTTGAGGATCAACGCGGCCACGATGATGTCCGCGGACGCGTCGTCGATCTCGTCGGCGAGCACCTGGAGCGCGTCGGGCAGCGGAGTACGGGCGCGCAGCCGGTCGACGAGGGAGTCGAGGTGGGGGCGCAGGACGGGGGCCGCGGCCCGCGCGGACGCCGGGATGGCCTGCTCCAGGCCGACCGCGCCGGCGATGGTGTCGCGCAGGGACTCGGTCCAGGAGGCCAGGGCCTCCACCCGGCGCATGGCCGCTCGTTCCTCCCCGGCGCCGCCGAAGAGGCGGTCCCAGAAGAAGACGAGGACGCCGGCCGCGAGACCGGCCACCGCCCAGCGGGTCAGCAGCAGGACGGCGAGCCCGACGATCGCGGCGAGCGAGCCGCGCTGCCCGGCGAACCGGATCAGTTCGGCGGCCCGCTCGTTGGCCTTCTGCTTCTCGTGCGCCGGCTTGGCGGGCAGGCCGCGCACGGCGAGCATCAGCAGCGCGATGCCGCCGCCGACGGCGACGCCGCTGCCGATCGAGTACAGGACGGTGGTGGAGAAGAGGCCGCCCATGGAGCCGAGCGAGCCGAACGCCGTACGCGTGACGGCGTCGGTGCCGGTGCCCGTGCCGGTGCCGAGGGTGGCAGCGGTGGCGGTGGCGGTGGCGGTGAAGTACGTCATGGTCACCCCCACGCCCCGTGCGGCTGGTAGCCGTAGGCCATCAGGTCCTCCAGGCAGGCTATCGGCGCATGCGGTACGACCCGGCCGTCGGGCGTCTCGGCGAACACCTCGCTGGACAGCACCCGGCCGTCGACACCGTTGACCTCGCGGATCGAGGTGACCACGCGCTGGAGCCGGCCGCCGGTCTGGAAGTTGTTGCGTCGCTGGACGAAGACGACGAAGTTCACGGCCCCCGCGATCAGCATCTGGCTGGCCTCGATGGGCAGCCGCTCGGACGCCTGCAACGCGTAGGTGGAGATACGGTTGAAGACCTCGCTGGAGCTGTTGGCGTGGATCGTGGAGAGCGAGCCGTCGTTGCCCTGCGACATCGCGTTGAGCATGGTGACGATCTCGTCGCCCAGCACCTCACCGACGATCACCCGGGACGGGTTCATGCGCAGCGAGCGGCGGACCAGCTCGGCCATGCTGATGGCGCCCTGGCCCTCGGAGTTGGGCAGCCGTTCCTCGAACGCCACCACGTTGGGGTGCAGGTCGGCGAAGGTGTCGAGGCCGAGTTCCAGGGCGCGTTCGACGGTGATGAGCCGCTCGCCCGGCGGGATCTCGTTGGCGAGGGCACGCAGCAGGGTCGTCTTGCCCGCGTTGGTGGCCCCCGCGATCATGATGTTCTTGCGGGCGCGGACGGCGCAGGCGAGGAAGTGGCCCAGCTCGGGGCCGAGGGTGCCGTTGCCGACGAGGTCGGAGATGAACACCTTGCCCATGCGCGCCCGCCGGATGGACAGCGCGGGCCGCCGGGCGACGTCCATGACGGCCGAGAGCCGGGAGCCGTCGGGCAGCCGCAGGTCGAGCTGCGGGTTGGCGGAGTCGAAGGGCCGGGAGGACAGACCGGAGTAGGCGCCCAGCACCTGGATCAGCTCGATCAGTTCCTCGTCGGTCTCGGCGACGGGCTCGCCCTTGACCTCGTGCCCGTCCGAGTAGCCGACGAAGACCTGGTCGCAGCCGTTGATGTCGATGTTCTCGACGTCGGGGTCGTCCAGCAGGGGCTGGAGCCGGCCCACACCGAAGAGGGCGGCGTGCACGGCGGCCGCGTACTGCTCCTCGGTCTCGGCGTCCAGCGGGGTACGGCCCGCGTTGATCTCGGTGCGGGCGTACTCCTCCAGGATCTGCGCGATGACCGCGCGGGCGTACTGCCGCTCGTCCTCCGTGGACATCGGCGACACGCCGCGGACCTGGTCCTGACGGCGCTGTTCGGCGATGCGGTCGCCGGCGTCCTGCCGGAACCGCTTGACCAACTGGTGGTCGACAGCGGTCATCGTCCGGCCCCCGCGTGACCCTGCTGGGGCCGCTCGCCCTGCTGCGGCGGCTGCTGGCCCTGCTGCGGCGGCTGCTGCCGGCCCTGCTGCGGCTGGTACGCCTGCTGCTGGGGCTGCTGTCCGCCGTGGTGCGCCTGCTGCTGGGACTGGTGCGCCTGCTGGGCCTGGGCGGACGCGGCCCACGCGGCGCCGTACTGCTGGTACAGGTCGGCGGTGACCTTGCGGGCCGAGCGGATCAGCAGCGACTTCTCCAGGCGCCCCCGCTTGCGGCCGGCCAACTGCTCCGCGCCGGACGGGTCGTCGGCGAGCGTGCCGACGACCCGCGCGCCGGTCTGGGCGTGCACCAGCATGTCGTTGACCTGGCCGGCGAGCTTGGCGGAACTGCTCGGGTCGGCGACCAGGACGACGCCGATGAGCGGGGTGGCGAGGGTCGCGGCGCCGCGCGGGCCGCCGTGCAGCTTGACGGAGAGCGCGGCGGCGCGGTCCCGGACCCGGGCCAGCGACTCGGGCTCGGTACGCGAGACCAGCAGGACGAGCGCGGCGTGCGGGAACAGTTCCACGGCCGGGGTGTCGCCGCTGATGCGTCCGCAGTCGGCGATGACGTCGGCGGGGGCGTTCGGGGAGTCGGCCAGGGAGGCGAAGGCGTGCCCGAGGGTGGGCCACAGGCCGGCCAGCCCGGCCGCCTGCTCGGCGATACCGAGCCCGACGAGGACTTCGAGCCCGCCGCTCAGCGGCTGCACGTGGTCCCAGAGCTGGTCGGGCACGAGCCCGCGCCGGGCCGTGGCCGCTATGGACAGCATGCCGGTGTTCGGGTTGAGCGGCCCGCCGTGCGCGGCGGCGCTGCGGTAGACGAGGTCACCGCCGGCCGGGTCGGCCTCGGCGAGCAGCGCGCGCCTCGGCCAGACGGCGGCGAGGGCGACGGCCGCGGTGGTGACGCCGGGGGAACCCTTGTCGGCGGCGATTGCGATGAGCGCCATGGGGTGGGTGCCGCCTTCTAGTTGCCGGTGCCGGGAACTCGCACGACGGCCACCGCGTTGGCGGACGCGGCACGTGCCACGGCGGCGGCGTCGGCCTCGTCGACGAGCAGGGTCAGCGAGAGGTTGCCCGTGCTGACGGTGGCGTCACTGCCGTCGGACTTCGAGCTGACCCGCGCGTCGCCGACGATGAGCCCGCCGGAGGAGGTCCCGGACGAGTCGGCCGAGCTGCCCGAGTTCGAGCCGCCGGAGTCGACGCTGTAGACGGCGACGGTGTCACCGGGCTTGATGTCGGCCGGGTACTGGCCCTGCTTGAGGGAGACGCCGACGGACGCCTTCCCCTTGGGGAGGGAGTCGCCCGCGGCGAACATCTGCCCCACCACGACCGTGCCCGTGTAGATGGTGGACTTGGCCTTGAGGGTCTTGAGGGTGTCGAGCTGGTCCCAGCGGACGTAGTCGATGCCGTCGTCGGCGGCGACCATCACGGACGTCACCCCGCCGTTCTTGACGGACTCGCCGACCGGGATCTCCTTGGTCACCTTGATGACCTCGATCCGGTCACCGGCGCGCAGCACGAGCGTCGTGGCGCCGAGCGCGCCGAGCAGGATCAGCAGCACGGCGAGCGCGGCCAACGCCGGTTTGCGCTCACGAGGCGGAGTGGGCAGCCGGTCACCGACCGACGGCTGAGCCGGAGCGGCGGCACGACCCGCGCCCGCCCCCGTACGCTCCTGGATCTTCACGCAACCGCTCCCCGTACCCGCAAGAAATGCCTGCCAAGTTGCCAAAAAAAGCGGACACTTCACCCCCGACGCCCGCGCGTGAAACACGAGACGTGCTGGACGCACCGCCCGAGCCGGGCGGATACCCAGCACCAGGGTGAGTGTCAAGCGAACGCACCGTATCAGCCGTACATAAGCCCCTCAAGGCACGCTCCGTGTGCGTGGACCCACCCGGAACGCGGTCGCGCTCCGCAACATCCCCCCAACACACAGCAGTTGAACCAAGGGGGTACGGAGCCTACTGCCTGCGCTCCGACGAACACCCGACAATCCCACCGCCGGGCAAGCGCTCACCGGGCGGACACGATGCCTGCACGTTTCGCCCACGAGAGGTGCGGGCGGTTCCCCACCCTCCGTACGGGAAACCGCTGTTGCCCCCGCACCGTTCCGGCGGCCGACGCCGCTCCAGCCTGGCGGAACCTCCAATCCCAGGGATACCGTCAGTGCCCTTGACAGCCTTCATGTCTCAACGGGGAGCCCACAGTGATGCGCCGCTCTGCGCCGATTGCCACCGCGGTTGCCGCAACCGCAAGCCTCTTGCTGACGGGGTGCGGCGGGGGTGACTCGGGCGGGGACGGGGGGAGGATCGCGGGGGCCGACAGCGGGGACTCCTCGCCCTCCGTGGCTCCGAGCCCGACGACGAGCGGCGCCACGCGGCCCGACCTGGCGCTGCCGAGCGACGTACACGAAACCTTCGAGGGCTGGAAGACCGGGGACGCCACCAAGGACGCGGTCCTGGCGGACGCCGGAAGGGCGCAGACCGCGGTGACGTACTCCGTCACCAAGGGGGACCCGGAAACCTCCGCGCTGGCCTTCTACCAAGCCGACACGGCCCTCGCCGGGAGCCAGGACTGGGTCAAGTCGATCGTGGACTCCGGCCTCACCTACTCGGGTGCTGTGCGTTACTACGCGGCCAGGATCAGTGTCTTCGACAAGAAGACCGCCGGTGTGTCGTACTGCGCGGACGAGAGCAAGGCGTACAACAAGAACCGGAAGACGGAGAAGGTCGACAAGGAACCAGCGACCGCCGAATCCTATGTGCTCTACAGCACCCGCCTTCAGTTGAACGACAAGGGCGTCTGGCAGACCACGAAGCTCGAATCGGAGCGGGGGAACAAGGCGTGCACTCCTTGAGGATCAGGCATTGCTGGCTCCCCGCAGGGGCAGCCGCGGTCACCTTGGCGCTCCTTCCCGGCACCGCCTTCGGGTGGGGAACGCCTGGAAAGTCGAACGGCCAGAAGACCGAGACCCGCGGCGGGCAGGACGGCGGACGGCTCTACTCGTTGATCACTTTCAGCGGTTCCACCGCGGGCGGAGGCGGCGACAAGGGCCATGTCACACCCGTCGGCGACTGGACCCCACCCGCATGCTGGTACGAACCGAGAAGCGCCGCGGACTTCTCCGAGTACGTCGAGAACATGTACACCGAAACGATCAATACGCCGGGCCAGCACAGCTACGCCAAGGCGTCCGTCGGCATGTTCCGCAACGACTACAAGGACGGCACGTACAAGAACTACAACCTCGGCATACAGGACGAGGGCAACTGGTGGGTCGCCGTCGTCGACCAGGACCGCTGGATGGAGCCGGCCGCCCAGGTCTGCGACAAGCAGCCCTTCTGGGTGGAGAACGGTGCCGCGCCGCCCGTGGACCACGCGGTCACCCCGCAGATCCTCGCCGAACTCGCCTACAACCGCGTGCGGCTGCCCGCCACCGAGGTGAGCCTGGCGCCGCAGGACACCACCAAGGTCAATCTGCCCACCTGGGCCTGGCTCGACAAGGCCCGGTTCAAACCGGTCTCGGTGACCGCCGCCCTCGATGTCGGCGGCATGCACATCCAGGCCACGACCACCGCCGAACCAGTCGCGCTCAGGCTCGAACCCGGCACCCGAGACGCCACGACCCATCCCGGTTCGGGCGACTGCACACTCAACGCCGACGACTCCGTCGGAGAGCCCTACGCCAAGGGCAAGGCCGACCGGACCCCGCCGTGCGGCGTCACCTACCTGCGCTCCTCCGGGAACGGCACGTTCAGGCTGCGGGCCACGGTGACCTGGCGGATCACCTGGACGGGCACGGGCAATCCCGACCCGAAGCGGCTCCCTGACGGCACGTTCGGCAACGACCAGGCCGTCACGGTCCAGGAGATCCAGTCGGTCAACCGCTGACGACCCACCCACCAGCTTCGCGACGTGCCCTCGCGACGGGCCCGTGACCGGAGACCGGAGACCGGAAGACGACATGAGCGACCTGCGCCTCGAAGACACCGTCTTCGAACACCTGAAGAAGACCTTCTCCACCATCAGCGACCGCATGGAGGACGCCCGCCGCAGCCTGCGCGGCACCGACGCCTCGGCCGTCGGCGAGAGCAAACTCGTCGACGACGTCCAGGACTTCGCCGACGACTGGGGCTACGGCATCAAACAGCTCGGCAAGCACACCCAGGGCGCCGTGAAGATGATCAACACCATCGGCGACACCTTCGACAAGCTCGACCAGGAACTCGCCGAATCACTCAAGGTCAAGAAGAAGGGCAAGTGACGTGACCGGCAAGCGGCCCTCCTTCCCCCGCATAGGCTGGGACCCCACCCCCGGGGACGTGATCGACACCCGGGAACTCGCCAAACGACTCGGCAACCTGGCCGGCGAACTCGGCACCGCGGTACACGAACTCGAACGCATCGAATGCGGCGCCTGGAAGGGCAAGACCGCGATCGCCTTCACCGAGTACATCGGCGAGGACGTCACACCGCTCATCCGCAAGAGCTACGAATCGTTCGACAAGGCGTCCAGGGCGCTCCACCGGTGGGCAGGAGAGCTCCAGGACTTCCAGGACGAAGCGGACCGGCTCGAAAAACTCGCCGGCGAGAAACTCGACGCCAAGGACAAGGCCAAAGCCGAGGCCGGCAGCGACGGCAGCGACGAACTCGGCAAAGCCTCCGGCGCCGTCGACGAGGTCATCAACAAGGTCCACGACCTCGAAGACCGCTACAAGCAAGCCGCCCACAAGATAGGCAAGGAACTCGACAAGGCCGCGGACATAGCCCCCGACGAACCCGGCTTCTGGGAAAAACTCGGCAAGGGCATAGCGGACGCCTGGGACGCCACCGGCGACTGGCTCAAGGAACACGCCGACCTGATCAAAACGGTCGGCGACATCCTCAGCAACGCGTCCGCGGTACTGGGCATGCTGGCCATCGCCACCCTCCCCTTCCCTCCACTCGCCGCCATCTTCGGCACAGCCGCCCTCATCGGCAGCGGACTGGCCCTGGCGGCCCATGGCGTCGCCATGGCCGCCGGTGCGGATGTGAGCTGGATGACGCTCGGGACCGATGCGTTGGGGCTGATGCCGGGGCTCGGGATGTTCGGGAAGGGGATCAAGATCGCTGGTAAGTCCGCTGAGGTGGCGAAGGGGGCAGCGGCGGCCAAGGCTGCCGCGCTGGGCAAGGGATTCCGGATCGCGAATATCGGTGAATCACGCATTCAGATGGCCATGGGCAAGGCATCGATAGACATCAAGGGCGGACTCGGACTAGCGGGCTTGGTGAAGATCCGTGGAATGTCCGAATTCACCTACGAGGTTTCCCACGCAACCAGCGGACTGGCAACGCGCATGGGGGGCGTCGTGAGCGCCGGCTATCACGAGGGACAGTGGATCGGCACCAAGGGAATCAACACCCTCACAAAATTGGAGGTAGATCCAATGAGCGGAATGGGCCGAGTCATCGACGGCAGCCTCAAGATCGCCCCCAAGGCAATCACCAATATCAAGGACGCCGTCTCCAGCGATTAGCATGGCAACTGAAATCCATACCGTGACCACTGCCAAGCATGGACGACAAAGAACGTCACAGGACTGCAAACCCGGGGATCAGAGTGCAGGGAGTGTATAGCGAAATGAACGTATGGCAGCCCGAACCGGGGGAAATTCTCCTTGCCCGCGCGCCCGTCACCTTCGCAACGGGCGCCGCGATGCGCGTCAAGGGTATGCGCTGGTTCCGTGATACCGGCCGCAACGACATCCAGCACGATTTGCCTGGCTGGCCCGAAGGCCCCGCCTTCACTGCCCGCTCAACGGGCGGCACTGTCGCCCTGAAATCCCTCAAGGGAGCAGGCATGGTTGTCGGTGTAGCCTTCATGGCCCTCCTCAGCGCGGCAGGCGGCAACATTGCCGGCCCCTCCGGGGACTTCGGCTCCGACACCCCGGACGAACCAGCGGACGAGGTCGAGGACTTTCCGGTCATGTGGGCCGCGCCTGGCACCATTGCCCGCAACCTGCCCTGGCAGTTGGATCCAAGCCGCACTGATCAGAAGCGCCAGCTCACACACGTAATCGTCACCGACCGCAGACTTGTTGTCGTCCAACTTCCTTATGAGAAGAAAAACTTCGAAGCGATCAACGATACGGTCCTATGGCAGTGTCCACGTACCGACATCAGCGCCGTTCAACTCAAAGACTTCAGAGACGGAGACGACTTCAAGGTCATCTTCGAGGACGGATCGTGGTGCAGGCTCAGGTCCACTGCACGCAGTCGGCTGACACGGTACCTGAAGCCTACGCTGGAACTACTTCCGCTTGATTCCCTCACACTGCAGCAGAGGGCAACGATTCTGAACTTCGCTATGGAGGCGAAGACACCGGAATCTGTTGCTCCCATCATCACACGTAACTCCTGCGGCCACTATCACGTCGACATTCTGCTACCAAGTCGACTCACTTCTGCTTTCGGAGCCTCGGAGCAGACTCTCACCATGGACGAGGACGGCCAAGAGGCCGACCCCCTGAAGTACCACCCCGAAGACCTCTGAACCCGAAGGCACATCACACCCGAAACGGGGATCCCGCTTCCATGCCACCATCTGCCGAATCCACGTCCCCCCTCCCACCTCCCCTCCCCCTGACGGATCCCCCACCCGTCTGGTTCCTGACCCCCGAAGGCTTCTTCCCACTCCCCCTCGCCGACAGCCCCGACGAGCGTGCGGCCCGAGCGCACTCCTTCGTACGGGACCTCTACTCCCGCGGTGACGAAACCGTCTGGGAACCCGCCGCCCCGTACTACTCGGCCATAGCCGAACTCATGCAGAACACCGGTGTCTCCTACGCCGCGATGGGCCTGTTCTCCACCTCCGAGGAAGAACGCACCCCCGAGGGCGACATAGCCAGGCACGACCTCTCCGGCGGTGCCGCCCAGTGCGCCTTCACCCTGGCCGCGATACCCACGGACCAGGCCGACGCCGAAACCGATGTCGTAGCACAGGGAATCCTCGCGGCCCTGTCCGCGGACCGGTACAACGAGGTCGACTGGCTCGACCTCCCCTGCGGCCCGGCCGTGTCATGCGTCGCCTGGCGTCAGCTGAACCTCAACCCCGCCGTGACGGCAAGCGGTGAGGCCACGGAACTCGTCACCGCCCAGATCCAGGTCCACGTACCGTTCCCGACCGGCCCGTTCACCGCTGTCTTCACGCTTTTCACCGCCTCCGTGGATCAGTGGAGCCAGTTCGTCGAGATGATGGGGGCGATTCTCCAGACGGTTTCCTTCGTCGATCCCACCGAGGATCTGACGCCCCTCACGTCGGCCGAGGAAGCCTGAGAGCCAGAACGACGCCGGCCAAGCAAAGTCCCGGAGCCCAAGCTCGGCACCCGGACCCTGCTACTCCTGTCCCTCACCATCTGACGACACGTCGGCCTCCGGATACGCGACGAAGGTGCCCTTCGCCGGGAGAGTGACGACGAGGCCGCGCTCACGGAGTTCGCGAACGGCTCGGCGGGCGGTCAGGTACGCGACCCCGTATTCCTCACCGAGATCCCGCTCACCTGGCAGTCGCGCTCCCGGCCTCAGCGCACCCGACGCGATCCGGGCAGCGATGTGGTCAGCCACCTGCATATAGACGTACGCGATCTTGTTGGGGTCGATCGGCGAATCCCCTGCGTCTGCTGCCATAGCAACCACCGTAAAACAGCCCTGAGCTGCATTGATGGGTGCGATGCTGCATACTGCTATGCACTGACATGCGCAGCAATGTAGGCTGATTGCGCAATAGACCCCGGCGACGGGTGGAAGCCGTCCCGGGGCACGGCCAACGCTGAATCGGAGCGTCGACATGCCGGACTGTATCGTCCGCCTCCTCACCTGGATGCTGAGCGTCTGCACCCCAAGCCCCCAGGGCCGCCACCGCCGAGGCGCACCCCCACCCCTGCGTTTCATCCCCGTCCCGCCACCCCGCTTCACCGATCCCCTCGACGGCAACGCATCGCGCCTCGTACGCCCCTACGTCCTGGCCCCCGACGAACACCGCCGCCAACGCGAACGCCGCCGGGCCGCCTCCCTGGCCACCCTCGGAATCGACGTGGGCCCGAAGCTCATCCACGGCGTACGCGTACCGGCGGCCGGCCGATGACCCGCCCGGCTCTGCGCATGTGCGCCCGCTGCGAGCGCTCGACGAACGAACCGGTCCTGATCCACGAGGTCCACGCCCCAACAGGCCCCGGCTTCAACGTCTACGCATGCCCGGAATGCGCCGCGCACTACTCACCCGGGACGGACGGATTCGAACTCCTCGATCCCACACCCCGCCATTCCCGTCTCAGCCTCCGCATCTACAGAATCGACAGGGAGGGCAGGGTGACCGACGACCGGGGCAAGGTCGAGGTCGTGGCCGGCGGGCACGGGGAACCGGTGCCGTTCACCTCGGCGTATCCACCGTGCTCCTGCCCGAGATGCACAGTTGCGCGATAGCAAAACAAACAAGCGCACAACGACGGCTCCGGACATGGCACCCGACCGCGCCCGGAGCCGTCTGCCGTTCGAACACATTCAAGCCACGAGGCACTCCCGGAAGGATCCCTTACGCCGGAATTGCCCATGTGCATGGGGAAGTTCGTCCTGGCGGAAGCGAGAACCCTACCGATAGCGTTGGACTCTTGACTGGAACTTTGTCTCACGGGGAGCCACAGTGAAGCGCCGCACCTTGCCAGTTGCTGTCGCGATCAGCGCGACGACAGTCCTTGTTCTGACCGCATGCGGCGGTAGTGACAGCGTGGCGAAGGGCAGCGACAAGATCGCCGGAGCCGATACCGGCGACACCAGAACCTCTGCCACGCCGAGCGCAAGCGCCTCAGGATCGGCGGAGCGCCCGCAGGTCACGCTGCCCAGCGATGTCTCGAACGTCTTCGAGAACTGGAAGACCGGCGACGCCACCAAGGACGTCGTTCTGGCGGACACCTCCCGGCGTATCAACGCGCTGGACTATGCCATCACCCAGAGCAACGCCGACGACCCTGTTCTCGGCGTGTACTACAAAGGGGACGCTCTGGTGGGCGCGTCCCAGTGGGTCAAGCAGTTCGTGGACGCCAAGCAATCCATGACTGGCGAAACCCGCTATTTCAACCCCAAGGTCGATGTGTATGCCACCGGAATGGCGACCCTCACCTACTGCTCATTCGAGGGCAAGGCGTACGTCAAGGACAAGAAGACCGGGAAAGCCCAGATCACTCCGGTGACGAACAAGTCCTATCTCCTCTACTCCACACGTCTGGAGAAGAGCACCAAGGGTGTTTGGCAGACCGCCGTACTGCACTCCGAGAGGGGCAACTCCGCATGCACGCCATGACCCCCCAGCGCCGCCTGCTCTTGGTGGCTGGCATCGCTGTCGGATGTGTGGTCCTGGCCGGTCCCGTGCACGCGGACGTCGCCCCAGGCGGTGGGAACGAAGGCTCTGACCCGAAGCCGGAGGGCTCGCGGAGCGGCCAGACACTCGAATCTCGAATCGCCTTCAGCGGATCCGTCAAAGAAAGCGACAGCGCCTCCGGGCCCCTTGTACCAGCAGGCGACTGGACCCCGCCCGCCTGCTGGTACGAGCCCTACTCCGCCGACGAATTCGCGAAGACCACTGAGGCAGGCTACGACCTCGTGGCCAACGATCCCCAGCAGCCCAATTACGCCAAGAGCGCCGTCGCCCAAAACCGCGACTACTACAAAGACGGTAAATACAAGAACTACAACAAGGACAAGGCGGACGAAGGCAGTTGGTGGGTCGCCACGCGGGACCCGGACCGCTGGCTGAGCGATGAAGCCCAGAAATGCAACAAGCAGCCATTCTGGGTCAAAAACGGTGAAACCCCGAACGTGGAGAACGCCGTCACACCGGAGATGCTGGCCCAACTGGCGTACAACCGCGTCAAAGTTCCGGACACGAAGGTCAGCCTCGCCCCCGCGAACATCACCAAGGTCAACCTCGCAACCTGGGCGTGGCTCGACCGAGCCACCTTCAAGCCTGTCTCCGTCACCGCCCAGCTCAACGCCAACGGCCTCAGTATCCAAGCCACCACTACCGCCAAACCAGTTTCCCTCAAGCTCGAACCCGGCACGGCGGACGCCGAGACCTTCCCCGCCTCGGGCGAGTGCGCCTTCAACGCCGACGGATCCATCGGCGAGCCCTACGCCAAGGGCAAGGCCGATGACATCCCGCCATGCGGCGTCACGTACCTGCGATCCTCTGGTGACACCGCCTTCCATCTCAAAGCAACCATCACCTGGCAGATCAGCTGGACCGGAACAGGTGGCGCGGGTGGCGATCTGCCGAACGGGACCTTCGGGACCACTCAGGACGTCACAGCGCAGGAAGCGCAGGCCCTCAATAGATAGCGGGAACGCCATGAACGTCTGGCAGCCCGAACCGAAGGAAAATCCCTCGCCCGCATATCCGTCACCCTCACGGGAGTCACGATGCGTGTCCTGCTTGACGGGCGGCACGGTCGCTCCGAAGTTCCCCTGAAGGGGTCGGCATGATTACACAGGTACGGTTTCCATGACCCTCTCCAGCGTCGTGAGGCAATGTCGCTCGTCTCCGACTGCAGGTGAAATTTTCCGCTTCACGGAACGGCCGTTGCCAAGACGTCGACGAGTTCCGAAAAAGGCGTTAGGGATGACTGGGCTTTACCACTCAGGGGGTAGACAATGACTTACCCGCCAGCCCTTGGGCAGTCGCCGAACCCCGACTTTCCACACCTAGGCTTCAATCCGGCACCGGGCTCTACCGAGACGGTCAGCGACCTGTACAAGAAGCTCAGCAGTTGCACCAAAGCTCTGGAGGAGACGCATGGGCTCGTCACGCAGCTAATGGATGGAAGTTATTGGAAGGGGGACGCTGCTGTGGCCTTCCGAGAGCAACTCGATGGCGGCCCCCTCCCGCGCAATCTGAAGAACGCCGCCCACTCGATCCGGAAGGCTGCTCGACAGCTCAACTACTGGGAAGGTGAGCTTGAAGAGTTCCGACGACGAGCCAGGAAGCTTGAGCAAGACGCCGAGGGTGCACAGGCCGTCATAGACGCGGCAAAGGGACACGCCGCAGAGGCGAAGAACGATCCCGGCCTCAAGGGGGAAGGAAGTCGGTACGACAAGTCACAGAAATCCTTGGCCAAGGCAAACTTGGCGGTGGAGCAGGCCCAGGCCGACCTCGACGAAATCATTGGAAGGGCGAAGAAGCTCGCCGAGGAGCACAAGGATAAAGCCGGATACCGCGCCGCCAAGATCCGGGATGCCACGAAGAAGTTGGCACCGCACGAGCCGGGATGGCTTGACGAATTCACCGACTGGTTCACAGAAAACCTTCCGGACATTTTGAGTTTCACCGCCGGCGTTATCGGCCTGGTTGCCCTGTTCGTGGCGACGGGAGGCACCGCTGCCGCGGTCCTACTGCTGGCTGCGGCTGCGTTGAGCGCATCCGCACTGGTCATGCGGCTGTCTGACTCCGAAGTACTTGCTTCCTTGAAAGACGGCTTCACCAAAGGTGAGTTTGACTCCGACTTCTGGGGCAATGTCGTCAGTCTGGGCGGCGACATCCTGGGCGCCGTTCCGGGAATCGGCGCCGTAAGCATGGGCGTTCGCGGAACGATGAGTGCCCTGCGTACCAGCGAAGAAGCGGTCACCCTCGGAAAGGTAATGACGACGCTGGGCGGGAAGACGATGAGCGAAGCGAAAGCCATATCAGATCTCGGCAATCCAGCCCTGGATCTCGTGGTGCGCGGAGCCCGCGACTCCGCCAAGGTAGGCGAAGTCGTGGAAATCTCGTCTGCCTCACTCGGTGCCCTGACGGCCGGTTATGGCTTGGTGTCCAGCGCCGTGGACGCATTGGACAACGATGGAGCTTCGGACGGTGCCACCGGGGTTGACGGCGTAAGGAGCATTCTGGACGGCGGCGCCCTGGTAGACCTCGCCCGTTACGTGTTCTGAATCAAAGGACGAGAGAGAATTCATATGGATCCCACAGACAATCTCACAGCATGGGAGCATGCTCCGACCCAGCGCGCATGGTCGAAGCAACTGTCAGTAAGCCTGCTCGCGCTCGTCGGCTGGATCGCTCTCTGGATTGCCCTCTTGGCCGTCCTGGTGGTTTTCCTGTCCCCCCGGTACACGATCCTCTTCGTACCATTCCTGCTGTACAGCTTCTATCGCGCGTTCATCCAGGTCTTCTCCATCCCCGTCGTCTTCCGTACCAGGCGGATTCTGCGGGAGTACCCGTGGCGTTTGTACAGTGCCATCCCGTGCGGGCTCACTGATCGAGCCGATGTCGTAGGCAGGCAGTACGGTTGGTTCGAGTTTCCGAATCCTGCTCAACCGGACGAGCAGCTTCCCATGGTGTTCCCCCGCCACTGGGGGGTCGGCTGGTGGCATCGGCGTATGGCTCCCAGGGCGAACCCCGAACTGAAATCTCAGATCGATGTGGTGTGGCTAGCAGGGGACCCCCGTTTCATCGGCGTGATCGCCGCGTCCTCGCCCGACGGGGTGAGCCCCCGCCGGTTCCGATTCCTGCACCAGCAGATGTCAGCAGACGGAGGCGGTCGTTCTGTCAGCGACTGGGGAGCCACCGCCGAGGACATCGAGCGCGGTCGCCGCGCCGGGGTCCGACCTGCTCGTCCATGATGCGTTCACCAACGAAATCTCATAGATATGACATCCAGTGTCGTCATCGACGATTCGGTCAATGACCCCAGTACCGGTATCTGGTTCGCCGTCCCCGGCGGCTTCACCGAGATACCGATCGATGTTTTACTGGCCCCGCCTGCGTCTACCGAGGCCGACCGGCTCAGAGAATCCCTTGCTCCGCTGGCCCAGGCCATTCCCGATGGTGTCACCCGCCAGCAGTTCGTTGCCCAGCTGGCATCGGGCCGGCAACTCCTCGGCGCCCTGCGCGAGGTGGGTACAGTCCATTGCTCCCTTGGAGTGCATCAAGACGATGTGGGTGAAGGCAGCGGAAGAACCCTGCATTCACTCTTCACGGTGTCATGGCGCGGGATCGCATGGTCTCCACGGTCTGTAAGTGCGGCACGGGCGGTGGCGACAGCAGAGCAGCACGCGCATGTCGAATATTTAGAACTGCCCAGCGGGCCTGCATCGATGGGTGAGACCGTTCGGACCCCTTCCCCTGAATCCGGCCTTCCATCGACTCCGCTGCTGCAGATCTACGCCTACCTTCCGCACCCGGACTGCAAGCGCATGGCAGTCCTGATGCTGACTACCAGCGTGGTGGAACGACGGACCCAGTATCGGGCGATCCTGCGACAGATTGCCCAGCTGACAAGTTTCGAATCTCCTCTGGTAGCAATGCAGAAGAATTGAGTAACGGGAGGTCCCTCGGCACGTCTCTAAGACACTTGCCTACCAGCGTCGTTCATCGTCTCCGAACCACCCAGTAGATCGGGAGTAGGCGTCGACTCCACGTACTGGAGCGTCTAGCAGACCTCTACGAGGCCATGATGACAACCTTCCGCTGGAGCTGTACATGATCTCCTTCGAGACCGAGGCCGACCCCACCGAGGTGTACCTGATACCTCTCCACTGGACCGAACTCGATCAGGCCAAGTTGCGGGACTGGTAGGAGACCTGAGCCGAGATCATGGTCTGCAGAGACAGGAAGTGGTAGCGGAGCCCCAACAAGGAAGTCCTTGCCACACGGTTCCGGCAGCTTCTGGACGCGCACCCTCATCCGGCAGTGCCGACGGACCAGCTATTCCTCTACGGCGGCGACCCGCGCAGCGTTCCCCACCCCTTCTACGCACTATCCGTACAGCCTGGCAACGAAAACCGCGACACGGGGCTCCTCAAAGTGAACCAGGCGGACGAGGAGAGTCCCGTCCGTCCCCCGGACGTCCCGGCTTTCCACTCGGAGCACCTCGGGGAGGGGTTGCGGTGCCTTTGTCCTCGCTCGTCGAGGACTGGGACGAGTTCGCACGCAGCATATGGTTTAAACCGGCCCTGAAATGACAGGAAAGGGATCGCAGATGGTGATCGTCTAGACCGACTCCAACCCGACGCTGTGGTTTTCCATGCCGTTGTCAGCTCCCGAGTCTGAGTTTGCGCAGTGGCTGGATCTCCAACTTGAGGCAAGCGCCCGGTTGCACCAGCGCAAGCTGAGCCGGCGTGAGAAGCGTCAGATGAAGAGTACCTGCGACCCTCTGGTGACGTCGCTTTCCATCTCAACGCAACCATCACCTGGCGGATCAGCTGGATGAATGGGACCTTCGAAACCAACGGAGAAAGCCTTCCCCACACCCATCATGAGGAATCCTGCCACGGCCATCCCGAGGTCCATCCAGTCCGCGTTACCTCGCGCAAACTCAATGAGCGTCGCAAGGGTGCTGACCAAGGTCAAGAGCATGGACAGGCTTCCCAGAACACCGGCCAGAGCTTGGCCAATGACCGGGATCCAACCGATGACCAGTGACGCGACGCCGAGCCAAGTTGCGATCTGACCCAGTCCACTTCCCGATCTCTTCGACCCAGTTATCGAACTTGTCCCAGAAACCGTCCTTCAGAGAGTCGTGACTGATGACCGCATTAATCGCCTCGCATGCCCGTTTGGCGGCGCTGTCCCGTATCTCCTGGGCACGCCTGATCTTCTCGCGAGCGGCCTCGATCTCGTCCCCGGCAGCATCCCGCCGGTCTTCGAGCTTCTTCTTGTCGTCCTTGTCTTTCTCGGACAGGCCATCATTTAGGCTGCGAGCATCCGCCGCAGCATCCTAGCGCTTGAATGCAGCTTCGAGTTTTCTGACGCTCCCCTTGGCCTTCTCTCGAAACTCTTTTCCCGCCTTACTGTCCCAGGAGTCGACTTCACCGCATTGAGATTCCGGATCTGCCGATCCAGCTCTTCGGTGGTCTCGCGTAGCCGGCGCCCGAGTGCGGCAACTTGGTCAGGGTCACCGGGAACGGGATCGCTGTCCGCGACCGGAACCAATCCCTGGGTCGCATATTCTATGTCCCCCTCTTGGCCCGCCCGGGAGTTCGAGCACCTCGGACGGCCTCAGCCAACTGGTGATTGGTCATCTTGGCCGGACATAGCACCCCGTGGCGTTGCGTCGTGTTCAGGGCACTCGGTGCGGTGGCACGCCCGTACGCACCACCGCACCAAGTCGACCCCGATATACCGACTCTTACCGGCTCTTGGCCGACTTAGCCAGTTCCTCGTCGATCTGTTCGAACTTGTCCGCGGCCGTCGTCAGGTAGTCCCCCATGCCGTCCAGGCCGTCCAGCGTGTCCTTAGTCCCCCGTACGAACTCGTCGAAGTTCTCGTCGAACGCCTTCGACGAGCTCTTGGTGACGTAGCCGGACTCGACCAGGTTCGCGATGTACTTGCGCAGGCCGTCCAGCTTCTCCTGGAGCTTTTCCTTCTCCTTGACGACATGCTTGGCCGCATCCCGCATGTCCTGGTATGTGACGTCAAGGTCCTTGGCCATGAAGCTGCTCCCTCTTCAAAACGCCGCAGGGCCAACCCCCGTGGCTCCCTGTGCGCGGACGAGACGGCTGGTACACATGGTTCCGCCGGTGCGATCGTCCGCTCTTGCGACTGCAGCTTACGGGGGTCAACTGACCGGCCACATCCCCGAATCGGGAACCGGGTCCGGGAACGGATACGGGACGGACACAGGCACGGACACAGGCACGGACACGGACACGGACACGGAACCGAATGCGGGTGCGCGGCCTGGTGGGCTCGGCGCGGTGCATTGCCATCGGGAAGGGTCCGCTTCCCCGTTGCCCCGCCCGAGCGCCGAGCGGATATCGTCGCTTCGACTGTGACCTGCGGAAGGGAAGCGGGCACGGGGGGCTTGGGGAGGACAAGCGTGCGCCTGACTCTGACCGTCGTCGATCCGTTCGGCGGTGATTCCGCCGACGTCGTACTCGATGCCGACCCCGAGTCCAGCGTCGGGGACATCGCCGTGGAACTGGCCAAGCACGTCGGGGTCAGCGGGGCGCAGGTCATTCCGATCGGGCAGCATCAACCGGTTCCGGCGGGCGGTGCGCCGCTCGTGTACGTGGACGGGTACGGCGTCGATCCTGGTGCCACCGTGGTCGGTTCGCCGCTGCGGGACGGGGCCGTCGTCAGCCTTCAGGATCCCGCCGGGTGCCTGCCCGGCGAGCCCACCGGGCTGGTGGAGCTGCGGGTGGTGGGCGGGCCGGTCGCCGGGTTCGTGCACCGGCTCGGGGTCGGGCGGTACGACATCGGCAGCGGGCCGGCCTCGTACCTCCGTATCGACGATCCCGAACTCGACGCCCGCGCCCTCACCTTGTCAGTCGCAACCGATGGCACCTGCCGGGTGGCCGTGCACGCCGATCAGGAGGCCGTCACCCTCGACGGGAAGAAGATCGCCGAGGCCGGCGAGGACGGGGCCTGGCCGCTCGGCGCTCAGGTCGCCGTCGGCAACTCGCTGCTCGAACTGGGGCGTTACAGCCCGCCCAACGCCGCGCTGAAGTGGTCGGAGGACGGGGTGGGGCTCGACTACAACCGGCCGCCCCGGCTGCGTCCGCCGGACCGGCAGACCAAGTTCCGGCTGCCGAGCCCGCCCCGGGACTACGAGGCCCGGCCGCTGCCCTGGCTGATGGCGCTCACGCCGCTCGTCGGCTCCGTCGTCTCCGTGCTGATCTTCCACCGCTGGTACTACCTGATCATGGCGGGGCTCAGTCCCGTCCTGCTGTTCGCCAACTACTTCATGGACAAGAAGCACGGGCGCAAGTCCCATGCGAAGCAGCTCAAGGAGTACAAGGAGCAGAAGGAGCGGATCGAGAAGGACGCGCAGGACGCGCTGGTCGCGGAGCGGCAGGACCGGCGGAACGCGGTGCCCGACCCGGCCGCCGTGCTGTCGCTCGGCACCGGTCCGCGCACCCGGTTGTGGGAGCGGCGGCGCACCGATCGCGACCATCTGGTGGTACGGGTCGGGACGGGACGGCTGCCGTCGGAGGTCGTCCTCGACGACCCGGAGCAGGACGACCACCGGCGGCAGGTCACCTGGGACATCGAGGACGCGCCCGTCTCGCTCTCGCTGCGCTCGCTCGGCGTCATCGGCATGGCGGGCCCCGGTGATTCCGCGCGGGCCATGGGGCGGTGGGCGGTGGCACAGTCCGCCGCGCTGCACAGCCCGATGGACGTCCAGGTGTACGTGCTGAGCGAGAGCAGTGCGCAGGGCAGCTGGGACTGGATGCGGTGGCTGCCGCACGCCCGGCCGACCGGCGGGCAGGACGCGAACGTCCTCATCGGCACCGACGCCGAGACCGTGGGCGCCCGGATAGGCGAGCTGACCCAGATCCTCGACGCCCGGAAGAAGACCGCCGAGCAGAACCGCGGGCAGGGGACCTCGTTCAGCGATCCGGACATCGTCGTGGTCTGGGACGGGTCGCGGCGGCTGCGGTCGCTGCCCGGAGTGGTGCGGCTGCTGCGCGAGGGGCCCGCGGTGTCGATGTACGCGGTGTGTCTGGACGCGGAGGAGCGGTTCCTGCCGGGCGAGTGCCAGGCGTACGTCGTCGCCGAGCCGAAGGCGCGGGAGTACGACAGCCCGGCCCAGCAGGTGGTCCCGCAGCAGGCCGCCGGCGGGTTCCCGTCGTTCCAGGCGTGGCATGCGACGGGCGGACCCGAGCCCGAACAGGCCGTGGCGGAAAAGGAGTTGCGGCTGCGAGTCGAGGAGGCGGGCGCGGAGCGCATCAAGGACGTACGGCCGGACTTCGTCTCCGCCCCCTGGTGCCTGCGCCTCGCGCGCTCCCTGTCCCCGCTGCGGGACATCAGCGGGGAGACGGAGGACTCGGCGCTGCCGGCCGCGAGCCGGCTGCTGGACGTGCTGCAACTGGAGCCGCCGACCGGTGACGCGATCGGCGCACGCTGGCGGATGGGCGGTCAGTCGACGCTCGCGGTGATCGGTGAGTCGTACGACGGCCCGTTCGGCATCGACATGCGCAAGGACGGGCCGCACGGGCTGATCGCCGGTACCACCGGTTCCGGCAAGTCGGAGCTGTTGCAGACCATCGTGGCCTCGCTGGCGGTGGCCAACACGCCGGAGAACATGACCTTCGTCCTCGTCGACTACAAGGGCGGCTCGGCGTTCAAGGACTGTGTGCAACTGCCGCACACCGTCGGCATGGTCACCGACCTCGACGCCCACCTGGTGGAACGTGCCCTGGAGTCGCTGGGCGCGGAGCTGAAGCGGCGCGAGCACATCCTGGCCGCCGCCGACGCCAAGGACATCGAGGACTACCAGGACCTGGTGCGGAGGGATCCCTCGCACGCCCCGGTACCCCGGCTGCTCATCGTGATCGACGAGTTCGCCTCGATGGTGCGCGATCTGCCGGACTTCGTGACCGGTCTGGTCAACATCGCCCAGCGGGGCCGTTCGCTCGGCATCCACCTGCTGCTGGCCACCCAGCGGCCGAGCGGTGTGGTCTCCCCCGAGATCCGGGCCAACACCAACCTGCGGATCGCGCTGCGCGTGACGGACGGCGGCGAGTCCAGCGACGTCATCGACTCGCCGGAGGCCGGGCACATCTCCAAGAACACGCCGGGCCGGGCGTACGTCCGGCTCGGGCACGCGTCGCTGGTGCCGTTCCAGTCCGGGCGGGTGGGCGGCCGTCGGCCCGGTGCCGCCGACCCCGCCGCGCTCGCCCCCTGGGTGAGCGAGCTGGCCTGGGCGGACCTGGGCCGGGCCGCGCTGGTGAAGCCGAAGGCCGAGGCGCGCGAGGACGAGGAGATCACCGATCTGAAGGTGCTGGTCGACGCGGTGCGCGACGCCAACGCCGCGCTGCGCATCCCGGCCCAGCACAGCCCGTGGCTGCCCGCGCTCGCCGAGACGCTGCTGCTGGCGGAGATCGACGAGATCGCAGCGCCGTCGGCGGCGGCGCTCGCGCCGGGGCGGCTCGCGCCCGCGCCGTACGGTGTGGAGGACCTGCCCGCCGACCAGGCGCGCCGTCCGGTGGTCGTGGACTTCGCGTCCTTCGGCCATCTGATGATCGGCGGCGCCCCGCGCAGCGGCCGGTCGCAGGTGCTGCGCACCATCGCGGGCTCCCTCGCCCGTACGCACTCCGTCGCCGACGTCCATCTCTACGGCATCGACTGCGGCAACGGCGCCCTCAACGCGCTGACCCGGCTGCCGCACTGCGGCGCGGTCGTCGGCCGCAACCAGACCGAGCGGGTCGTCCGGCTCGTGGGCCGGCTCAAGGGCGAGCTCTCCCGCCGCCAGGACCTGTTGGCGGACAAGGGCTTCGCCGACATCGGCGAGCAGCGGGCCGCGGCGCCCGCGGAGGAGCGGCTGCCGCACATCGTCGTACTGCTCGACCGCTGGGAGGGCTGGGTGCCCACGCTGGGCGAGATCGACCACGGTTCGCTGACGGACGAGCTGACGACGCTGATGCGCGAGGGGGCGAGCGTCGGCATCCATCTGGTGCTGACCGGTGACCGTACGCTGCTCGTCGGCCGGATCGCGACGCTGACGGAGGACAAGTACGGGCTGCGGCTGGCCGACCGCAGCGACTTCTCCACGCTCGGCATCCCCGCCCGCAAGGTGCCCGAGGAGATCCCGCCGGGCCGCGCGTTCCGCAACGAGTCGGGTACGGAGACGCAGTTCGCGCTGCTCGCCGAGGACACGACCGGGCAGGGGCAGGCGGCGGCGATCGCGGCGATCGGCGAGGCGGCCGCGGCCCGGGACGCGGACGTACCGCGCTCGCGCCGGCCGTTCCGGGTGGACAGCCTGCCGAGCCGGATCTCCTTCGCGGAGGCGTGGGAGATGCGCGATCCGGAGGCGTCCCGTTCGCGGCTGTGGGCGCTGGCGGGCATCGGCGGCGACGAGATCGTCGGCTTCGGTCCCGATCTCGCGGACGGCGTCCCGTCGTTCGTGGTCGCGGGCCCGGCGAAGTCCGGCCGCTCGACGGTCCTGCTGAACTTCGCCCGGTCCTATCTCGCCCAGGGCGTACGGCTGGTCGTCGCGGCCCCGCGCCAGTCGCCGCTGCGGCAGCTCGACGGCACGGACGGCGTGCTGAAGGTCTTCACCGGCGACGACGTGGACGAGGACGAGTTCGAGGAGGTCATCGACTCGGCGTCACCCGAGGAGCCGATCGCCGTGCTCGTCGACGACGGGGAGATCCTGGAGGACTGCGACGCCGCCTCCCAGATGAAGCGCATCGTCTCCCGCGGCGCCGAACTGGGCCTCGCCCTCGTCATCGCCGGTGACGAGGAGGACGTGTGCAGCGGCTTCTCGGGCTGGCAGGTGGACGCGAAGAAGGCCCGCCGCGGCATCCTGCTGTCCCCGCAGGAGTCCTCCAGCGGCGACCTCATCGGCGTACGCCTGTCCCGCAGCCTGGTGGGCGGTCAGATCGCCCCCGGCAGGGGCATGCTCCACCTGGGCGACGGCGAACTGCGCACGGTGGTCGTACCGGGCTGAGACCGGGGCACCGGGCCTCGGTCCCCGGGCACCGGTCACGGGGCCGGGGTCTCGGGGGGGCCGAGGTCTCGGGGAAGCCGGGGTGGGGCCGGGGTCACGGCGGCCGGGGTCACGGCGGCCGGGGTCACGGCGAGCGGGGTCACGGCGAGCGGGGTCACGGCGGCCGGGGTCACGGCGGGCGGGGTCACGGCGGCGACGCGAGCTGGTCGGTCTTCGTCGGGCGGGAGATCGGGGCGCCCGCCCCTGCGTACCGGCCGGCTCCGCCCGTACGGGCCGGCTCCGGCTGCCCGTACCGGCAGCTGCGCCCTTCGCCCGCTCCTTCGCCCGTCCCTCGCGGCGGCGGCTGCGCCCTCGCTACGCCAGCAGTTCCACCTTCACGTCCGCCGAGAAGCCCGTCGTGGGGCCGACCCGGCGGGCGAACTCGGTGACCGCCGCCAGCTGCGGGCCGCCGAAGCGGAAGTCGAGGGTCGTGAAGTACTGCTCCAGGATCCGCTCGTCGAACGACTCCCAGCGGGCCGCCTGCTCGGCGACCTTGCCGACCTCCTCAAGGGAGAGGTTGCGCGAGGACAGGAACGCCTCGTGCACCTGACGGGTGATCACCGGCTCGCGCTCCGCGTACTCACGCCGGGCCGCCCAGACCGCGAAGACGAACGGCAGGCCCGTCCATTCCTTCCACAGGGTGCCCAGGTCGTGCACGGCGAGCCCGTAGCGCGGGCCGTCGAGGAGGTTGGCGCGCAGCGCGGCGTCGCCGATGAGTACGGCCGCGTCCGCCTCCTGCATCATCAGGCTGAGGTCGGGCGGGCAGGTGTAGTACTCGGGCCGTACGCCGAACCGCTCGGCGAGCAGGAGCTGGGCGAGGCGCACGGAGGTGCGGGAGGTCGAGCCGAGGGCGATCCGGGCGCCGTCGAGCTGGTCGAGGGGGACCTGGGAGACGATCACGCAGGACATCACCGGGCCGTCGCAGCCGACCGCGATGTCGGGGAAGGCGACCAGGTCGTCCGCGTTCTTGAGGAACTCGACGAGGGTGATGGGCCCGATGTCGAGGTCCCCCCGCACCAACTGCTCGCTGAGCTTGTCCGGGGTGTCCTTGGTCAGCTCGAAGTCGAGGAGGGTGCCGGTTCTCGCGAGCCCCCAGTAGAGGGGCAGGCAGTTCAGGAACTGGATGTGGCCGACGCGCGGCCGGGTGCGAGAAATGTCCACATCGCGAGACTAGACCCCCTGAGGTACGGTTCCGGGACCGCCCCTACGTCAAGTGGCCCAGCAGGTGTTCAAACTTCCGGGTGACGTGATCTTGACCTCTATTGCTCGGGGCGGCCCGCGTGCTAGGCTCGCCGCAAGTTGCAGTTTGGTTTCCCTTGCAGTACAGAGCCTGCGGAGCATGTAACCGCGGGCTCTCGTCGTTTTCAGACATATGCACTTGTGCGGCACGGTTTCACACTTGCAGGTTCTGGAGCAGGGCAACCCTTTGTGAGCCCAAGGAGGGCTTATGGCTACCGGAACCGTGAAGTGGTTCAACGCCGAAAAGGGCTTTGGATTCATCGCCCAGGAAGGCGGCGGCCCCGACGTCTTCGTCCACTACTCCGCGATCAACGCTCAGGGTTTCCGTTCCCTCGAAGAGAACCAGCAGGTGAGCTTCGACGTGACCCAGGGTCCGAAGGGCCCGCAGGCGGAGAACGTCACCCCCGTCTGAGCCGTCTGAGCAGCGAGCCGATCGCAGCCTGAAAGAAGTACCCAAGGAGCCCCGCGCCTTCCGGCGACGGGGCTCCTGCCCTTTCCCCGCCGACGACCGGCCGCCGACAGCCACAGCAGACCCACCAGCCACACCAGCCACGCCACACCAGCCACACCAGCCTCAAGGCACAACAAGAGCATCAGGGGTTTCAGAGGCAACAGGGGCAGGGGCAACAGGGGCCACGTGCGCCGCGCGGCATACGCGCCGGACGCGCGGTCTCGGGTGCCGTCCCGCCCCGGCTACCCCTCGTACAGGGCCTCGACCGCCGCCGAGAAGTCGCGCATGATCTCGGCGCGGCGCAGCTTCATCGAGGGGGTCAGATGGCCCGCCCGCTCGGTGAAGTCCGTCGGGAGGACGGTGAACTTCCTGATGGATTCGGGGCGGGAGACCATGCGGTTCGCCTCGTCCACCGCGCGTTGCAGGAGGGCGTTCAGGTCCGGGTCGTCCACCAGCAGCTCGGCCGGGACCGGGTGTCTGCCGTTCATCCGGCGCCAGTGCGTGATGCCGTCGGGGTCGAGGGTGATCAGGGCGGTGACATAGGGGCGGGCGTCGCCGACCAGCATGACCTGGGAGATCAGCGGGTGCGAGCGGAGCCAGTTCTCCAGCGGCGCCGGTGCCACCGACTTGCCGCCCGCGGTGATCAGCAGCTCCTTCTTGCGGCCGGTGATCGTCAGATAGCCCTCGTCGTCCAACTCCCCGATGTCGCCCGTGGGCAGCCAGCCCTCCCGGGTCGCCGGGACCACCCCGCCCGCCGACGGGTCCCAGTAGCCGCGCAGTACGTGCTCGCCCGCGATCAGGATCTCGCCGTCCGCGGCTATCCGGACCTTCGTGCCGGGCATGGGCCAGCCCACCGTGCCGAGGCGGGGCCTGAGCGGCGGGGTCACGGTGGAGGCACCGGTCGTCTCGGTCAGGCCGTACCCCTCGAAGATCTCGATGCCCGCCCCGGCGTAGAAGGCGGCCAGGCGGCTGCCCAGCGGGGAGCCGCCGCAGATCGCGTAGCGCACCCGGCCGCCCATCGCGTTGCGGATGCGGCGGTAGACCAGCGGGTCGTAGAGGGCGCGGGCCGCGCGCAGGGTGCGGCCAGGGCCGCTGCCGGTGCCGGTCTGCCGGGCCTCCAGGGCCTGGCCGTAGCGCCTGGCCACGGCGGCGGCGCGGTCGAACGAGGAGGCCCGGCCGCCCGACTCCGCCTTGGCGCGCGCGGTGTTGAAGACCTTCTCCAGCATGTACGGGATGGTCAGCAGGCAGGTCGGCCGGAAGGCGGCGAGGTCCGGCAGCAGGTCCTCGGGCTTGAGGCTCGGCGCGTGGCCGAGGCGTACCCGGGCGCGGACGCAGGCGATCGCCACCATGCGGCCGAAGACGTGGGACATCGGGAGGAACAGCAGGACGGACGGCTCCTCGCCGGTCCTCGCCTTGAACACCGGGTAGAGCAGTTCGATGGCGTTGTCGACCTCGGCGAAGAAGTTGCCGTGGGAGAGGGCGCAGCCCTTGGGGCGGCCGGTGGTGCCGGAGGTGTAGATGAGGGTGGCGAGGGTGTCCGGGCCGAGCATGCCCCGGTGGACGGCGACCTCCGCGTCCGGGACCTGGGCGGCGCCGCGTTCGGCGAGCCGTTCCAGGTGCTCCTTCTCGATCACCCACAGGTGCCGCAGATCGGGTACCCGGTCCAGCTCCGGGCCGAGGGCGGCGGCCTGGGCGGCGGTCTCCGTCACCAGGGCGGCCGCGCCGGAGTCCTGGAGGATCCAGCGCGTCTGGAAGACGGACGAGGTGGGGTAGACGGGGACCGTCACCAGGCCGGCCGCCCAGGCGGCGAAGTCGAGGAGGGTCCACTCGTAGCGGGTGCGGGCCATGACGGCGATCCGGTCGCCCGGTGCCAGCCCCTCCGCCAGCAGCCCCTTGGCCAGGGCGAGCACCTGGTCGGCGAAGGCCGCTGTGGTCACCTCCGTCCAGTCGCCGTCCGCCGTCCGGCGGCTGAGGACGACCGCGTCGGGGTCGGCCGCCGCGTTGTCGAAGGGCAGGTCGGCGAGCGATCCGTGCCGTACCGGCGGGGTGAACGGCGGTACGGACACCTCGCGCACGGCGCCGTCCAGGCGCCGGATCTCGGGCTCCACGAGGATCGGCGCGCCGTCGTAGTCGGTGGCGGTGACCGTCTGGCCGAAGGAGACGGGGGCGTTCGGGTACCGGGTGGACACGGGGGCGGCTCCTCGGGCGTGCAGCGGCGGACTGCTTGCCGCGTGGCGTACGTGCCTCGCGCACCGAGGCGTTCGCCGACGGCGGGCCGACAGGCCGCGCGAGCGGCGTCTCCGGCAGTCGGACAGCGATCAGGCAGGTGATCGTACGGCCCGGCTGTGGCGGGGGTGTGCGGTTTCCGGAGGGATCCGGCGCCGGGGACGTGCAGTCTCGGGGATTACGTGAGGGTGTGTCACGTTCGTTCCAGGATCGCCGTGACGCCCTGCCCGCCCGCCGCGCAGACCGAGATCAGCCCGCGGGCCGGTCCCTCCCGCTCGGCCAGCAGCTTGGCCAGCGTGGCCACGATACGGGCGCCGGTCGCCGCGAAGGGATGGCCGGTGGCCAGGGAGGAGCCCGCCACGTTCAGCCGCGCGCGGTCCACCGGCGCGAGGCCCCGTTCCTCCCAGGCGGCCAGCGTCGCCAGCACCTGGGAGGCGAACGCCTCGTGGATCTCGACGAGTGCGAAGTCCGCCATGCCGAGGCCGGCCCGCTCCAGCATGCGCGGCACGGCGTGGGCGGGCGCCATCAGCAGGCCGTCCTCGCCGCCCGCCACATCGCCGCGGACGAAGTCCACGGCCGCCGTCTCGTACGCCGTGAGGTAGGCCAGCGGCTCCAGGTCCCGCTGCCGCGCCCATTCCTCGGAGGCCAGCAGCACCACTGCCGCGCCGTCCGTCAGCGGGGTCGAATTGCCCGCGGTCATGGTGGGGTCGGGGTGCGCCAGCCCGAACACCGGTTTGAGCGCGGCCAGTTTCTCCGGCGTCGAGTCGGGGCGCAGGTTCTGGTCCCGCGCCAGGCCCCGGAACGGGACCACCAGGTCCTGGAAGAAGCCGCGTTCGTAGGCCGCCGCGAGGCGCTGGTGGCTGGTCGCGGCCAGTTCGTCCTGCGCGGCGCGGGACCGGCGGCCGCCCCGCCCGGACGGAGCCGAGCGCTCGGGCAGGGCCCGGACTCGGGCCGTCACCGCGGCGTGCTCGCCCATCGACAGGCCGGTGCGGGGTTCGGCGTTGCGCGGGATGTCGGGGACCAGGTGGCCGGGCCGCAGCTTCGCGAGCGCCTTCAGCCGGGCCCCGGCCGACTTCGCCCGCCGGGCCTGGAGCAGGAGGCGGCGCAGGCCGTCGTTGACGCCCAGCGGGGCGTCGCTCGCGGTGTCGGCGCCGCCCGCGACCGCCGCCTCGGTCTGGCCGAGGGCGATCTTGTTGGCGGCGGCGATGACGGCCTGGAGGCCGGTGCCGCAGGCCTGCTGGATGTCGTAGGCCGGGGTGCGGGGGTCGAGCGTCGAGCCGAGGACCGTCTCGCGCGCGAGGTTGAAGTCCCGGCTGTGCTTGAGGACCGCGCCGGCCACGAACTCGCCGACCGCGCCGGGGCCGTGGAGACCGTACCGCTCCACGAGGCCGTCCAGGGCGGCGGTGAGCATCTCCTGGTTGGAGGCGGTGGCGTAGGGGCCGTCGGAGCGGGCGAACGGGATGCGGGTGCCGCCGATCACCGCGACCCGGCGGGCCCGCGGCGGCTCAAGGGGACTCATCTCGATCTGCTCCTCCACCCCGTCGTAGGCTTACCTCCGGTAACCTTACTCCAGAGTAAGTGAGCTGAGCACCGCTCCGGACGCCTGCTCCGGACGGCACCCCGGACCCCGTGGAAGTGGGAGACATGGCCGACCGCTATCTGAGCTTCGCCGGCACCGCACCCGGCCGCTTCCTGACCCGTCGGCTCGGGCTGCCCCGCCCGGCGGTGCTGCGCCGCTGGTCACCGGGGTCCCCGGCGCTCGACGGCGGCCTGCTCCACCTGACGGCGGGCACCTCCGGCCTCGTACTCGCCCCCGTACTGGCCCGCACGGGGCTCGCCGTCGGCGAGGGGCGGCCTGCCGACGGCGGGGAGCGCCCCGCCACCGGCGGCGACCGGCCGGACGTCGGCGGGGAGCGGCCGGGCGTCGGCGGGGAGCGGCCGGGCGTCGACGGGGAGCGGCCGGGCGTCGACGAGGAGTTGTCGGCCGCCGGTGGGGAGCGGCCGGCCGACGTCGATCGGGGGCAGCCCGCGGCCGGTCGGGAGCGGGGCGCCGCCGGTCGGAAGTGGGGCGTCGACGGGCGGGAGCAGTCTGCCGTCCGCCGGGACGAGCCCGCCGCCGGTCGGGGGCGCCCGGCCGCCGTCGTCCTCGACGCCACCGGGGTGCGGGACGTCGACGCGCTCGCCGAGGTGCACTCCGCCCTGCACCCCGTCGTCCCCTCGGTCGCCGACAGCGGCCGGGTGCTGGTGCTGGGCGCGCCGCTCGACCCCGCCGACCACCATCAGTCGGCCGCCCAGCAGGCCCTGGAGGGCTTCACCCGGTCGCTGGGCAAGGAGATCGGCCGCGGCCGGACCGTGAATCTGCTGCGGCTGCGCGATGCGTCCGCCGCCGAGTCCACCCTCCGCTTCCTGCTCTCCCCCAAGTCCGCCTACGTCAGCGGCCAGGTGATCCACGTCGGCGCGGGCCCCGTCGAGCCGCCCGGCGACTGGGATCGGCCCCTGGCCGGGCGCACCGCCCTGGTCACCGGTGCCGCGCGCGGTATCGGCGAGGCCGTCGCCGGCACCCTGGCCCGGGACGGGGCGCACGTCGTCGTCCTGGACGTGCCCGCCGCCGAGGCCGACGCCTGCCGGGTCGCCGAACGGCTCGGCGGCAGCGCGCTCACCCTGGACATCACCGCCGCCGACGCGGCCGAGCGGATCGCCGCCGCGCTCCCGGACGGTCTCGACGTACTCGTCCACAACGCGGGCATCACCCGGGACCGGCGGTTGGTCAACATGCCCGCGGAACGCTGGAGTCCGGTGCTGGAGGTCAACCTGGGCAGCGTGCTGCGCACGACGGACGCGCTCCTCGCCCGCGGGACCCTGCGGCCCGGCGGGCGCGTCGTGGCCACCGCCTCGATCGCCGGGCTCGCGGGCAACGCGGGGCAGACGAACTACGGCGCGAGCAAGGCGGGGATCGTCGGTCTGGTCCGCTCCCTGGCACCGCGCGCGCTGGACGCGCACGGGGTGACCGTCAACGCGGTCGCGCCCGGGTTCATCGAGACCGGGATGACCGCCGCGGTCCCGTTCCTCATCCGTGCGGCGGGCCGCCGGATGAACTCGCTCGCCCAGGGCGGGCTGCCCGCCGACGTCGCCGAGACCACGGCCTGGCTCGCCCACCCGGCCTCGGGCGCGGTGAACGGGCAGGTCGTACGGGTCTGCGGGCAGAGCCTGCTGGGGGCGTGATGTCCGTCGTCCTCACCCAGCCGCCCGCGCTCGCGCCGCTGCTCGCCCGCGGGGCCCTGCGCTCCCCCTTCAAACGGCCCCGCCCGGACGCGGACTTCCCCCGCGACCGGCTCGTGCTGCCCGCGCAGCGCATCGACCTGGCGCGGCTGGCGCGCTACGAGCGGGTGTGCGGCTTCGCGACCGGCGACGACGCCCTGCCCCTGACCTATCCGCAGGTGCTGGGCTTCCCGCTGGCCATGCGGCTGATGAGCGACCGCGCCTTCCCGCTGCCGCTGCTCGGGCTCGTCCACACGTCGGTCGAGCTGACCCGGCACCGGGCGCTCACGGCCACCGGGGAGTACGAACTCGCCGTACACCTGGCGGGGTTGGCGCCGCACCGGCGCGGTACGGAGGCGTGCGTGGTCACCGAGGTACGGGCCGGCGGCGAGGTGGTGTGGGAGTCGCGGAGCACCTATCTGGCACGCCACCGGACGTCCGGCGCCGCGGCGGCCGGGCGGCGGCCGGAGCACCGGCCGTTGCCCGCGCTCGCCGAGTGGCGGCTGGCCGCCGACATCGGCCGGCGCTACGGCACCGCGTCCGGCGACCGCAACCCCATCCACCTCCACCCGCTCACCGCCCGCCTGTTCGGCTTCCCCCGGACCGTCGCGCACGGCATGTGGACGGTGGCCCGCTGCCTCGCTGCGCACGGCAGCCCGGAGGCGGTACGGGTGCGGGCGGAGTTCCGGGCGCCGGTGCTGTTGCCGGGGACGGTGACGTACGGGGCGGACGGGGGGCGGTTCGAGCTGCGCGGCGGGGACGGCCGGATCCATCTGACCGGCGCGGTCTACCCGACCTGAACGACCCGCTCACCGGACCTGTCGGAAGCCGCGGACCCGGCCGACCCGGCGGGCTCGGCGGGCTCGGCCGGCATAGCGGGCTCGGCGGATTCGGCGGGCTCGGCGGGTTCCTCGGGCGGTGTCCAGGGGCGGTTCGCCATGAGGTCGCCGAGGCCCGCCCACGCGAAGTTCATCAGGGTCGCCGCGGCCTGCCGGGCCGTGACGTCCGGGGTGGCGTTGGCCCAGGCGGCGAGGGACTCGGCGGCGCCGACCAGGGCCTCGGCGAGGCCCGCGACCTCGCCTTCGAGCAGGTCGGGGTTGCGGTGCGCCTCGCGGGCGGCGACGGCGATCAGCTCGGTCACGAACGCGACGATCTCCTCCCGCATCACCGTGACCTCGGCGGCGAAGGCCGCGCCGTGGGTGCGCGCCTGGAGATGCAGCACGGACCAGGCGTCCGGGTGCTCACCGGTGTGCGTGAAGAACGCCCGGAGGCCGTCCCAGAGTTGCCGGTCGGCCGGCAGCCCGGGGCGGACACCGGAGCGCACCGCGTCCGTCAGCGCCTTGGCCTCACGCCGGATGCACGCCGTGAACAGGTCTTCCTTGGAGTTGAGGTAGAGATACACCAGCGGCTTGGACACACCGGCCAGTTCGGCGATCTCGTCCATCGAAGCGGCCGCGTACCCGCGTCGGCCGAAGGTCCGTACGGCGGCGTCGAGCATCTGCTGCTCGCGGACCGCCCGCGGCATCCGCTTGGTCTTCCCGGCACCCATGGGCCCAGCGTAGGCGCTCAGCCGGTGAGGGGGGCCGTGTGTCGTTCGGCTGCGGCGGTGTCGTGGCCGGTCGCGCAGTTCCCCGCGCCCCTGAAGGGCGCGGTCGCGTCGCCCCGGGGTGTGGTCAGGACGGCTGGCTCTGGGCGTGGCCCTGGGTGCGGGCGGCGTCGTCGGCCGGGTCCTCCTGGCTGCGGTTGGCCTCCAGGTTGGCCTTCGCCCGGTCGACCCTGCGCACGATCTGCACGGAGGCGCGGTCCCGCTCACGGCGCAGCACGATGAAGCTGATCGGCGCCGAGAGCACCAGCGCGAGCAGCAGCACCCACAGGAGGTTGGAGTCGCCGAAACCGCGCGGGAAGAGGCCGGAGGAGACGAGACCCCAGACGACGAGGAAGCAGCCCACGAAGATACCGAGGCGCATCAGCGTGTAGCGGAGCATCGCAATCCACTCTTCCGTTTCTGGCGGTCACCCCGCTCGATGGAGTCGAGGGAGGTCGGAACACCCCAAAGAGGCACCATCCAGTGAAGCACGCCGCCGGCTCGATCTTGTGAGGGGGGTGCGGGTGTCAGGCGAGCGGCAGCAGCATCGTGATGTCGTCGCGGTCGTCCCCGTCGGCGACGCGGATGGCGCCGGGCACCCGGCCGACCTCCTTGTACCCGCAGGAGGCGTAGAACCGCTCCAGGCCGAGCCCGCCGCGGCAGGTGAGCCGGATGGCATCGATACCGTCGAAGCCGCGGGCCGCGTCCGCGGCGGCGGCCAGCAGGTCACGGCCGTATCCGCGGCCCTGGTGGCGCGGGTGCACCATCACCGTGTACAGCCACACCCAGTGCCGCATCAGCCGGTGCGGGTTGAAGGAGAGGAAGGCCGTGGCGGCGACCTCGCCCGCCGCGTCGTGCCCGACCAGCAGCCGGGTGCGCCCCTCGGCCATCGCCACGAGGTGGCGGACCAGTTCCGGACGTATCAGCTCCCGCGACACCGGCGGTACGAAGCCCACGGCGCCGCCCGCGTCGGAGACGTCGGCCCACAGGTCCAGGACGCCGTCGCGGAGCGCGCGGTCGACGGCCGGATCGAGCGTGAAAGTAAGGGACATGGAGCCATCGTACCCATTACCACCGTGCTGCCGGGCGGCCGTCCGACGCGGCACGGCCACCCGGCGGCCCCGTCGGCCGCAGCCCGTTCAGAGCCGCATCGGCTGCGGCGACTCGCGGCGCAGCGGGTCCGGGCCGTCGTACTCGCGGACGATCTCGTAGCGCGTGTTGCGCTCCACCGGGCGGAAACCCGCGTCGCGGATGAGGTCCAGCAGGTCCTCGCGGGTCAGCTTGTTCGGGGTGCCGAAGTTGTCCGCGTCATGAGTGATCTTGTACTCGACGACCGAGCCGTCCATGTCGTCGGCGCCGTGCTGGAGGGCGAGCTGGGCGGTCCGCACGCCGTGCATCACCCAGAACACCTTGACGTGCGGGACGTTGTCGAAGAGCAGCCGGGAGACGGCGAAGGTCTTCAGCGCCTCGGCGCCGGTCGCCATCTGCGTCCGGGCCTGGAGGCGGTTGCGGATCTTGCCGTCCTTCATGTCGACGAAGTCGTGCTGGTAGCGCAGCGGGATGAAGACCTGGAAACCGCCGGTCTCGTCCTGGAGTTCACGCAGCCGCAGCACGTGGTCGACCCGGTGACGGGGCTCCTCGATGTGGCCGTACAGCATGGTGCACGGGGTCCTGAGCCCCTTCTCGTGCGCCAGGCGGTGGATGCGCGACCAGTCCTCCCAGTGCGTTTGGTGGTCGACGATGTGCTGCCGCACCTCCCAGTCGAAGATCTCGGCGCCGCCGCCGGTCAGCGACTCCAGGCCGGCGTCGATCAGTTCGTCGAGGATCTCGGACGCGCCGAGCCCGGAGATGGTCTCGAAGTGGTGGATCTCCGTCGCCGTGAACGCCTTCAGGGACACGTTCGGCAGGGCGGCCTTCAACTCCCGCAGCGAACGCGGGTAGTAGCGCCACGGCAGGTTCGGGTGCAGGCCGTTGACGATGTGCAGCTCGGTGATGTTCTCCGGCTCCATCGCCTTGGCCAGTCCGACGGCCTCCTCGATGCGCATCGTGTACGCGTCCTTCTCGCCCGGCTTGCGCTGGAAGGAGCAGTAGGCACAGGCCGCCGTGCACACGTTCGTCATGTTGAGGTGCCGGTTGACGTTGAAGTGCACGACGTCGCCGTTCTTGCGGGTGCGCACCTCGTGGGCGAGGCCGCCGAGCCACGCCAGGTCGTCCGACTCGTACAGCGCGATGCCGTCCTCGCGGGTCAGCCGCTCGCCGGAGCGCACCTTCTCCTCCAGCTCGCGCTTGAGCCCGACGTCCATGTCCGTGCCTCTCTCTCGGCGTCTCGACGATTCCGGCCCCACCGTACGCCCCGGGAGCTACACCTCCTCGGGCAGCTCACCCACCCGGTTCTCCCACTTGGTGGACAGCACGATGGTGGTACGGGTGCGCGAGACGCCCTTGGTGCCCGACAGCCGGCGGATGATCCGCTCCAGGCCGTCCACGTCCGCCGCCCGCACCTTGAGCATGTACGAGTCCTCGCCCGCGATGAACCAGCAGTCCTCGATCTCGGGCAGGTCCTTCAGCCTGCGGGCCACCTCCTCGTGGTCGGTCGCGTCGGACAGCGAGATGCCGATCAGGGCGGTGACGCCGAGGCCGAGCGAGGCCGCGTCCACGGTGGCCCGGTAGCCGGTGATGACACCGGCCGCCTCCAGCCGGTTGATGCGGTCGGTGACGCTGGGGCCCGACAGGCCGACGAGGCGCCCCAGCTCGGCGTAGGAGGCCCGGCCGTTCTCCCTCAGGGCCTGGATGAGCTGTCTGTCCACCACGTCCATGCGATCGAAGCCTTCCGCTGATGAGATCCGAAGAGAGATCTGCCGAGTTCCTGAAGTTTTCCGAAGAGAAGACCGGAGCACGGCCGGTGCCGCCCGATGCTCACGCGGTCCGGGAACCACCGCCGAGGTCGCCCGCCCACCGGCGGTAGAGCCGGTGCGCGACGCCCGCCGCGTCGAGGACCCGTCCGGCGACGAAGTCCACCAGGTCCTGGATGTGGGTGGCCCCCGCGTAGAAGGCCGGGGAGGCCGGCACCACCCGCGCGCCCGCGTCGTCCAGGGCTACCAGGTGGCGCAGCGTCTGGCCGTTCAGCGGGGTCTCCCGCACGGCCACGACCAGGGGGCGGCGCTCCTTGAGGGTGACGCTCGCCGCCCGCTGGAGCAGGTCCTTGGACAGCCCGAGCGCCACACCGGCCACACAGGCGGTGGAGGCGGGCACGATGAGCATCCCCCGCGCGGGATACGACCCCGAGGAGGGCCCGGCGGCCAGGTCGCCCGCGCTCCAGTACCGCACCCGCTCGGTGTCCGCGGCGGCCACGGGGAACGTACCGGGCTTGCCGTCGGCCCCACGCGCGAGCCATTCCCGCAGGTCCTGACGCCAGTGCGAGTCCCGGAAGGCGATCCCGGTCTCGTCGAGGAGCGTCAGCCGGGAGGCCCGGGACACGACCAGGTCGATCTGCTCCCCGGCAGCCAGCAGCGACCGCAGCACGGCAGCCGCGTACGGTGTCCCGGAAGCTCCGGACACCCCCACGATCCAAGGCGCGCGCTGCGATTCTCCTGCGTTCACACCTTGAGCGTACCGGTGGGCCCGGGGGTGTTCAGGACGGGTGGGGGGCCTTGGGGTCGACGGGGAGGTCCGACGTGGGAATCACCAACCTGCCGAGCGGTGAATCGACCTTGATCTCCGGTCCGTACGGAATCGTGTCGCGGCCCCTATAGCCCTCGGGGCCGGGGTTCCACATCGTGACGACGTGGCCCTCCAGCGGATTGACGACCAGGTAATTCGGGATGCCTCGGGAGGCGTACCGGAGGGGTTTCAGGGTGTAGTCGCGGCGAACGCTTTCCGGGGACACGACCTCGGCGACGAACTCGATCAGGTCGGCAGGGTAGGAACCGCGGTTCTCGGTCTCGGCCGCGGCGGGGATGACGGCGAGGTCCGGGCAGAACTCGTTGGCTTCGTCGAAGAAGAACGCCACATCGGTCACCAGCGCCCACTCCGGTGTCAGTTGTTCCTCGACGATCCCCCACAATCGCTGGATCGTCCTCCCGTGGAACGGCCTGACCGGGTTCATCACGATGCTGCCCTCGACAATCTCCGTCACATAGCCGGGGAACATGTCCTCCAGCTTGCTGAGCTGCGAGTGCAGGCGGTCAAGGTCCGAGACAGTCACGGTGTCCTCCCTGGAGTCCTGCCCTCGATGCTAGTCCGGACCGTATTCAGACGGTCAGCCCCCGCACGAGGAGATCCAGCAGCGCACACACGAACAGGGCAATCCCGATGAACCCGTTGACGCTGAAGAACGCCCGGTTCAGGCGGGTCAGGTCGTGCGGGCGGACGATGCTGTGCTCGTACACGAACGCGCCCGCGACGATCACCAGGCCCAGCCAGAAGAAGGCGCCCGCGCCCGTGGCCACCCCGTACCAGACGAACAGGGCCGTCGTGATCGTGTGGCAGACCCGGGCGCCCCAGATCGCCGCGGGGATGCCGAACCGGGCCGGGACCGACAGGACACCGATCGCGCGGTCGGTCGCCACGTCCTGGCAGGCGTAGATCAGGTCGAAGCCGCCGATCCAGATGCCGACCGCGAGGCCCAGGATCACCGCGTGCCAGGACCACTCGCCGCTGATCGCCAGCCAGCCGCCCACCGGGCCCATGGCCTGCGCCAGGCCCAGGATGGCCTGCGGGAAGTTCGTGAAGCGCTTGCCGTAGGGGTAGACCACCATCGGGATCACCGCGATGGGGGCGAGGGCCAGGCACAGCGGGTTCAGCAGGGCCGCCGCGCCGAGGAAGACCACCAGCGCGATCAGGGCGCCGGTCCAGGCGTGCCGGACCGACATCGCGCCGGTCACCAGCTCACGGTGGGCGGTACGCGGATTGCGCGCGTCGATCTCCCGGTCGATGATCCGGTTGACCGCCATCGCGAACGTGCGCAGGCCCACCATGCAGACGGTGACCAGCAGCAGCCGGCCCCAGTGGATGTTCCTGTCCCACTCGTACATCGCCGTCAGCGACGCGATGTAGGCGAAGGGCAGGGCGAAGACGGAGTGCTCGATCATCACCAGGCGCAGGAACGCCCGGGTGCGTCCCGGCTGCGGGATCGCGGCGGAAGCGCTGCTCACAGGCCGTACTCCGGTTCGCCCCCGCGGCGGCGGGGAAGCCTCGTCCCCGCGCTGCCGCATCCCGTCGTGGCGGTGTTCCTCACAGTCCGTACTCCTTCCAGCGACGGTCCACCAGGGCCGCCGTATCGGGGTCCGACAGGACCATGTCCGGCCAGCCCCCGTCCCTCGTGTAGCCCTCCTCGGGCCATTTCCTCGTCGCGTCGATCCCCGCTTTGCCGCCCCAGAACTGCTGGTAGGAGGCGTGGTCGAGGTGGTCGACCGGGCCTTCCACGACCGTGAGGTCACGGGCGTAGTCGGTGTTGCCGAGGGCCCGCCAGGCGACCTCGTGCAGATCGTGCACGTCGCAGTCGGCGTCGACGACCACGATCAGCTTGGTGAGGGACATCATGTGCGCCCCCCAGATCGCGTGCATGACCTTCTGCGCGTGCTTCGGGTACTTCTTGTCGATCGAGACGATCGCGCAGTTGTGGAAGCCGCCGGCCTCGGGCAGGTGGTAGTCCACGATGTCCGGGACGATGATCTTCAGCAGGGGGAGGAAGAAACGCTCCGTCGCCCGGCCGAGGGGGCCGTCCTCCGTCGGCGGCCGGCCCACGACGATCGACTGGAGCAGGGGCCGCCTGCGCATCGTGACGCAGTCGATGGTCAGGGCCGGGAAGGGCTCCTGCGGCGTGTAGAAGCCGGTGTGGTCACCGAAGGGACCCTCCGGCAGCATCTCGCCGGGCTCCAGCCAGCCCTCCAGGACGACCTCCGCGTTGGCCGGCACCTGGAGCGGCACGGTCTTGCAGTCGACCATCTCGATCCGCCGGCCCGCGAGGAACCCGGCGAAGAGGTACTCGTCGATGTCACCGGGCAGCGGGGCGGTGGACGCGTAGGTCACGGCGGGCGGGCAGCCGAAGGCGATGGCGACCGGCAGCCGTTCGCCCCGGCGGGCGGCGACCTGGTAGTGGTTCCGGCTGTCCTTGTGGATCTGCCAGTGCATGCCGATGGTGCGCTTGTCGTGGCGCTGGAGGCGGTACAGGCCGAGGTTGCGGATCCCGGTCTCCGGGTCATTGGTGTGGGTGAGCCCCAGGTTGAAGAAGGAGCCGCCGTCCCCGGGCCAGGTGAACAGCGCGGGCAGGGCGTGCAGGTCGACGTCGTCGCCGTGCAGGACGACCTCCTGCACGGGCGCGTTGTCCGGCTTGACCTTCTTCGGCGGCACGTGCGCCATCGCGCCGAGCTTCCCGAACGCCTCGCGCACACCGACGAAGCCGTGCGGCAGTTCGGGACGGAGCAGCCCGCCGATCCGGTCGGAGATCTCGCCGTACGACTTGAGGCCGAGGGCCTTCAGCAGCCGCCGGTCGGTGCCGAACACGTTCATGGCGAGCGGCATGCGCGAGCCGCGCACGTTCTCGAACAGCAGCGCCGGACCGCCGGACTTCTGCACCCGGTCGACGATCTCCCCGACCTCCAGATGGGGATCGACCTCGGTCTTCACGCGCTTGAGGTCGCCCTCGCGCTCCAGAGCCCTGAGCAGGGAGCGAAGATCGTCGTAAGCCATGGGGTCCAGTATCCCCGAGCGGCTACTCTGGCCCGGTCACGGGGGGCCGGTGCGGAACCCCTCCATCGTCTCCAGGGGACTTCTCGACATGCTCAGGGTGCTGATGTACCTCGTGCCGCTGGCACTGACGATCTTCGCGCTCATCGACTGCCTCAACACGCCCGAGGACGAGGCACGGCACCTGCCCAAGATCGCCTGGGTCTTCATCATCCTTCTCTTCTGGATCGTCGGCCCCATCGTCTGGCTGGCCACGGGCAAGGTCCGGGTCCCGCCCGCCGACGGCCGCACGCCGTCCGAATGGCACCGCAACCACCGCTTCGAGCAGGTCGCCCCGGACGACGACCCCGAGTTCCTGAAGTCCCTCGCCGAGGAGAACAAGCGGGACGAGCGGCTGCTGAAGAACTGGGAGGCCGATCTGCGCCGCCGCGAGGAGGAGTTGCGCCGCAAGGAGAAGGGCGAGGAACCGCAGGAGGGCTGAGGGGCCCGGATCCGTCCTGCCCCGCCCCGCGCACCGATGACGAGCGACGAACACCGGGCCGAGCCCCGCGGCGAGCGGCTGCGCACCGTCGACCTCGCCCGCGCCGCCGGCGTCTCCACGCAGCAGATCCGCAACTACGAGGAGGCGGGCGTGCTGCCCCCGGCCGAACGGTCGGCGTCCGGCTACCGGACCTTCCGGGAGGTGCACCGGCGGGCGCTGCTGACGTACCGGTCGCTGCCCGCGGGGTACGGGACGACGCAGGCGGTACGGATCATGCGGGCGGTGCACGAGGCGGACGTGCCCGGCGCGCTCGCCCTCGTGGACGCGGCGCACGCGGCGCTGCACGAGGAACGCGGCGCGCTGCGGGCGACGGGCGAGGCACTGCGGACCCTCGCCGGGCGGCCCCTTGGCCCCGGGCCCCGGACCGGGCTGCGCATCGGCGAGGTCGCGGCACTGCTCGGCGTCCGTACCTCCGCGCTGCGCGTCTGGGAGGACGCCGGCCTGCTCACGCCGGGCCGGGAACACGGCACGCACTACCGCCGCTACGGCCCCGCCGACGTACGCGACGCCCGGCTGATCCACACGCTGCGCCGGGCCCAGCACCTCTTCGAGCAGATCCGCCCCGTCCTCGACGACCTGCGCCGCGAGGGCGGTGACGAGGCGCTGCGGGCGGCACTCGTGACGCGCGAACGCGCGCTCACGGCACGGTCGCGCGCGATGCTCGCGGGCTCGGGCCGACTGCACGACTACCTGGGGTACCTCGACCATCCGAACGGCGGTGGGTGAGGCAGGTGGGTGGGGCAGGTGGGTGGGGCAGGTGGGTGGGGCAGGTGGGTGGGGCAGGTGGGTGGGGCAGGTGGGTGGGGCAGGTGGGTGGGGCAGGTGGGCGAGGCTGATGGCTGGTGCGGGTGAGGGGCACGACCGGTCCGGCTGATCCGGCTAGTCCGGCGATCCGACTGGCCCGGCCGGGCGGGTCGGACGGGTCGGACGGGTCGGCTCAGCGCAGCCGGGAGGACGACAGGATCGACAGCAGGTGGGCCGGGACCATCACCCACGTGATCACGGCCAGCGCGCCGAGCGCCCAGCGCGTGGGCTCCAGCCCGCCGGTCGCCGCGTCCGCGACGGCCGCCGCCAGCAGCACCAGCGACGCCTCGATCCCGTTCGTCACCCGGTGGATCTTGAACGCCGCCGCCAGCCGCCGCACCGCGGCCACGCCCTCGGAGCGCGGCCGGGTCGACTCGTCGCCGGCCACGCCGAGTCCACGCCGGGCACGGGCCACGTCCACCAGGTCGGTGGACGCCTTCAGCAGGACGACGCCGAGCGCGGTGGCGATCCCGACGGACAGCCAGCCGCCGAAGCCGTTCTCGGCGGCCCGGAAGCCGGCGCCCGCCAGCAGCGCGGCGTCCGCGAGATAGGCGCCGAGCCGGTCCACGTAGATGCCGGTGGCGCTGTTCTGTCCCTTCCAGCGGGCGACCTCGCCGTCCACGCAGTCGAACAGCAGGAACAACTGCATCAGGACGACCGCCAGGACGGCCCCGGGCAGGCCCGGGACCAGCAGGGCGGCGCCCGCCGCGACCCCGCAGACCACCATGGTCCAGGTGAGCTGGTCCGGAGTGACCGGGGTGCGCACCAACTGGCGGGTCAGCCGCAGCGAGATCCGCCGCATGTACAGCCGCCCGGCCCAGTGCTCGCCGTTGCGGCTCGCCAGCTTGGCCTGCGGCTGGCAGACCTCTCGCAGCTCCTGAAGAACCGGAGCAGCACCCATGACCGTTCCTCCCACCCGGGGCCCAACTGCCGCTCGCGCGGCGACGATCGGGCCAGCGTACAGAGTGCGTTTCCATGTGCTTTACCGAGGCCACCACGGGACGTCAGGTCCCGGTAACCGCGTCCGACGGCGTCCGCCGCCCGCGTCCGGGCAGAATGTCAGCGGGCCGGTCGGCTCTCCCGGCTCCCGGCGACTGCTCCGCGCGCGTCGGACGGGTTCCGTGTCGAAAGCCGAAGGACCGGGGACCAAAAGCCGAAGGACCGGAGACCGAAGGACCGGAGACCGAAGGACCGGAGACCGAAGGACCGGAGACCGAAGGACCGGAGACCGAAGGACCGGGGACCGAAGGCCGCAGGACCGGAGGCCGCGGGACCGAGGCGGCCGGACAGCCCGCGGAGGGTTGACGCGCAAGGAGGGTTGACGCATGGGCATGGACCGCGCCGAACGCCTGGACCCGGACCGGGCCCGCGACTGGCTCGCCACCGCCGTCGCCGAGGCCCGCGCCGGGCGCGCCGAGGGCGGCATCCCGATCGGCGCCGCCCTCTACGGTCCCGACGGCACCCTCCTCGGCCGCGGCCGCAACCGCCGCGTGCAGGACGACGACCCCGCGACGCACGCGGAGACGGCCGCCTTCCGCGCGGCGGGCCGACAGCGGACGTACCGGGGCACGACGATGGTCACCACGCTGTCGCCCTGCTGGTACTGCTGCGGTCTGGTGCGCCAGTTCGGCATCTCGCGGGTCGTGGTCGGCGAGGCCGTCACCTTCCGCGGCGGACACGACTGGCTGGCCGGGCACGGCGTGGAGATCGTGCTGCTGGACGACGCCGAGTGCGTACGGCTGATGCGCGACTTCATCAGGGACCATCCGGCTCTGTGGAACGAGGACATCGGTGACTGACCCCCGCATCCCCACGATCGACCTGCTGCCCTGGCTCTCCGGCGACCCCGGGGCCCGCGCGGACCTCGCCCGCACCGTCGACCGGGCCCTGCAACGGGCCGGCTTCCTGCTGGTCACCGGGCACGGTGTGGATCCGGGGCTGCGCACCCGGATCCGGGCCGCGGCCCGCGCGTTCTTCCTGCTCCCCGCCGAGGCGAAGGAGGTCTACGCGGCGCGGGTCGGCGGGCGCGGCTGGCTCGGACCGGGCGCCGAGGCCAACGGGTACTCCGAGGGGACCGAGACGCCGCCGGACCTGAAGGAGTCGCTGACCTTCGCGACCCACGAGCCGTTCGCGGACCCGGCCGTCAACGCCGAGTGGTACGCGCCGAACGTGTGGCCCGCCGAGATCCCGCGGCTGCGGCCGCTGTGCGAGGAGTACCTGGCGCGGCTGGCCGTCCTGCAAAGGCACCTGCTGGCGCTGCTCGGCCACTCCCTCGGCCTCGAACCGGACTTCTTCACCCGGCACCTGGACCATCCGACGTACGGCTTCAACATCAACTGGTATCCGGGGCGGGAGGTGACCGGTGAGCCGCTGCCCGGACAGTTCCGCATCGGGCCGCACACCGACTTCGGGACGGTCACCGTCCTGGACCGGCAGGCGGGCCGGGGCGGGCTTCAGGTCTACACGGACGACGACGGCTGGGCGGACGCGCCCTACGACCCCGCCGCGCTCACCGTCAACATCGGTGACCTGATGGCCCGGTGGACCGGGGACCGGTGGCGGTCGGGACGGCACCGGGTGCTGCCGCCGCCCGCGGACGCGCCCGCCGAGGAGCTGATGTCGCTGGTCTACTTCGGTGAGTGCACCCCGGGCACGCTGGTCGAGTCGGTGCCCGCGCCGGTGGGGCGGGTGGCGTATCCGCCCGTCGACTCCCACGTCTACCTGCGGGAGAAACTCGACTCGATCACCGTCGGCTGAGCGGGCCGGCCGGACACCGCCCCGGTGACCGCCTGGCGGCAGGGGCCTGGCGGCAGGCCGTCGCCGCCGCCGCTCCGCCCCTACCGGCCGCGGCCGTTCGTGAGGTCGCCGCTCCGCTGCGGGGCCGCCGCCAAGATATCGATCAGCCGTTCGAAGCGAGCCCGCCAGCGTGACTCCTCCGCCGCCCCGCCCCGGTACTCGTGGGTGAAGCGGAGCACGCTCCGGTCGGGCCCGCCCCGCTCCAGGTGGAACCTGATCCGGCCACGGCCCTCCAGCGTGTACTCCGCGACCCGGTCCACGTCCCACGCGCTCACCCGGCCGGTGCCGAGGCCGCGCAGCGTGACCGCGCCGCCGAGCCGGGGTTCGAGGACGTCGGCGGCGGTCAGCCAGCGGGCGAGTCCCTCCGGCGTGGTCAGCGCGGGCCAGACCGTCTCCATGGGCCGCGGAAGCCGTACCAGGAAGTGGAGTATGTGCTTGTTCCCGCGGGTCTGGCTGCTGCCCTGTTCGATGGATCCGGCCATGACACCAGCCTGGACCGGCGGGAGGGGTTCCGCACGCGGGTCAGACGCCCGCGTACGAGTGCTTGCCGCTCACGAAGATGTTCACGCCGTAGTAGTTGAACAGCCAGCAGGCGAACGCGAGCATCGCGAGGTAGGCGGCCTTGCGGCCCTTCCAGCCGGCCGTGGCGCGGGCGTGCAGGTAGCCGGCGTAGCCGATCCACGTGATGAAGGACCAGGTCTCCTTGGGGTCCCAGTTCCAGTAGCGGCCCCAGGCGTCGCCCGCCCAGATCGCGCCCGCGATGATCGTGAACGTCCACAGCGGGAAGACGGCCGCGTTGAGCCGGTAGGCGAACTTGTCGAGCGAGGCGGAGGCGGGCAGCCGCTCCAGCACCGAGGTGGCGAACCGGCCCGGCGTGCCGCCGGTCTGGAGCTTGTTCTCGTACGAGTCCTTGAACAGGTAGAGGATCGTGGCGACCGCGCCGACGTAGAACATCGCACCGCAGAAGATCGCGGTGGAGACGTGGATGTACAGCCAGTACGAGTGGAGGGCGGGAACCAACTGGTCGCTGGCGGTGTACAAGACAGTGACAGCGAGGCCGAGGTCGAGGAGGACCGAGGTGATCAGGAACAGCCCGAGCCAGCGGACGTTCTTCCGCAGCGCCAGCAGGCCGAGGTACACGCCGACGGCGACCGTGGAGAAGGTGATGTTGAACTCGTACATGTTGCCCCACGGCGCCCGCTCCACGGAGGCGGCGCGGGTGATGACCCCGACCAACTCCACCAGGAAGGCGAGCACGGTGAGCGAGACGGCGATCCGTCCGTACAGATCGCCCTTCTCGTCACCGCCGTGGGCGCCCGGACCGTCCGGCACGTCCCGGGCACCGGCCGCCGCCCGGACGACGACCTTCGGCCGCTCCAGTACGGCGGTACCGCCGGCCCTCTTCACGGTGACGGCGGGTGCGGCCTCCTTCTTCGGGACGTCGGCGGTCAGCGCGGCGGCCGTGCGGCCGACCTTGCTGCGGCTGCCGAGCAGCCACTCCGCGATATAGGCGAAGAAGGCCAGCGTGTACACGGCCATCGACGAATAGATCAGCGTGTTGCTGAGGCTCGCGAGATGTTCGTTGGTCGCGGCGGCGAGATCGATTGCGGCGGCGGAAGTCACTGCTTCTCAGCCCCTTCGGCAAGTACGACTGGGGAGTCGGGGGATGGGGAGGGATCGTCGGAGGGATCGGGGGCCCCTGGGGCTTGGTCGTAGAGGAGGCCGGCGAGGTCGCCCAGTTCCTCGGGCACCTTCGCGGACTCGCTGCGGCCGAGGCCGGCCATCTCGACGACGGTGACGCCGTCGGGGCCGGGCACGGCGCGCACCCAGACGCGGCGGCGCTGGATGAACAGGGACGCGGCCAGACCGAAGATGGCGGCGAGGGCACCGCCGAGCATCCAGCGGCCGCCGCTCTCCTGGACGATCTCGAAGCCGGCCCACTCCTTGATGTCCTTGTCGACGGTGATCGAGCCGGCACCACCCGGGAGCGTCATGGTCTGCCCCGGGGTGAGCTGCTGCTTCAGCAGACCGCCCTTGGAGTCCTTGAACTCCTTCATATGGCTCTTGTCCAGCTGGTACACGCTCTGCGGAATGCCCGAGTCGACGCCCAGGTCACCGTGGTAGGCGTTCAGCGCGATCATCGGGTTGAGCAGCCCCGGGAACTGGGAGAGCATCGGGCTCCCCTTGCCGCCCCAGGTCGGCAGGAAGAACACCTGGAAGCCGAGCTGTTCGCTGACGCCCTGGGGGTTCTTGTAGCCGTCCATGACCTTGACCACACCGGATCCGGTCGAGTTGCCGTCCAGCGGGAGGAGGGGAACCGCGTCGTGGAAGACGACCTTGCCGCTGCCGTCGCGGACGGTGAAGACCGGCGCGTAACCGTGGCTGACGAGGTAGACCTTGGCGCCGTCGATGTCCAGCGGCTGGTTGACCTGGATGGTGGTCGTCTGCTCCTTGCCGTAGGCGCCCTTGTTGTAGGAGATCTTCGCCTCGTAGGTGCGCGGGGTGCCGCGGTTCGGACCGGTCAGCTCGTAGGTGCCCTTGAAGTCCTTCAGGTCGAAGCTGAAGGGCACCAGGTCGTCGTTGGTGAAGAGGTTGCCGGACTGGAAGTCGTCGTACTGGAGGATCGAGTTGGAGAACCCGTCGCCCTCGACGACCAGCTTGGTGCCGTCCGACTTGTACAACTGACCGGTGGCGAAGGCGACCAGCAGCACGATCAGCGCGATGTGGAAGAGCAGGTTGCCCACTTCACGGGCGTAGCCCTTCTCGGCGGCGACCGCGTCCCCGACGGCATGGACGCGGAAGCGGCGCCTCCTCAGCAGCGCGAGCGCGTCCGTGCGGACCTGCTCGGGGTCGGCCGTGGTGCGCCAGGTGGTGTAGGCGGGCAGCCGGGTCAGCCGCTTGGGCGCGGCCGGCGGCCGGCTGCGCAGTTGGCCCACGAACTGCCAGGTGCGGGGCACGATGCAGCCGATGAGGGAGATGAACAGCAGGATGTAGATGGCGGAGAACCACACCGAGCTGTAGACGTGGAAAAGGCCGAGCTTGTCGTAGATCGGGCCGAGTGTCTTGTGCGCCTTGCGGAAGTCGTCGACCTTGCTGGCGTCACTGCCGCTCTGCGGGATCAGCGAACCGGGGATCGCGCCGAGGGACAGCAGCAGGAGCAACAGCAGCGCGACCCGCATGGAGGTGAGCTGCCGCCAGAACCAGCGGGCCCAGCCGATGACGCCCAGGCCGGGCAGGTTCACCGGTTCGTCGCGCGGGGCGGTGGACAACTGGGCGCCGGCGTCCCCGAGTCCCTGGTCCTCCCGTCCGCCCGGGGAGTCGTCGGGCGCGGTCTTCGAAGTCGTGCTCATCGATCAGATCCCCACAGTGAAGCCGTTGGACCAGGTCTGCATCTCCTGCACCAGACGGTCCCAGGCGCCCGTCAGCAGGAGCACACCGGTGACGATCATCATCGAGCCGCCGATGCGCATCACCCAGACATAGTGGCGTTTGACCCAGCCGAAAGCGCCGAGCGCCTTGCGGAAAGCCATGGCGGCGAGCACGAAGGGCACGCCCAGACCGACACAGTAGGCGACCGTCAGCAGCGCGCCGCGGCCCGCGCTGGCCTGGTTCATGGCGAGTCCCTGCACCGAGGCGAGGGTCGGGCCGATGCAGGGCGTCCAGCCGATCCCGAACAGCGCGCCGAGCAGCGGCGCGCCGACCAGTCCGGTGCTCGGCCGCTGGTGGAAGCGGAACTCACGCTGGGTGAGCCACGGCATCAGCCCCATGAAGAACACACCCATGGCGACCATGAGCCCGCCCAGCACCTTGGAGAGGACCGACTGATGCTCCTGCAAGGTCGAGCCGAAGAAGCCGAACAGCGCGCCGCCGGAGACGAACACGACGGTGAAGCCGAGGACGAACAGGGAGGCGCCGCTGACCATCCGGCCCCGGCGGGCCTCCGCCAGGTCGGTGCCGGCGACTCCGGTGACATAGGAGAGATAGCCGGGCACGAGTGGCAGGACGCACGGGGAGAAGAACGAGACGAGACCGCCGATCACGGCGACCGGCACGGCGATGAGCAGGGCCCCGCTGAAGACCGTCTGGTTCCGGCCCGTCTCCTCGGCGAGCGTCAGGAGCGCACTCACGTCACTTCTCCGCGACGACCGGCTTGATCATCCTGAGCAGGTTCTCCTCGTCGAGGGCCTGCAAGGCACGGGCGGCGATCTTGCCGTCCCGGTCGAGGACGAGGGTGGAGGGGATCAGCTGCGGGTTCAGCGTGCCCTTCTTGAACCGGAGCATCAGCCTGCCGTCCGGGTCGTACAGGCTGGGATAGGTGATCCCCTCGTCCTTCTCGAAGGCGATCGCCGGGGTGGTGCTGGTGTCCCGCGTGTTGATCCCGACGAACTGGACGCCCTTGCCCGCGTAGTCCTTGGAGACCTGGGCGAAGTACTTCCCCTCGGCCCGGCACGGACCGCACCACGAGCCCCAGACGTTGATGACGACGACCTGGCCCTTGTAGTCGGCGACGTCGAGCGTCTGGCCGTCGATCGTCTTGCCGGACAGGTCGGGTGCCGCCTCCCGCGAGCCCTTGGCGACCGTGTCGATGCCGTTGTTACCGGTGATGAAGTTGGTGTGGCCACCACCACCGGACGTGCCGCCGGAGCCGCACGCGGACAGGGTCAGGGCCGCCGCGGCGGCCACGGCGCTGAACAGGACGGCGCGGCTGCGGGTACTCATGTGAAAAGTTTCGCATGTCCGATCCGGGGATCTTGCGCACCCCCCTCACGGACGGAAACCCGCATTTCAGGCGGTGTTCGAGGGGTTCGGGGACGACTCGGAGAGGAAGGTTTTCCAGCCGCCGGCCGGAGCCTGCCCGACGTCCAGTGTGCGCAGTTTGTCCAGCACTTCGGGGCGCTGCACATCGAGCCAGTCGACGAACTGCCGGAAGGAGACGAGCCGGACGTCGGCGCCCTTGTCCCGCTCCCGCGCGATGTGCTCGAAGGACTCCTCCACGGCGTCCATGTAGATGCCGCCGTTCCACTGCTCGAAGTGGTTGCCCACGAAGAAAGGTGCGCGATTTGTCTTGTATGCCCGCTTGAATCCCGCTATGTAGGCTTCTGTTGCCTGTCGGCGCCAGCCCGGATAATTGTGGGCGGGGGCCTTGGTCGAGTTGACCGACTGGTTGGCGAGCATGTTGTAGTCCATCGACAGGACCTCGAAGGAGTGGCCGGGGAACGGTATCTGCTGCAACGGCAGGTCCCACACGCCCTGCCGCTTGCGCGGCCACACCTGTCGGCCGCCGGGCGAGGAGGCGTCGTAGCGCCAGCCCAGTTCGCGGGCGGTCGGCAGCAGGTTGTCCTGGCCGAGCAGGCAGGGCGTACGGCCGCCGACGAGTTCCTTGTCGTAGTCGAAGGGCAGCGCGGGCAGATCCGTCCAGCCGCTGTTGGTCCGCCACTCCTTCACGAACGACTTGGCCTGCTCGATCTCGCTCCGCCACTGCTGCGGGGTCCAGTCGCCGACGGTGCCGTGGCCGGAGCAGAAGTGCCCGTTGAAGTGGGTGCCGATCTCGTGGCCCTCCAGCCAGGCGCGGTGGACGCCGGCCAGTGTCGCCTTGATGTGCTCGTCGGTGAGGTAGCCGATGTCGGAGGCGCCGCGCGGGTTGTTCGGCGGGTCGTAGAGCCGCTTCTTCGACTCGGGCAGCAGATAGAGCCCGGAGAGGAAGAAGGTCATGGCCGCGCCGTGCTCCTTGGCCAGGTCGAGGAAGCGCGGGAAGAGGCCGGTGCCGACCTCGCCCGCCCCGTCCCAGGAGAAGATCACGAACTGCGGCGGCACCTGGCCGGGCTCCAGCGGCTCGGGCGCGGCGGGCTGGTGCGGCTGCTTGCCGGTGAAGGACGTGGAACCGTCGCCGATGGGCCGGGCGGGCGCTCCGGTGGCGCCCTGACCCTTGCCGTGTCCCGTGCCGCTCCCGCTCCCGCTCCCGACCGCGTTCCCGGCGGAACCGGAACCGTGCCCGCCACCGTGTGAGGCATTGAGCGTGCCGCAGCCCACGAGCCCGGCGGCGGCCGCGGCTCCCGCGCCGAGGCCGAGCATTCCCCTGCGGGAGAAGGTGCGCATGAGGTCCCCGATTCATCACGTCCTGCTGGTGGTCATCCAGTCAGAGGGCGTGATGTACAGGGAGGTTCCGCCTATTCTCATACTTTTCTCAGCAAGGCTGCGGAAACACCGCAAGGCCCCGTGCGCTCCGGGTCCCGCCCGGCGGACCGCCCCGGCGCCGCCCGCGAAAGTGCCGTACATCACGGTACGGATGCGGCGGGCCGGGCGGTTGTGGGCCGGGGCCGGCGCTCAGGCCCCGAACGCCTTGCTCTTGCCCTTCACCGGCTTGGCGCCGGCCAGGAGGTGGGGCGGGACCAGGTCACGGGCGGGCTCGGTGTAGCCGACCGAGACGATCCGGTCGCCCTGGTAGGTGAAGGTCGTCAGCGACGCGAGCGTGCACTGCCGCTTGCGCGGGTCGTGCCACAGCCGCCGCCCCTCCACGTACGAGCGCACGATCCAGATCGGGAGCTGGTGGCTGACCACCACCGCCTCGTGCCCGCGCGCCCGGTCCCGGGCCGCGTCCAGCGCGCTCTTCATCCGGACCACCTGGTCGACGTACGGCTCGCCCCAGGACGGCCTGAACGGGTTCACGAGGTACTTCCAGTTGCCGGGCTTGCGCAGCGCGCCGTCGCCCACCCCGAACGCCTTGCCCTCGAAGAGGTTCTCCGCCTCGATCAGCCGCTCGTCGGTGTCGAGGGCCAGCCCGTGCGTCTTGGCGATCGGGGTCGCGGTCTCCTGCGCCCGCTCCAGCGGGGAGGCCACGACGTACGTCACATCGCGCGGGGCGAGGTGCTCGGCGACCCGGTCGGCCATCTGCCGTCCGAGTTCGGACAGGTGGTAGCCGGGCAGCCGCCCGTAGAGGACCCCGTCCGGGTTGGCGACCTCGCCGTGCCGCATGAGGTGGACGACCGTGATGTCCTTGTCGGTGCTCATGCGGTGGCCTCCGCGGCGGCTCGGGCCGCCGCCGGAAGGGCGTCGGCGATCTTCTGGAGGGCCCGTTCGTCGTGGGCCGTGGACACGAACCAGCACTCGAAGGCCGACGGCGGCAGGTAGACGCCGTTCGCGAGCATCGAGTGGAAGAAGGCGGTGAAGCGGAAGGATTCCTGCCGTTTGGCGTCCTCGTAGTCGCGTACCCGCCGGTCGGTGAAGAACACGGAGAACATGTTGGAGGCGGCCTGCACCCGGTGGGCGACGCCCTCCTTGGTCAGCGCCTCGGTGACGAGGGAGCGGATCTGCGCGGAGACGCCGTCGACCGTCTCGTAGGCCGCGTCGTCCAGCAACCGCAGCTGCGCGACGCCGGCGGCGGTGGCGACCGGGTTCCCGGAGAGCGTGCCCGCCTGGTAGACCGGCCCGGCCGGGGCGAGGTGGGCCATGACGTCCGCGCGGCCTCCGAAGGCGGCCGCCGGGAACCCGCCGCCCATCACCTTGCCGAAGGTCATCAGGTCCGGCCTGACGCCGTCGATCCCGTACCAGCCGCTCCTGCTGGTACGGAAACCGGTCATCACCTCGTCGGAGATGAACAGCGCGCCGTTCTTGGCGCACGCGTCCTTCAGTCCCTGGTTGAACCCGGGCGCGGGCGGCACGACCCCCATGTTGCCGGGCGACGCCTCCGTGATCACGCAGGCGATCTCACCCGGGTACCGGTGGAACGCCTCCTGCACGGCCTCCAGGTCGTTGTACGGCAGGACGATGGTGTCGCCGGCCTGGGCACCGGTGACGCCCGGGGTGTCGGGCAGCGCGAAGGTGGCGACCCCGGACCCGGCGGCGGCCAGCAGCGAGTCGACGTGCCCGTGGTAGCAGCCGGCGAACTTGATCACCTTGGCCCGGCGGGTGAACCCGCGCGCCAGCCGGATGGCGGACATGGTCGCCTCGGTCCCGCTGGACACCAGCCGCACCTGCTCGACGGGCTCGACCCGGGCGACGATCTCCTCGGCGAGGACCACCTCGCCCTCACCCGGCGTACCGAAGGACGTACCACGCGCGACGGCCTCGTGGACGGCGGCGATCACCTCGGGGTGCGAGTGCCCGAGGATCATCGGGCCCCAGGAACACACGAGGTCGACGTACTCCCGCCCGTCGGCGTCGGTCAGATACGGACCGGAGCCCGACACCATGAACCGGGGAGTGCCGCCCACGGCGCGGAAGGCACGCACCGGCGAGTTCACGCCGCCCGGCGTGACGGCGGACGCGCGGTCGAACAGTGCCTGGGAGACGGGCGCTTCCCGCGGGTAGGGCACACCTGAAGGGGACGATTCACTCATGACCTGCGACTTCTCCGACCTCTCGGACCTTCTCCGAATTTCTCAGTATTTCTCGGAGTTGCTTGAAGTTAGTTACTTGGAGTTACTTGAAGCTACTTTGGAGTTACTTGGAGTTACCGGATTTATTGGAGTTGCATGGAGCCATCTGGCGCCACTCGACGTAAATCGGAGCTTCTCGGGCTCCGGTTTGCGCGGTGACCTCCTCAGGGTAGGCCGACGCCGTCATCACACCGGCAAACACGTTGTCGATCATCCGCGATCTGCGAGACTGGGGCCCGGACGGGCCTGACACACACAGAGGGACACACAGCTCGACGCAGCTCGGCACAGCTCGCACGGCACACGGTGACCGGGGGCCGTGAAGATCTTGCGGACTGGTGTTTCACCGCACGTTTCGGCGGGCGGCCGTGGGGGAGGTCACTGACACGATGATCGGGTTGCGCGGCGGGCGCCACGCGTCCTAGAAAAGCAGTCGGGTGGAGATATGCATCGCGGTGGCGGACTGGGCGAGGGGACCGATGACCTGGGTCCTCGACGCGCCCGGCGGGGAAGGCACCGGCGCGACGCGGAGGAGACCGAAGCACGTCCGCCACAGGGTGTACCGGGAGAGCCAGAGCGGAGCGACCGGCGGGCCGACCCCCGGGTGGACCGCCTTCGGGCGGCGAGCAGAAATGGTGGTCGGGTGGGGGTGACGTACAAATACTTCGGCGCGCCGGACGGCGCGACCGCGGCCCGCGTCCCGATCTCGATGCGCCCCGAGGAACTCGGCGGCGACGAGCTGGGCATGAACGGCATGTTCACCAAGATCAAGCCGGAGACGATGGCCGCGATGGTGCTGACCGGCATCGAGGGCGTGCCCCTGCACAAGGTGCCGCCGCTCGAACTCGTCGTCCTGCACCCCGACTACGCGGTCGTCAGGCTGCCGATGACGGTCGTCGACCCGCTCCGCGGCATCGGCGAGGAATCGGTGGGCGCGGCGGCGTTCATCTGGTCCACGGTCCCGGACCGCGGCGGCCCACGGGACGCGTTCAACGTGTACCAACTCCTCCACGAATGGCAGGACTTCAGCCATCGGCTGCACGAGGCGGGGCATCAGCCGTATTGCCTGGTGTGGCCCTGAGTCGAGTTTCCTGCGGATCGGGTGGGGCTTCGGGCTCCGCCCCGGCCAGTGTCCGACGGTGGTCGGCAGCGGCCAGGGCCCGGCCAACGGGGGGCCGCCCAAGGCAGGTTGAGGGCTGGATGAGAGCCGGTTGCGGACCGCGACTCATGTCGGCCGAGGTGCTCGGAGATGCGGAGTACAGACCGTCGCCTCGCAGCGGAGCACGGCCGTCGGGCCCAGTGCGGTGCAGTGGGCGGCGAATGGCCGTGGCGAGTCCCTGGTACCGGACGCGGTGGCGAACCCGAGATCCGCGAACCGCAACACTTAGTTTCAAACGATACCGTATTGAATGAAGTAGTTTGGCGTCATGGCTACCGACGTTCCCCACCGCACCACCACCCCGCACACGACCGACCGCCCCGGGGATCCCTCGCCCTTCGCCCTCGGCCTGCTGCTGCGCCGGGCGCACTGGCGTGCGGCCGCGGTGATGGGAGAGGCGCTCCGGCCACTCGGCATCGAGCTGCGGCATTTCGCGGTACTCATCGAGCTGGTCAATCACGGACCCACGGCGCAGCGGGATCTGACGGCGGCGACGGGAACGGACAAGGCCGGGATCATGCGCATCGTGGACGACCTTGAGCGCAAGGGTCTCGCCGTACGCAAGGCCGTTCCGGGTGACCGCCGGGTCCGGGCCGTGGAAATCACGCCACAGGGACTGGAGTTGTTCGACGCCGCCCACGTGGCGGCGGAACCACTGGCCGCGAGTCTGACTGCCGAGCTGGGGCACGGCGAGCGCGAGCAGTTGACGGATCTGCTGACCCGGCTCGCCCACCCCGCGGACGACGAGGCGTAGGCGACGAGGCGCAGGCGCGCCCGTTTCGTCGGGGCACCCGGGGTGAGCGCGCGTCGCCCTCGCGCCCGGCGTCAGCGCCGCCTTGCCGCGAGCCGCGCCGACCGGCCGCACACCCGGCCGCCCGCCGCACCGGGCCGCCCCGCCCCGCCCCGCCCCGGAACCACGAGGGCACCGGCACCGCCGGGCGTCCGCCATTTCCCGCAAGGCACAGCGCCAGTAAGTGGAGCCAAGGACTGAGAGTCGGCAGAGACGGCCGGCAGCCCACTCGGTATTACACGATACCATATCGTGTAATACTATTGAATGGCGAAGCGAACCCGTCGAGCGGATGGAGGCAGGCGATCATGGATGCCTACCAGGCGGTCACGAGCCGGCGAGCGGTGCGCGCGTTCACCGACCGCCCCGTCCCGAGGGAGGCACTGGAGCGCGCCCTGTCCGCCGCGGCCTGGGCGCCGTCCGGATCGAACATCCAGCCGTGGCACACCTATGTGGTGACCGGTGCGCCACTGGCCGAGATCAAGAAGCGCACCGGCGAGCGCCTGACCTCAGGTGATCCCTGGGACGAGCCGGAGTACGAGATGTACCCACCCGTACTGAAATCTCCCTATCGCGAGCGCCGATCCGCCTTCGGCGAGCAGCGCTACGGCGCACTCGGCATCCCGCGCGAGGACCTGCAGGCGCGTCAGAGAGCCGCCGCCGCGAACTGGGACTGTTTCGGCGCACCCGCCGCCCTGTTCTGCTACATCGACCGCGGCATGGGCCCGGCCCAATGGGCGGACGTCGGAATGTATCTACAGACCGTCATGCTGTTGCTGCGCGCCGAAGGGCTGCACAGCTGTCCGCAGATGGCCTGGGCGAAGTTTCACAGGACCGTCGCAAAGGTCCTGTCACCCCCGGACGAGCTCATCCTCTTCTGCGGCATGTCGATCGGGTTCGAGGACGTCACCGCAGGCGACACCCGCATAGGCCGGGCGCCGCTCGACGAGACGGTCACATTCGCCGACTGTCTGTGACGCCCCCCTCCGCAGGCGGCCAAGGGACCGTTTCTTGTCCCACCCACGTAACCGTTCGTATGCCATATTCCGTACATCACCTCACGAAAGGCATGTCCCGTGAAGATCGCAGTCATAGGCGGCACCGGACTGATCGGGTCGCAGGTCGTCAAGAACCTGACCGCCGCCGGGCACGAGGCGGTACCGCACTCGAAGTCCACCGGCGTCGACGTCATCGGCGGCCAGGGACTGGACGAGGCGGTGGCGGGCGCCGACGTGGTCGTCAACCTGACGAACTCCCCGACCTTCGACGACGCCTCCCCGGCCTTCTTCCAGACCTCGATGGACCACCTTCTGGCCGCGGCCCGCAAGAACGGCGTCGGCCACGTCGTCATCCTCTCGATCGTGGGTACGGACCAGGTGCCGGAGCTGGACTACTACCGGGCCAAGACACTCCAGGAGAACCTCCTCGCGGCCGGGTCGATCCCCTACTCGATCGTCCGGGCGACGCAGTTCATGGAGTTCATGGACGCCGTCCTGTCCTGGACTGCCGACAGCGGCACCGTCCGGCTGCCCGCCACGCCGATCCAGCCGATCGCCGCCAAGGACGTATCCGCCGCGGTGGCGGAGGTCGCCGCGGGCGCCCCGCTGAACGGCATCCGCAACATCGCCGGCCCCGAGATCTTCACCCTGGACGAGCTGGGCCGGATCACCCTGGCCCACAAGGGCGACCGCCGCACCGTCGTCACCGACCCCAGCGCCGGCATGTTCGCCATGGTCAAGGGCGACGTCCTCACCGACAAGAACGCCCGCCTGGCTACCACTCGCTACGCCGACTGGCTCTCCTGACCCCGGCGCCTTCTGCGCGCCCGGTCCCAGCCCGGCGGTCTCTTCGTCGCGCCCGCCGGGTGACCAGATCTGTGCCCTGCCCCTCTCCCCTCGCTGCGTGAAAGGCAGGATTCCAGCCACCGGTTGCCTGTAGCGGGAGCGTCAGCCTTACTACGGGGAACGGCCCTGACGCGCGGTGCGGCGGGGCGGCCCCGCCGCACCGCGCGCCGTCTCGACGACACAAGGGTGACGGATTCGGTTCCGACGCCGGTGGGGTGTGCTGATTTATTGACGCCGGTGAGGTGTGCCGATTTGTTCACGTCCCTGTGCCGGGCCCACGGGCCCGTCTTCGTGGTCGGGGCGGTCCTGGTCGTGGTCAACGGGCAGGGACTCGGGCCGCTGTGGTGGGCCGGGGTCGCGCTGCTCCTGGTCGGCATGGTGATGCGGTGGGTGCTGGTGCGGGCCCAACGGCCGCCGCCGGGGCGGGTGCCGGTCCGGGTCGGGGTGCCGGTCGCCGGGCGCTGGGAGGCGGCCAACGGACCCGCCACCAAGATCCCCAGCCACACCCACAGCCATGCGCAGACCTACGCCATCGATCTGATCCATCGTCCTCGCGCGTCGGGCGGGGAGTCCGAAACACCCGCAGTGGCACCCGAGTTCGCGGCGGTCTGGCCGCCGGTCCGCCGACCGGAGCGTTACCCGGCCTTCGGCCGGCCCGTGCCGGCCCCCGGGGACGGGCGGGTCGTGGCGGCCGTCGGCGGACACCGGGACCACCTCACCCGCACCTCGCTGCCGGGCTTCGCCTACCTGGGCGTGGAGGGCTTCGTACGGACTCTGGGGCGGCGGGGGCACCTCTTCGGCAATCACCTCGTCCTCGACCTCGGGGACGGGGTGTACGCCTGCTTCGCGCACCTCAGACGCGGCTCGCTGCGTGTCTCCGTGGGCGACCGGGTGTCGGCCGGGCAGCGGTTGGCCGACTGCGGCAACTCCGGCAACTCCTCGGAACCGCACCTCCACTTCCAGCTCATGGACGGCCCCGATCCGGTGACCGCGCGGGGCGTGCCCTTCGAGTGGCGGTACGTCGACGACGACGGCGAGACCCGCACCGGCGTCCCCGGGGACGGGACGTGCTTCGTGCCCGCGCCCGTACGGCCGGCAGGGGAGCCGACGCGCTGAGCTGATACGGGAACGGAGGCGCGGATACGGAAGTCGGCGCTCTGATAGGGGAGCTGACGGGGTGAACGGACACCGCCGCGCGCCGGGCTCCCGTGGTGCGCCGGGCTCCCGCCGCGGAACGGGCCCTCGTCGCGGAACGGGCCCTCGTCGCGGGGCGAGCCGCGACACCGACGCACCGTCAGTCGGCGACCAGGTGGCTGTCGAACCCGGCCCGCACGAGCCGCTCGTAGGCGTCGTGCACCTCCCCCGGCACGTCCTGCTCGATCGCGAAGCCGGGTTTCGGGTACTCGATCACCCGCTGGAGGTCGCCGACCAGCGTGTCGATGACGAGCGGGCCGTCACCGAAGGACTTGATGTAGGCGCCCAACTCCTGTGGCGCGAAGGCGCATACGACATCGATCGCGGGCTCACATGCTGCTCGTTCGCAGGGTGGCCCACACTCCCGGGTCGGGTCGCCTGCGTCACCAGTGGCCTGCGAGGCCGAGCCGCCTGTGCCGCCTGTGTCGCCTGTGTCGCCTGTGTCGCCTGTTCGAGGGTGGACGGCGCCCCCCTGCACGATTTTCGGCCAACTTGCGGATCGCACAGGGTGATCGGAACCGTGCCGAACCGAAGAAGGCGACCGCGTCAGAGCGAGCGATCCAGGCCCCAGGCTGTCTGAAAGTGATCGCATACCAACCTTTTAAATGTTCCTGGATTAGCCGTCTGCCGGACTTGGGCAGTCTCACCGGGCCACCGGTGTGTGATCTTCACCGGCCCGTCCGGGACCGTCACGCGCCACTCGCCCACTCCGACAGGAGGTGCAGTGATGAAGCTTCTCTTCGCCATCCGCAACAAGGTCGCGGCAAGCAAGAGCCTGAAGGCGAACGCCTGGTACCTCTGGTACTGACGCCCGACCTCTCGGCCGTACTGCCGAGTTGACATCGTTGTCCGGCCGTACCGTATCCGCTGTTCCGCGGTCCGGCCGGACGACGGCGTGCCGTCCGCGACCCCTTCCGGAGCATCCATGACCACGTCAACGCCGCCGCGCGCACGCACCACCGTGTTCTCTCCGCGACTGGCCGCCCTCATCGACGACCACGTGGGCCAGGACGTCTTCCGTCTGGAACCCGACACCATCGGCATCGCGGGGCACGAGGTCGCCGACCGGATTCTCGCCGCGCGCCGTGCCACGGAGACCGAACGGCCCACGTTCAAGCCACTGCACGGGCGCTCGATCTCACGCACCGAGGCGTCGACAGTGACCCGGACCATCGGCAACGACGTACGCGACGCGCTCAAGGGGACGCTGCCGAAAGACGTCGACCTGTCCGGGCCCTGGCCGCTGACCGGGCACCTGTTCCTGCGCGACCTCATCCTCGGCCGGGACCCGTACCGGTTGCGCATGCTGATGAGCCGCACCCTCGAACTGACCCCCAAACTGACCTGGTCGGTCATCGCGCTCGGCGCCGCGCTTCCCGGCTGGCCCCGGCCGGGCGACGACCTCACCGGACTCGCGAACCGGGCGGCGCGGGCGACGGGTTACCAGGAACGCCGGTACGCGATGGGCGTCTACCGCAGGGCAGCCGCACCGGTCTGCTTCACCGTCTCCACCCTCGTGGCCAACGCGCTCTGGCTCGGTGCGCCCTTCGCCGACGACACGCCGAACCGGAACCTGATCCACGAGTCCCTGCGGCTGCTGCCGCCCTCCTGGAACATCCTGCGCAACGCCTCCCCCGAGTATCCGGCCGTCGACGGCCGGATCGGCGAGAAGGACGACGTCCTCCTGCTGCCGCTGCTCTCCCACCGTGATCCGGCTCTGTGGGACGACCCGGACGCCTTCCGTCCGGAGCGCTGGAACGAACTCGATCCCGACACCGCGCCGGGCTACCTGCCGTTCGGCCACTCCTCCGAGCGGTGCTGGGGACGGCACATGGTCATGCCGCTGGCCGAACTCCTCCTGGACCTGATCCGCGGCTCCGGACTGGTGGTCGACCCGGACCAGCGCGTCGGCAAGGTGCCGCTCCTCGGTCTGCTGGGTGTCGAGGAGGTGCGCCTGACGAAGGCGGCCCGCGTGCGGTGAACGTCTCCCGCTGTCCGACTCCGCCGGCCCGGCCGGCGTACGGCTGAGACCCCGTGGTCGGCCGGCCGCGGGACTCAGCAGTACGGCGGCTGCTGGGTCAGGGACGCCGCCACCCGCATCCAGACCCCGAACTGGCGGTACAGCGCGGGCAGTCGGCCCTCGGCCCGGACCGTGCGGCTGTCGGTGGCGGTGACTCCGGGGAGGCCCGTCAGGGTGGCGGCCACCGAGGACGACTGCCAGCGGACCGTGAGGGTGGCGTCGGACGGAGCGGCGGACGGCCGCTTCGGGGCGGGCGACAGGGCCGCGGCGACCGTGTCCTCGATCGCCTGCCGGGCCTCCGCCTCGGGGCGCAGTTCCGCCGCGAAGCGGTCACGGGCGTACTTCACCGGCACCGTGGCGATCCGGTCGTCCCACGCCGTGGCCTCCGCGCAGGCCGCGTCGTCGCCGGTGAGCACGGCCACCGGGACGCCGAGGGCCGCCGCGGTGGCCTGGGCCAGGCCGATCTCGCCCACCGGGCGGCCGTCCAGCCAGATGTCCTCGATCTCGTGGCCCATGAAGCTGTGGCTCAGCACGCCGAGCGCCCCGGCCCGCGAGTGGTAGCCGACGCAGACGACCGCGTCGTGGTCGGCGGTGAGCCCCTCCAGCATGACCATCTGCTTCGGCCTGCCCCGGATCAGGCGGGCCGCCGGGTGCAGGGCCTCGGGGTACAGGTTGCGCATGGGGCCGTGGGCGTCGTTGACGAGGATGTCGGTGGCACCGGCCGCGAGGGCGCCCCGTACGGCCGCGTTGACGTCCTGGGCCATCATCGACCGGCCCCGCTCGTAGTCCCGGCCGCCGGGCTGCACGTCGTCGGCGTCGACGAGCCCGGTGATGCCTTCCATGTCCACGCTCAAATAGATACGCACGGAGCCCGAGCTTATAGATCTATAGATCTACTGAATCCGCACGGCGAGCGAGCTTAGGCCCCTCCGACCCTACGTGATGTAGGTTCCCAGCTGTCCAGGGCCGTACGACTCCTTCTTCGGGGGCATCATGCAGGGCACGAACGCGGGTACCGACGCACAGCAGGCACGGCGCCCGCAGTCGGGCGCGCGAGCGGGGGTCGGCGGCCTCGCGCCCACCATCGCCGTACTCGTCGTAAGCCTCGCCATCGCCGCCGTGGGGGTGTACGAGCTGTGCGGATTCGGGCTGCACAGCCTCGACCGACGGCCGCATCTGTTCAGCGACGGGCTCGCCACCGGCGGTGTGATCGTCGCCGTGGTGGCGGCCGGGGCGGCGGTGGGCAATCTGGCCTGGCACCTGGCGTCGACCCGGAGTGGCACGGAGACCGCCGGGGCGGAGCGGAGAGCGGCGGGCCGGGCCACGGAGCGGTGAGCCGGGCCGGAGTGGGGTGAGCCGGGCCGGCGGGCGGCGAGCCGGGCCGGCGGGCGGCGAGCCGGGCCGGCGGGCGGAGCGCGGTGGGCAGCGGGCAGCGGGCAGCGGGCAGCGGGCAGCGGGCAGCGGGCAGCGGGCAGCGGGCACAGCGAACGGCGAGGCGGGTCACAGAGAGTCGGGCCAGTGGGCCAGGGCACGGGCGGGCGATTCTCCTTGCCCCTCTCCGTCCGTCTTCTTACCTGGCCAATACCCTACAAGTTGTAGGGTTGTTGGACTTGGCTTCCGTTCCTCTTCCGGTCCCCCGTCCCCCTTCCGGTCCCAAGGTGCCGGTCACCATGCCCGTACAGCAGTCGACGCCGACTTCCGCTCAGGTCCCCGTGCGGCACGACCGCCGCCGCCCCGCCGTGCCCGCCCGGCTGCGGGCGCGGGCGGCCGCCGCGACCGTCTGGTACCTGCGGCTGCTCGCCGTGCTCAACATCGCCGCGGTCGTGTCGCTGCCGTTCCGGGAGGAGGTGCACGAGCACAACGGGGGCGAGTTCTTCACGCCGTACCTGGCCACCGCGGGCCTGGGCTCGGCGGCGTTCGCGGTGTTCCTCGCGGTGGTGATGCGCCGCCGCAAACGCGCCGCCTGGGTCTTCAACCTGCTCCTCGCCGGCCCCCTGTGCTGCCTCTATGTGCTCGCGCTCGCCACCGGCACCTACGGCGCGCACCTCTTCAACTGGCTCTCCACCGCCCTCACCGGCCTGTTCGTGGCCGCGCTGCTGATCGGCCGCCGTGAGTTCGACGCCATCGGCGACCGCTCCAACCCACGGCTCGCGGCGGCCGCCGGCGCGGGCGGCCTCCTGGTCAGTGGCGCCCTCGGCACGCTCCTGGTGAGCGCGACGAACCGGCAGTCGGGAGCGAGCCTCCAGGACCGGATCGCGTACACCCTGCTGCGCGGCGTCAGCGTGGGCCCGCTCGCCGACCGGGTCGACGCGGTGAGCGCGCCCCACTGGGTCGACATCGTCGTCAACGTCCTGATGGCCGCCACCGTCCTCCTCGTGCTGTACGCCTGTTTCCGCGCCCCGCGCGGCCGGGCGCTGCTCGCCGCCGAGGACGAGGAGCGGCTGCGGACCCTGCTGGAGCTGCACGGCGAGCGCGACTCGCTCGGCTACTTCGCGCTGCGCCGGGACAAGGCGGCCCGCTTCTCCCCGAGCGGCAAGGCCGCCGTCACCTACCGAGTGGTCAGCGGCGTCAGCCTGGCCTCCGGCGACCCGATCGGCGACCCGGAGGCGTGGCCCGGTGCCATCGACGCCTGGCTCGCCGAGGCGCGCCGGCACGCGTGGACGCCCGCGGTGATGGGCGCGAGCGAGGAGGCCGGCACCGTCTACGCCCGGCACGGCCTCGACGCCCTGGAGCTGGGCGACGAGGCGATCGTGGAGCTGGCCGACTTCACGCTGGAGGGACGGGCGATGCGCGTGGTCCGCCAGGCGCACAACCGGGTCCGGCGGGCCGGGTACACGGTGCGCGTCCGCCGCCACGCGGACATCCCCGAGGCCGAGATGGCCCTGCTGGTCGACCGCGCCGACCACTGGCGGGACGGCGCCACCGAACGGGGCTTCTCCATGGCTCTCGGCCGCCTCGGCGACCCGGCGGACGGGCGCTGCGTGATGCTGGAGTGCCGGGACGCGACGGGGGAACCGCGCGCGCTGCTCAGCTTCGTCCCCTGGGGCGGGCACGGCCTGTCCCTGGACCTGATGCGCCGGGACCGGGCGTGCGAGAACGGGCTGATGGAGTACATGGTCGTGGAACTGCTGCTGCGTGCCGGGGAGTTGGGCGTGCGGCGGGTGTCGCTGAACTTCGCGATGTTCCGGTCCGTCTTCGAGCGCGGCTCCCGGCTGGGGGCGGGCCCGGTGCTGCGGCTGTGGCGGTCGGTGCTGACGTTTTTCTCCCGCTGGTGGCAGATCGAGTCCCTGTACCGGGCGAACGCCAAGTACCGGCCGTTGTGGGAACCGCGGTTCCTGCTGTTCGCCAAGAGCAGCGACATCCCGCGCATCGGGCTGGCGAGCGCCCGTGCGGAGGGCTTCCTCACTCCGCCGGGCTTCCTCACCCGGCCCGGCCTGCCGTCCCTGACCCGGCTCAGGCGCGCGCCGCGCGCTTAGGGTCCCGGTCGCTCCCCACTCACTTCCCGCTCACCTCACCCGCTCACCTCCCGGCCCGCGGACCCGCCCTTAGCTGACTTCGTAGCTGACTTCGTAGCTCACTTCGTCGCTCACCTCGTCGCCGCTTGTCGGCCACCGGCCGCTTGTCGGCCGGCGACCACCGAGATGCCGCAGCCCGCTTCCGGCTCGCGCCGCCGCAGCCCGCTGCCCGCACGCGCCGCCGCAGCCCGCTCCGCGATCCGCGGGTCACCTCGTCCCCGCCACCCGCAACACCGTGACCACCAGGGTCCGCGCCACCTCCACCACCTCCCGCACGGACACGTGCTCGTGCGCGCTGTGCGCCACCCGTACGTCGCCCGGCCCGTACTGGAGCGTCGGCACACCCGCCGCGGCATAGAGCCTGAGGTCGCTGCCGTAGGGAGCGCCGCGCTCCCGCGGGCGGGCCGCCCAGCCGTTGGCGTCGGTGCAGGCGTCACGCACCTCGTCGCGCAGCGGGTGTCCGGCAGGCAGCCGCCCGCTCGCGAACTGCCCGCCGGGCCAGCTCACGGTCGCCGGATGCGCCGCGAGCCACGGGTCGGCGGCGCACGCCTCGGCCACCCGCTGCTCCAACTCGGCGCGCGCGTCGGCCGGTTCCTCGTCGAGCCGGACGCCCAGCCGGCCCTCGGCGACCAGCAGGTCCGGCACGGTGCTCGCCCAGTCGCCGGCCCGGAGGGTGCCGACGGACAGCGCGTACGGGAGCGGGTACTCGGCCATCAGCGGGGACGGATCGCAGTTGCGGTCGGCCTCCAGAGCGGCCAGCGCCCGGTGCAGCGGCAGATAGGCGTCGACCGCACTGACCCCGGCCTCCCGCGAACCGGCGTGCGCCGCCCGGCCGGGAACGGCCAGCCGGAAGGTGAGGGCACCCGCGTTGGCGGTGATCAGGGTGCCGGAGGTCGGCTCGGTGATGACGCAGGCGTCACCGGTGTGCCCGCGCCGCAGCGTGCCGAAGGCACCGATCCCGCCGTCCTCCTCACCGACCGTGCAGTGCACCGCGACCCGGCCGCGCGGACGCACCCCCGCCGCCCGGACCGCGGCCAGCGCGGCGAGGTGCGCCACCAGCCCGGCCTTCATGTCGCAGGCGCCGCGCCCGTGGACCACGTCCCCGCGCACCCTCGGTACGAACGGGTCGCCGTCCCAGGCCGCCGGGTCCCCGGGCGGTACGACGTCCACATGGCCCTGGAGGATCAGCGTGGGCCCGTCGCCGTCCCCTGTGGTGTGCCCGACCAGGCCCCATGCCTCGTCGCGGGGCGCCTCCAGTCCGGGGAAGGCGGGGTCGGCGAGCAGGGCCGGCAGGTCCATGGACCACAGGTCGACCTCCAGTCCGAGCCGCTCCAGGCGCCCGGCGAGGTGGTGCTGGAGTTCGGACTCGGCGGCGCTCCCGGTCACGCTGGGGATCGCGATCAGCTCAAGCAGGGTCCGGCCGATGTCCGCCTCGTCGAGGTGGGCGAGGGCGGCGGCCTCCGCGTCAGTCAGCATGCGGTGCTCCTTCGGCCGTTCCCGGCTGCCGGGCCTTCGTCACGATCTCCGTCACGGTCTTCGTCACGATCTTCGTATCGCTCCCTCGCGACCTCCCTCGCGACCTCCCTCTTGGTCTCCCTCGCGATCTCCCTCGTGGCGGACGCGCCGAACACCCTCGCTCGCGATCTCCCTCATGTCCCGTCGCCCTCATGTCCCGTCGCCCGGATCCCCGGTGACGCCCCCGCCCACCGTGAAACCGATCACCGCGCCGCCGCCGTCCCGGCGCAGCGCGAACGGTGCTCCGCCGTGTGCCATGGCCACCTCCCGCACGATGGACAGGCCCAGCCCGGAGCCGGGCAGGGAGCGGGCGTCGGCGGCGCGGTAGAAGCGGTCGAAGATACGGATCAGGTCGCCGTCGGCGATGCCCGGTCCGCGGTCCAGGACCTCGACGCGCACCGGTCCGGCCGGACGGGCGTGCACCCGGGCCGAGCCCGCCCCGCCCTCGTAGGGACGGAAGAACTGCCGGGCCGTGGCGGGCGCCGGGCCGGTGATCCGGACCTCGATGGGCGAGCCGCGGTCGCTGTCGAACTTGGCGGCGTTCTCCACCAGGTTGGACAGCGCGCGCTGGAGCATGCCGGGTCGTCCGTCGGTGACGGTGTCCCCGCCGGTCCGCAGCGTGATCTCCCGGCCGGTGCGGCGGCGCGCCAGGCCCACCACGTCCTCGGCGATGTCCGCGATGTCGATCCGCTGTGTCGGCTCGGTGTCGGACTGCCCGGCGGCGAGGTCGACCAGTTCGTTGACCAGGTCGGTCAGCTCGCGGGCCTCCTGGGTGAGGTCGGCGACGAGGTCGTCGCGGGTGCCGGGCGGCAGCTCGTCGATGCGGCGCAGCAGGGAGATGTTCGTACGCAGGGAGGTCAGCGGGGTGCGCAGTTCGTGGCCCGCGTCCTGGACGAGCCGCCGCTGGTCCTCCTCCGACTGGGCCAGCCGCCCCAGCATCCGGTCGAACGCCCGGCCCAGGCGGCCGACTTCGTCGAGGCCGGCGACGGGCACCTGGATGCCCAGCCGGCGGGTGCGGGCGACGTCCTCGGCGGTGGTGGTGAGGATGACCAGGCGCCGGGTGATCCGGCGGGCCAGCCACCAGCCGACGAGTCCCGCGGCGATCACGACCGCGGCCATCAGGACCAGCGTGCGCTGCTGGAGCGCCCGCAGCAGGTCCTCGGTGTCGCTGAACTCCTGCGCGACCTGCACGGCGCCCCGCCCGTCGCCGAGCGCGACGGTGGCGACGCGGAACAGGTCGTCGGCGACCCGCACGTCGGTGTACTGGACCGTCCGCCCGGCCTCCTTGGCGGTGGCGACGCCCCGGTCCTTGACGGTGACCGGCAGCACCGGGCTGCCGTGGTCGACGATCTCGCCCTGGGCGCCGAGCACCTGGACGTCGGTGCGGCTGGGCCGGACCACGTCGTGTCCCGGCCGGGTGGAGCTGAAGTCCTGCGGAACCATCTCCTTCTGCCGTACCTCGCTCTGCACGTCCTGCACGACCTGGGTGAACACGGACTGCTGGTCGACGCGGACCAGCCGGGCGGCGGCGTTGTAGGACAGGATGCCGACGAGGATCGTGACGGTGGCGGTGATGGCCGCGAAGGACACGGCGAAGGTGGTGCGCAGCGAGACGAGCTTGGGCCGACGCAGCACCGTCAGCCGGCGCAACGCCGACAGTCTGCGCAGCGCGGGCGAACTGCGCAGGGCCGACAGTCCGCGCAGCGCGGGCGGCCTGCGCGGGGCCGTCGACCGGCGCAGGCGGCCCACTCAGTCCTCCCGCAGCACGTAACCCACGCCCCGCACGGTGTGGATGAGCTGCGGTGCGCCGGGTTCGTCGAGCTTGCGGCGCAGGTAGCCGACGTAGACGGCGAGGTTCTTGGAGCCGGGTCCGAAGTCGTAGCCCCAGATGCGGTCGTAGATGGTGGAGTGGTCGAGCACGATGCCGGCGTTGCGGGCCAGCAGTTCCAGCAGTTCGAACTCGGTGCGGGTCAGCTCCAGCTCCCGCTTGCCGCGCCAGGCCCGACGCGCCTGGAGGTCCATGCGCAGCCCGGCCGCCTCCACCTGGCGGTCGTCGGCGTGCGCCTCGCGGACCGGGGCGGCACCGGCGCCCCCGCTGCTGCCGCCGCCTCCGCTGCCGCCCGCGGCCACCGGGGTGGTACGGCGCAGCAGGGCACGCAGCCGGGCGAAGACCTCCTCGACGTCGAACGGCTTGACCACGTAGTCGTCGGCCCCGGCGTCGAGGCCCGCGATCCGGTCGGCGGTCTCGACCAGCGCGGTGAGCATCAGGATCGGGGTGCGGTCGCCCTCGGCGCGCAGCACCCGGCACACCTGGAGGCCGTCGATCCCGGGCATCATCACGTCGAGGAGCAGGATGTCCGGTGGGGTGCGGTGGGCATGCGCCAGCGCTTCCACGCCGTCGGCGACGGCCGTCACCTCATAGCCCTCCAGCGTCAGGGCCCGCTCCAGGGCATGGCGGATGGCGCGGTCGTCTTCGGCGAGCAGCACAGTCTGGGGCACGCACCCAGTTTGCCAAGTCCCCCGACGGTTCGAGCGGGCCGAGCGGACGTACGATCACCCTTTTTACCCGGCTCTCACCGTCCCGGACGCAACCTGAAGCCGGGGCCTACCGTCTTCTCACCGTCGGCCGGAACGCGCCGCGGCGCCGGCACTCAGGGGGCACACCGCGGGTCCTCAGGCGGTGCGGAGCCTCGCCAGCTGCTCCTCGAAGGGCACCACGTCGAGGACGTCGTCGGCCCTCGACTCGACGGCCTCGTCCCCCGACCCACCCGCCGCGCGCCCCGCGCGCACCGCCTGCCCCAGGCTCCCCGCGCTCCTCACCGTCTCCTCGTGCCCCGGATTCCCCGGCTCCCCAACAGTCCCCGGCTCCCCCTCACTCCTCTCAGGCCCCGATTCCCTCATACTCCCCGCCTTCCCCGCCTTCCTTACCTTCCCCTCATTCCCCCTGCTCACCGTCAGTCCGGTCATCAGCGCGGCCAGCTCCGCCGCCGCCCGGTCGATCCGTTCCGCGAGACCCCGCCCGCCCCAGTCCTCCGAGGCGGCGTACACGGCGGTCGGTACGACCACGGCCTTGAGGTAGGCGAACAGCGGACGCAGGGCGTGCTCCAGGACCAGGGAGTGCCGTGCCGTGCCGCCGGTCGCGGCGATCAGCACCGGCTTGCCCGCCAGCGCGTCCGGTTCGAGCACGTCGAAGAAGGACTTGAACAGCCCGCTGTACGAGGCGGTGAACACCGGGGTGACGACGATCAGCCCGTCGGCCCGGGTGACCGCGTCGAGCGCGGCGGACAAGGTGCGGCCCGGGAAGCCGTTGGTGAGGTGGTGCGCGATCTCCACGGCGAGTTCGCGCAGCTCGACGACCTGGGCGTCGGCCGCGACGTCCGGCACGGCGGCGGCCAGCCGGTCGGCGAGCAGCCGGGTGGAGGACGGGACGCTCAGTCCCGCCGAGACGACGACGAGCTTCATGCGGCGGACACCTCCTTGGCGCTGAGCAGCGAAGCGTGGGTGGGGGCTTCGGGCACGTCGGCCGGGCGGCCGACGGCGAACTCCTTGCGGAGCACGGGTACGACCTCCTCGCCGAGCAGGTCGAGCTGTTCCAGGACCGTCTTCAGCGGCAGCCCGGCGTGGTCCATCAGGAACAGCTGGCGCTGGTAGTCACCGGCGTACTCGCGGAAGGAGAGCGTCCGCTCGATGACCTGCTGCGGGGAACCCACGGTCAGCGGGGTTTCCGCAGTGAACTCCTCCAGCGACGGGCCGTGCCCGTACACCGGCGCGTTGTCGAAGTACGGACGGAACTCATGCACCGCGTCCTGCGAGTTCCGGCGCATGAACACCTGACCGCCCAGCCCGACGATCGCCTGCTCCGGCGTCCCGTGCCCGTAATGCGCGTACCGCGTCCGGTACAGCTCGACCATCCGCTTCGTGTGCTCGGCCGGCCAGAAGATGTTGTTGTGGAAGAAACCGTCACCGTAATAGGCGGCCTGCTCGGCGATCTCCGGCGAACGGATGGAGCCGTGCCACACGAACGGCGGCACACCGTCCAGCGGACGCGGCGTGGACGTGAAGCCCTGCAACGGAGTGCGGAAACGCCCCTCCCAGTCCACCACGTCCTCACGCCACAGCCGGTGCAGCAGCGCGTAGTTCTCCACCGCCAGGTTGACGCCCTGCCGGATGTCCTGCCCGAACCAGGGATAGACCGGCCCGGTGTTCCCGCGGCCCATCATCACGTCCACCCGGCCGTCCGCCAGGTGCTGCAACATCGCGAAGTCCTCCGCGATCTTCACCGGGTCGTTCGTCGTGATCAGCGTCGTCGACGTGGACAGCACCAGCCGCTCCGTCCGCGCCGCGACGTACCCCAGCATCGTGGTCGGCGACGACGGCACGAACGGCGGATTGTGATGCTCACCCGTCGCGAACACGTCCAGCCCGACCTCCTCCGCCTTCAACGCGATGGCGACCATGGCCTTGATCCGCTCGTGCTCGGTCGGCACACCGCCCGTCGTGGGGTCCGGCGTGACATCACCGACGCTGAAGATCCCGAACTGCATGGCCGCTCACCCTCCGATTGGTTGACGATTCAACTATACCCGCCCAACGGTCGGCCTCGGCTCCGTATTCCGCGGGTCCGGCGGGTGCCGAGCGTCCGGCGGGTCCGGCGGGTTCAGCGGGTCCGGCGGGTCCGGCGGGTTCAGCGGGGCCCGCCGTCGGCGCCCCGGGCCCTTGTCAGTACCCCGGCCTACGATCCCGGCATGGCAGCCCCACGCCGTGACACCCGAGGCATCGTCGACCCCGCGGAACTCTTCGCGCACGTGGACTTCCGGCGCCGGGAGCCGTTCCGCAGGCCCACGGCCCCACACGGACCCGGCGACCCCGACGCCCCACCCGGCAACCCCGGGACACCCGGCAACCCCGGGACACCCGGCAGCCCCGGGAATCCGGCCCCGCCCCTACGCCCCTACCTGGAGCACTACTGGCTGATCGACTGGGACCTCAGCCGGCCGTACGTCTCCCAGGTCGTGCCGCACCCGTCGGTGAACGTGGTCTTCCAGCGGTTCGCGGGCGAGGAGCCGTTCGCCGAGGTCGCGGGGGTCGGGCTCGGTCTGTTCGCGCAGAAGCTGGAGGGCCGGGGCCGGGTCTGCGGGATCCAGTTCCGGCCCGGCGGCTTCCGGCCCTTCGCCCCGGACCGCCCGGTGGCCGACTGGACCGGCCGCCGCGTCCGTTTCACCGAGGTCTGGCCGGACGCCGACCCGCGGGCCGTGCTCGACCCGGACGACGAGGACGCCCGCGTCGCCGCCCTGGACGCGTTCCTGCTCGGCCGCCTGCCCCGACCCGACCCGCAGGCCGACCTCGCGACGGCCCTCGTGCACCGCATCCGCACCGACCGCACGATCCGCCGCGTCAGCGACTTCGCCCGCGCCGAGGGCCTGTCCGTACGGCTGCTGCAACGTCTCTTCGCCGGGTACGTCGGGGTAGGGCCGAAGTGGGTCATCCTGCGCTACCGCATCCATGAGGCCCTGGAGCGCGCCGAGACCGAACGCACGGTGGACTGGGCGGCCCTGGCAGCCGACCTCGGCTACGCGGACCAGGCCCACCTGGTCCGCGACTTCACCGCGACCGTGAGGATGTCCCCGACCTCCTATGCGGCAGCGGTACGCCCCGGGGCGGCGCGGGAGACCCCGTGACGGGCCCCGCACAGCCACCGGTGACCGGCCCGACCCCGACAACCGCCGCCCCCACCACACCACCGACCGGCCCGGCCCCGACAACCGCCGCCCCCACCACACCACCGACCGGCCCGGCCCCGACAACCGCCGGCCCCATCACACCACCTGCCGGCCCGGCCGCACCGTGCGGCACCGGCCGGGCGACGACCGCGGCCGCCTCCCCCGGATCCGAACCGGCACCGGGCCAGGGGAGATCACCGCTCCCGGTGCACCTTCGTGTTCGACGCCTGGGCCCGCGGACGCAGGACCAGCAGATCCACGTTGACGTGGCTCGGGCGGGTCACCGCCCAGGTGATCGTGTCCGCCACGTCCGCGGCGGTGAGCGGCTCGGCCACCCCCTCGTACACCTTCGCCGCCTTCGCCGCGTCCCCGCCGAAGCGGGTCAGCGCGAACTCGTCCGTCTTGACCATGCCGGGGGCGATCTCGATGACGCGCACCGGCCGGCCCACGATCTCCAGGCGCAGGGTCTCGGCGAGGACGTGTTCGCCGTGCTTGGCGGCGACATAGCCGGCGCCGCCCTCGTAGGTGCCGAGGCCCGCGGTGGAGGAGACCACCACGACCGTGCCGTCGCCGCTCGCCTCCAGCTTGGGGAGCAGTGCCTGGGTGACGTTGAGGGTGCCGATGACGTTCGTCTCGTACATCGTGCGCCAGTGGGCCGGGTCGCCGGTGGCGACCGGGTCGGCGCCGAGCGCTCCGCCCGCGTTGTTGACCAGCACGCCGACCGTCCTGAAGGCGGTCGCGAACTCGTCGACGGCGGCCCGGTCGGTGACGTCCAGCTGGTACGCCGTCACCTCGTGCCCGGCCTCGGTCAGTTCCTCGGCCAGCGCCTCGATGCGGTCCTTGCGGCGGGCCGTGAGGACCACCCGGTACCCGGCCGCGGCCAGCCCGCGGGCGGTGGCGGCGCCGATTCCGCTGCTCGCACCGGTGACGACGGCGATGCGGGAGGCGGCGGACGGTACGGCGGGGGCCATGGGCTTGCTCCTCGGACAGGCGTACGGGCTACGCCACCCAGGGTAGGCGACCGGCACCGCCGTGCGGCGTCCGTACGATCAGCCGGAGCCGCGCGGCGCCCACATGATCACCGCCATCCCGACGAGACAGATCAGCGCGCCGGTGAGGTCCCAGCGGTCGGGCCGGTAACCGTCGGCGACCACGCCCCACAGGATCGAACCCGCGACGAAGATCCCGCCGTACGCGGCGAGGATGCGGCCGAAGTGGGCGTCGGGCTGGAAGGTCGCGACGAAGCCGTAGGCGCCGAGGGCCAGCACGCCCCCGGCCATCCACAGCCAGCCGCGGTGCTCGCGGACGCCCTGCCAGACGAGCCAGGCGCCGCCGATCTCGAAGAGGGCGGCGACGACGAACAGGGCGGCGGAGCGGAGGATCAGCATGGCGGCAGCTTGGCACGCCCGGTGTCACCTGTTGGAGGGCGCCTGACGTCCGCTCCGCGTGGGATACATCCCTCCGTACGCCCTGGCCTCCGGCAGACGTCATGGCCTTCCTCGGGTTCCGCGGGTCGTCATGGCCTTCCGGGGGTCGTCATGGCCGTCCGCGGGTCATGGGCGTACGCACTCGGCAACGGGCTCGGCAACGGGCTCGACATCGGACCGGACGACGGAGTGGGTGACATGTGTAGGACACAGAGTGGGTGGCATGCGTAGGACGAGGGTGCTCGCCGTGTGGGGGACCGCCGTACTGGCCGCGGTCGCCGCGGCCGGGCCCGCCGGGGCGACCGGAACGGGCGGTGCGGCCGGTGGGGCCGGTGCGGCTCGTGCGCCGGAGGCGGATCTGGCCTACCACGGGTCGGCGGTGCTGAGCGGCGGACGGGTCGACGTCCGGTTCACCCCGCGCAACCACGGACCGTCCGCCGTACCGGGCGCCAGCGTGCAACTGCGCTGGTCGGTACCGCTCGCGGACCGGCTGGAGCTGCCCGCCGGGTGTGCGCGCACGGGCGAGCGGGTGCTGGTCTGCGGGACGGGACCGCTGGCCGCGGACGGCTTCGGGGAGCAGATCCGGCTCGGCGTGACGCTGCGGGACCGGCCCACGGAGGTCACGCTGGAACTCGACACGGTGTGGAGCGGCGGCACGGTGGACGACAACCGGGCCAACGACCGGGAACAGGTGGTGATCCTCGCCACCGGGGACCCGTACTCGTTCTGACAGGCGAGGGAGCGGAGCTGGACATGACCGGGGACGCAAGCGCGCGGACGCGGCTGCTGTCGGAGCTGGCCACCGTCTCCCGCCGCTGCATGGCGTCGTACGCCCTGTTCAACCAGGCCGTCGCCGACCACCTGGGCCTGCACCCCACCGATCTGCAATGCCTGAACCTGCTCACGCTGGAGCGGACGCCGGTGACGACCGGCCGGATCGCGGAACTGACCGGGCTGACGACCGGTTCGGCGACCCGGCTGGTGGACCGGCTGGAACGGGCGGGCTACGTCGTCCGGGAACGGGACGCGGCCGACCGGCGGCGGGTACTGGTGGCCACCGTGCCGGGGAGGATCGCGGAGTTCGAGCGGGCGTGGGAACGGCTGGGCGGTGACTGGTCCGCCCTCTTCGAGGACCTGGACGACACCGAACTGGCCGCGGTCGCCCGCCACCTGAAGCGGACGGTGGCCTTCAGCTCCGACCGGATCGGCCACCTGCGCGAGAACCGGCCGTAGGACGCGGGACCCCGGGCGGCTGCGGCCGGTGAGCCGGAGCCCGCCGGTCAGCCCTTCACGCAGACGACCTGCTTCAGTTTCGCGACGACCTCCACCAGGTCCCGCTGCTGGTCGATGACCTGTTCGATCGGCTTGTAGGCGCCCGGGATCTCGTCGACCACCCCGGAGTCCTTGCGGCACTCCACGCCGCGCGTCTGCTCCTCCAGGTCCTTCGTGGAGAAGCGGCGCTTCGCGGCGTTGCGGCTCATCCGGCGACCGGCGCCGTGCGACGCGGAGTTGAAGGACTTCTCGTTGCCGAGGCCCCGCACGATGTACGAACCCGTGCCCATCGAACCCGGGATGATCCCGTACTCACCGGAGCCGGCGCGGATCGCGCCCTTGCGGGTGACGAGCAGGTCCATGCCGTCGTAGCGCTCACGGCTCACATAGTTGTGATGGCAGCTCACCTCGGGTTCGAAGGCCGGCTTCGCCTTCTTGAACTCCTTGCGGACGACGTCCTTGAGGAGCGCCATCATGATCGACCGGTTGTACTTCGCGTACTCCTGCGCCCAGTACAGGTCGTGCTCGTACGCCGCCATCTGCGGGGTGTCCGCCACGAAGACGGCGAGGTCGCGGTCGACCAGGCCCTGGTTGTGCGGGAGCGAGTGGGCGATCCCGATGTGGTGCTCGGCGAGTTCCTTGCCGATGTTGCGGGAACCGGAGTGCAGCATCAGCCACACCGAGCCGGAGGTGTCGACGCACACCTCGCAGAAGTGGTTGCCGGAGCCCAGCGTGCCCATCTGCACGGCCGCCCGCTCACGCCGGAACCTGACCGCCTCGGCGACCGAGTCGAACCGGTCCCAGAAGCCCTCCCACCCCGAAGTCGCGAGCCCGTGGAAGCGGCCCGGGGTGACGGGGTCCCGGTGCATCCCGCGGCCCACCGGAATCGCCTGCTCGATCTTGGAACGGAGGCGGGAGAGATCCCCGGGCAGGTCGTTCGCCGTCAGCGAGGTCCGCACGGCGGACATGCCGCAGCCGATGTCCACGCCCACCGCGGCCGGGCAGACGGCGCCCCGCATCGCGATGACCGAACCGACCGTCGCGCCCTTGCCGTAGTGGACGTCGGGCATCACGGCCAGGCCCTTGATCCAGGGCAGCGTGGCGACGTTGCGCAGTTGCTGGAGCGCGCCCTCCTCGACCGTGGCGGGATCGGTCCACATACGGATGGGGACCTTGGCACCCGGTATTTCTGTGTACGACATGTCTTCCCCATTCCCCCATGAGTCACAAAAAGCCCTAGAACCGAAATAGGGCAGAAGCAGCGCCAAGGTCGATGAAATGCGACAACGGACCGGCATGGGCGGCGGCGCGTGCGATACACATTGTCTCCAGGTGGCGCCCCGCGGCGGCAAGCGAAATACCGGCGGGGACACCGGCGGACCCAACGCGCCGACAGCGTCGAGAGGAGCCTGACCGTGCAGCGGAAGGCGTATGTGACCGGCACCGCAGCCCTCCTCGTGGCGCTGCTGACCGGCTGCACCGGCGGCTCCGCGGCCACGGGGGCGGCGGACAACGCGAACCCCGGCGACGCGGGCACCGCCACCGAGGCGGCCCAGCCCGGCAAGTACCGCACGCTCCCCGAACCCTGTGGCGCGGTCGGCCGCGGCACGCTCGACTCCCTGCTGCCCGGGATCAAGGAGCTTCCCGACCCGGACCAGCGGAGCAAGGCGTACGACGGCACCGCGACGCTGACGTACGACACCGACCGCAAGGTCGGCTGCCGTTGGAAGGTCCAGTCCGCCGACGCCGCCGACCATCTCTACGTCGACTTCGAACGGGTCGTCTCGTACGACAACTCCGTCAGCGACGACAACCAGGCTCAGAAGCTGTTCGCGAGCAGGGAGACGGCGGCCGACCTGCCCGTGCCCAGCGCGCCCGCGTCCGGATCCTCCCTGGCGCCGATGGCGGGCGCCGGGCCGGTCGTCGGCGCCTCGCCCTCCGGCACGCCCTCTCCCTCGTCCTCGTCCTCGTCCTCGGCGCCCTCGGCCGGCGAGTCCGACGGCACCGCCTCCGCCGATCTCCAGCCGCGTGTGCTCGACGGCCTGGGCGACGAGGCGTTCCTCGACGACCAACTCGGCACCTCGGGTTCGACGGCCGAACAGCGGACGGTGACTGTGGTGTTTCGCACGTCCAACGTGATCGTGACCATCGAGTACGCGGAGCAGTCGATGACCGTCGGCGCGACCCCCGACAGCAAGGAAATGCAGGACAGGGCACGGAATCTGGCCGTGCAACTGGCCGGCTCGCTGTCCGGCTGACGGCCCCCTCGGCTCCTGACGGGAGGCTCCGCCGGGCCGCCGAACCGGAACCGCACCGCTCACTCACCGCGTACCGTGGGCCCCTCGGACGATCCGACCGCAGGAACACGAGCGTCATGAGTGAAGGAACCATGCAGCGAGCAGCCCAGCGAGACGACCAGCCTGATCAGCGTGAAGGGCGAGCGGGACGGTTGCGCCGCGCCCTTGTCTGCGCGGCCGCCGTGTCGGCCGCGCTCGCCGCAGCGGGCTGCTCCTCGGACTCCGGCTCCCCGAGCGGCGACGCCAAGCAGTCGGCGAGCGACAGCAGCACCGGCACCGGCACCGGCTCCGCGAGCCCCACGCCGACCGTGCAGGCCGCCGCGTACCGCACGCTGCCCGAGTCGTGCTCCGTCCTGTCGAAGAAGACACTGGGTCAACTCGTACCCAAAGGCTCCAAGTCCGGCAAAAAGGGTAGTTCCAATGACGCGGCGTCCCGGGCCAGCTGCTCCTGGAGCAGCCTGGACGACAACGGGGTGAAGGGCTCCCAGTTCCGCTGGCTCAACGTCTCCCTCCTGCGTTTCGAGTCCGGTACCGGCCGCGGCTCCGCCGACGAGCAGGCGCGGGCGTACTACACCAAGCAGGTCCAGGACGTCCGGGCGGTGACCGGGGCGAAGAACCTCAAGTCGCAGGCCGTCAGCGGCACGGGCGACGAGGCGACGGCCTTGCGCTACGACCTGAAGAAGAAGGAGGGGGACTTCAAGCAGCAGACGGTCGTGGCACGCGTCGAGAACGTCGTCGTCACCCTCGACTACAACGGCGCCGGACTGGCCGGTGAGAAGACCCCGAACGCCGACGACCTGCTGAAGTCCGCGCAGCAGGCCGTCAAGGAGGCCGTGACCGCGGTGGCGTCGGCGAACACGGGCAGCGCCGCGTCGCCGTCCTCCTCGCCGTCCGAGTCCGCCGACAAGTCGCCGTCCCCGGCCAAGTCGGCCTCCAAGTCGCCCTCCAAGGAGGCGTCCCCGTCCGAATCGTCGGCCAAGAAGGGCTGACGGGCGGCCTGCTGACGTACCGGCGACGCGCGCGCCGCACACATGTGCCACCCTGTTGCGCGCAAGAACACGCAAGGGGAGGGAGTACGGGTGGCCGCGCCGATTCAGCTGACTCGGATGCACCGCGTTCTCATCGGCGTGGTCGTGACCGGCGCCGTGATCATCGCCGGCATCGGCTTCGCCGGCTCCTACGCCGCGGTCCGTGAACTGGCCCTCAAGAAGGGCTTCGGGAATTTCGCCTACGTCTTCCCGATCGGCATCGACGCCGGCATCTGCGTCCTGCTCGCCCTGGACCTGCTGCTGACCTGGATCCGCATCCCGTTCCCGCTGCTGCGCCAGACGGCCTGGCTGCTGACCGCGGCGACGATCGCCTTCAACGGCGCGGCCGCCTGGCCCGACCCGCTGGGCGTGGGCATGCACGCGGTGATCCCGGTGCTGTTCGTGGTCGCGGTCGAGGCCGCCCGGCACGCCATCGGCCGTATCGCCGACATCACGGCCGACAAGCACATGGAGGGCGTCCGCCTCACCCGCTGGATGCTCTCCCCGCTTCCGACGTTCCTGCTGTGGCGCCGCATGAAGCTGTGGGAGCTGCGCTCCTACGAGCAGGTCATCAAGCTGGAGCAGGAACGGCTCGTCTACCAGGCCCGGCTGCGCTCCCGCTTCGGCCGTTCCTGGCGCCGCAAGGCCCCGGTGGAATCCCTGATGCCGCTACGGCTGGCGAAGTACGGGGTGCCGCTGGCGGACACGGCCCCCTCGGGCCTGGCGGCCGCGGGCATCGAACCGGCCCTGATACCAGCGCCGCCGCAGCAGCCGGAGCTGCCCGCGACGCCCGCCCCCGAGCGGGCCGCCGACCCGGCACCGCTCCAGCAGGCACCGGCGCACCCCACGATCCCCGAGCAGCGCTCCGGAGAGCCGGACCCGGCCGAGAACCAGAACCCGAACCAGAACCCGTGGTTCCACACTCCCCCGCAGCACGTCGACTACCAGGGCGGCTACGACCCCGGATTCGACCCCCGCGGGTACGGCACCGGCAGCGACGAACAGTACGAACAGCAGTGGTTCGAGGCCCAGCAGGCCACGGATCCACAGGTGGACCGACGGTTCCCGGGCCGACAGTTCCCGGATCAGCAGTACGCGGGCCCGCAATTCCCGGACCAGCAGTACGCAGAGCAGCAGTTCGCGGACCAGCGGCATGCCGCCGAGCAGCAGTACACCGAGCCCGAGCCGCCCGCGCCCTCCCCGGAGGACACCGGCAGCTTCCCGATCCCGGTGGGCCCGAACCGCACCCGTGAACTGGGCGAGGGCGGCGGCACCCCGGCCTCCGAGCCGGACGAGGACTCGTACTACCAGGTGTTCAAGAAGTCGATCAACGGCAGCTACCCGACCCCGCGCGAGTTCGGCGACAACGTCGAGGCCGAGTTCGGCCGAACGCTCCCCGCGGACGAGGCCAAACGCATGGTCAACCGCTTCACCAACCGCCACACCGCGGAACTGGAAGAAGACCACATCGCCTAGCACCCCCGCCCCTCAGGGGCGCGGCGAACCAAACCAGAGGCGCGGGGAACCAAATCAGGGGCGCGGGGAACTGCGCAAACCCTCAACCAACCCGCACCCGACCAACAACGCACCACCCCCATCAGGGGCGCGGGGAACTGCGCAGAACCCACAACGAACCCGCAGCCGAACAACAACCCCGCACCCCACCCAGCAAAAAGCCCCCTACTCCCCGAGAAGGGCCCGCACCCGCTCCTGCCCGACCGCAAGCAGCAGCGTGGGCAGCCGCGGTCCGGTGTCGCGTCCGACGAGCAGGTGGTACAGCAGCGCGAAGAACGACCGCTGGGCGGTCTTGATCTCCGGCGGCAGTTCCTTCGGCGTGGCGTCGGCGGGGAACCCGGCCTGCACCTTGGGCACGCCGTACACGAGGTGGGTCAGCCCGTCCAGCGACCACTGCCCGGCCAGGCCGTCGAGCAGCAGCCGCAGCGACCGCTGGTCCGGCTCGTCCAGCGACTTCAGCAGCTCGGCGTCCGGCTCCTCACGCACGATGGTGCGCTGGTCGGCCGGGACATAGGTGTTGATCCACGCCTCGGCCTTGTCGTACCGCGGGCGGACCTCGTCGAGCGAGGCCGGCGCGTCGGCCGGGTCGAGTTCGGACAGGATCCGCAGGGCCTGGTCCTGGTGGCCCGCGGTGACGTCGGCGACGGACGCCAGCGTGCGGTACGGCAGCGGGCGCGGCGTCCTCGGCAGCTCACCGGCGGCCGTACCGACGGCACGCGTGTAGGCGGCCACGTCCCCGGGGAGCGCGGAGTCTCCCGCGGCGACCTTGCCGGCGAGCTTGTCCCACTCGTCGTAGAGCCGCTGGATCTCCTGGTCGAAGGCGATCTTGAAGGACTGGTTGGGCCGCCTGCGGGCGTACAGCCAGCGCAGGATCTGCGGCTCCATGATCTTCAGCGCGTCGGCCGGGGTGGGCACACCACCGCGGGACGAGGACATCTTCGCCATGCCGCTGATCCCGACGAAGGCGTACATCGGGCCGATCGGCTGCCTGCCGCCGAAGATCCCGACGATCTGGCCGCCGACCTGGAAGCTCGACCCCGGCGAGGAGTGGTCGACGCCGGAGGGCTCGAAGACGACGTCCTCGTACGCCCACCGCATCGGCCAGTCGACCTTCCACACCAGCTTGCCGCGGTTGAACTCGCTCAGCCGCACGGTCTCCGAGAAACCGCAGGCGTCGCAGGTGTAGGTCAGCTCGGTGGTGTCGTCGTCGTACCCGGTGACGGTGGTGAGGTCCTTCTCGCAGCTGCCGCAGTACGGCTTGTACGGGAAGTACCCGGCGGAGCCGGAGCTGCCGTCGTCCTCGCCGGCCGCGCCCGAGCCCTCCTCGGCCTCCAGCTCGGCCTCGTCGACCGCCTTCTGCTGCTGCTTCTTCGCGGGCTTCGGCTTGGTCCGGTACTGGGCCAGGATCGCGTCGATGTCCCCGCGGTGCTTCATGGCGTGCAGGATCTGCTCGCGGTAGACACCCGAGGTGTACTGCGCGGTCTGGCTGATCCCGTCGAACTCCACACCCAGCTCGGCCAGCGACTCGATCATGGCGGCCTTGAAGTGCTCGGCCCAGTTCGGGTGCGCGGAACCCTTCGGGGCGGGCACCGAGGTCAGCGGCTTGCCGATGTGCTCGGCCCAGGACTCGTCGACGCCCGCGACACCGGCCGGCACCTTGCGGTAACGGTCGTAGTCGTCCCAGGAGATGAGGTGCCGCACCCGGTGGCCGCGCCGCCGGATCTCGTCGGCGACCAGGTGCGGGGTCATGACCTCGCGGAGGTTGCCCAGGTGGATGGGCCCGGAGGGGGAGAGTCCCGACGCCACGACGATCACCGGAGCGGTGCCGACAGGCGTCGCTTTGCCCGGGGCCCGACGCTCCGACTCCTCGATGACCTCATCCGCGAAACGGGAGACCCAGTCGGTGTTCTCGGTGCTCTGAGCCACGGTCGGCACGTCCTTCTTTCTCCGGAGGGCAGCCCGTACGGTCACACGGCTGACCGGTCCATTCTCCCAGACCGCCGCGCACCCGGGAAAACCGCTTTACCCCCCGTGGGATACTGACTGGGTCTATCCATTCCCACGAGGAGAACGGCACCCCTTCCTATGGCCTCGGTCACGTCCCTCAGCGACTCCGTCCAGCAGCACCTCGCGTCCGCCCTCTCGGCCACCCTGCCCGAGGCCGCCGGCGCGGACCCGCTGCTGCGACGAAGCGACCGGGCCGACTTCCAGGCCAACGGCATCCTGGCGCTCGCCAAGAAGGCCAAGGCGAACCCCCGGGAGCTGGCGACGCAGGTCGTCTCCCGGGTCGCCACCGGTGACGTGATCGAGGACGTCGAGGTCTCCGGACCCGGCTTCCTGAACATCACGGTCGCCGACGGGGCGATCACCCGGAACCTGGCCGCGCGGTACGCGGACACCGAGCGCCTCGGTGTGCCCCACGCCGAGCACCCGGGCACCACGGTGATCGACTACGCCCAGCCGAACGTGGCGAAGGAGATGCACGTCGGCCACCTGCGCTCCGCCGTCATCGGCGACGCGGTGGTCCAGATCCTGGAGTTCACCGGCGAGAACGTGGTCCGCCGGCACCACATCGGCGACTGGGGCACCCAGTTCGGCATGCTCATCCAGTACCTGGACGAGCACCCGCACGAGCTGGACCACAAGGCCGGCCAGGTGACCGGTGAGGAGGCGATGTCGAACCTCGACCGCCTCTACAAGACGGCGCGCAAGCTGTTCGACTCCGACGCGGAGTTCAAGACGCGGGCCCGGCGCCGGGTGGTCGACCTCCAGGCGGGCGAGCCGAAGACGCTGGCCACGTGGCAGAAGTTCGTGGACGAGTCGAAGATCTACTTCTTCTCCGTCTTCGAGAAGCTGGACATGGAGGTCCGCGACCCGGACATCGTCGGCGAGTCCGGCTACAACGACATGCTGGCCGAGACCTGCCGCCTCCTGGAGGAGTCTGGCGTGGCGGTCCGCTCCGAGGGCGCGCTCTGCGTCTTCTTCGAGGACATCAAGGGCCCGGACGGCAACCCGGTCCCGCTGATCGTGCAGAAGTCCGACGGCGGCTACGGCTACGCGGCGACGGACCTGTCGGCGATCAGGGACCGCGTCTTCAACCTGAAGGCGGACACGCTGCTGTACGTGGTCGACGCCCGCCAGTCGCTGCACTTCCGGATGGTCTTCGAGACGGCCCGCCGGGCGGGCTGGCTGAACGAGGACGTGAAGGCGCAGCAGCTGGCCTTCGGCACGGTCCTCGGCAAGGACGGCAAGCCGTTCAAGACGCGTGAGGGCGAGACGGTCAGGCTGGAGGACCTGCTCGACGAGGCGACCGAGCGTGCGACGGCCGTCGTCCGGGAGAAGGCCGAGAAGGTGGGCCTGTCCGAGCAGGAGATCGTCGAGAACGGCCGGTACGTGGGCATCGGCGCCGTCAAGTACGCGGACCTGTCGACGTCGGCGGTGCGGGACTACAAGTTCGACCTGGACCAGATGGTGTCGCTGAACGGCGACACGTCCGTCTACCTCCAGTACGCGTACGCCCGTGTCCAGTCGATCCTCCGCAAGGCCGGCGGGGCCTCGCCCACCGCCCGTCCGGAGCTGCCGCTGGCGCCGGCCGAGCGGGCACTGGGCCTGCACCTGGACCAGTTCGCCGAGACGATCCGCGAGGTGGCCGCCGGGTACGAGCCGCACAAACTGGCCTCGTACCTGTACCACCTGGCCACGCTGCTGACGACGTTCTACGACCAGTGCCCGGTCCTGAAGGCCGACACCCCGGAGCAGACGGAGAACCGGCTGTTCCTCGTCGACCTCACGGCCCGCACGCTGCATCGCGGCATGGGCCTGCTGGGCATCCGGACGCCCGAGCGGCTCTGACCCCCCGGTCGATCCGACCCCGCGGTCCCGCACCCGGCTCGCTCGCCGGGTACGGGACCGCGTCGCCACCGTCAGGCATCGCCACCGTCAGATGTGGTGGTTGCCGTCGGAGCGGTCGCCGTCAACTGCGCAGGATGTTGTCAGGCGTAGTAGTGGATCGTGCCGTGCAGCGCCGCGTCGACGCCCTCGCAGTGCTGGACGAAGGTCGCCGCCAGCGCCTTGACGCTGCCGTCGGTGTCGAGCGCGAGCTTGGTGACGGTGAACTCGCCCGACACCTGGTTGCAGCCGCGCCCGCTGCCGTACACGTCGAGGCCGGCGACACCGGCTCCGTTGAACCGCTCGGCCTGGTAGGTCCGGCCGGCTTCCAACTGCTCGCCGGAGGGCGCGCTCAGCCGTGCCGTCCAGTACTCACGGTTGCCCGAGACGTTGTACGAGACCCCGCCGGCGTTACCGCTGAGCGAGAAGGTGCTGGTGGACCCGGTGAAGTTCTTGGCGGCCCCCTGGCCTATGTAGTCGCCGGAGTCGCTGGTGTAGCCGTAGGACAACGGGAACGCCCGGTACTTGACGACACCCTTGAGCGCCGGGGCCGTGGCGCCTTCGCAGTGCTGGGTGTAGCCGGCGTCGAGCACGGTGATCGCGCCGGAGTCGTCGGTCTCGATCTGGTTGATCGAGAACTGCCCGTAGACCTCGTTGCAGCCGCGCCCGTCGCCGGAGACGTCCAGGCCCGGCGCGCGGCCCGTGCGGAAGGCCGCCCGTTCGGCGTTGCGGTAGACGCCCGGGTGCAGTTCCTCCCCCTGCGGAGCGGCCAGTTCGACGTCCCACCAGGTGGTGTCGGTCTGCACCCGGAAGCGCACGTATGCGGCGGTGCCCCCGGCGTTGATCGTCGCCGTGCCGGGTGTGTACGACGCGGTCTGGCCCTGGCCGATGTAGTCCCCGGCCGCGCTGGTGTAGCTGTACTTGGTGACGGCCGCCGGAGTCCCGGTCGCCGCGGCCGCGGGCTCGGTCAGAGCCGCGGTGAGGCCGAAGGTCGCGGTCAGGCCCGTCAGTACGCCGACCAGGGTGCGTCGCCATCCTGTGCGTGTACGCACAGATGTACCCCCTCCATGAGTGGGATGCCCCTGTTGGACACCCGCACCACCGTTGTAACAGCCGCCACTGACAACGTCGTTCGAATTTCCTGCCGCCGCCCGCGGGGGCCCCGTCGGCCGAGGCTCCTGCCGTTCTGTCAGAGGCTGCCTCTACAGTCACCCGCATGGCGACTCTTCCCAACCCGCTGCCCAAGCTGGCGGCCGACCCGAGCGGGCGTTCCCTCGGGCTGCAACTCCCGCCCGGGAGGCTGATCGACGAGACGGACGACGGGCCGTGGCCGGAGCCCCTGCTGTGGCACGCCGAGAAGTCGGCGACGCCGGGCAGTTGGGCGGCGCTGGGCGCACCGGCCGGCCGCGTGGGCCTGCTGCCCGTGCTCCTCGATCTGGGCAACCCCCAAGGGGGGCCGGAGCACTGGCAGTTGTCCCCGGCGCACACCTCGTACCCGGGCGACCACGACGCCGAGGACGTGCTCGCTGAACATTGGGACGCGGGGCCGTGGGAGGCCGAGGGCGAGGACGGCGCGGCGGACGGGGACGGCTCCGGGCCGGACCGGCGCCACGCGTCCGCCGCGGCGGACTGGCCCGGGTTCGCCCCCGCCGGGTCGCTCACCGTCGAACCCGGCACCTGTGCCGCCCAGGTCGCCGATCTCCTGAGCGGTGCCGACGCGGGCGGTCGGGCCCCCGCCGGGTTCAAGGATCCGCATCTGGCCCTCGTCCCGGCCCGCCGTTCCGCCGACATCCCCGCCGCCATCGGCTGGTCCGGCCCGGTCAACCACGAGGACGACGTGGCCCGGCTCTGTGCGGTCCTGCGGTCGTGGGAGGACCGCTTCGGCATACGCGTGGTCGCCCTCGGCTTCGACTCACTGGTCGTCTCCGTGGCCGCACCGCCCGCCGACCGGGCCGACGCCGAGGCACTGGCGGCCGAGCACTTCGCCTTCTGCCCGGACAACATCACCCAGGACGGCCCGGCCGGCCTGAGCGCCTACGCGCAGGAGCTGGTCGGAGAACGCGTCTGGTCCTTCTGGTGGGACTGACAGGACCTCGCCCGGACCCCGGGCCCCCACCGGGCCCCCACCGGGGCTGAACCCACGGCGCCCCGTGCGCCCCGGGCCCCGTGCGCCCCGGGCCCCGTGCGCCCCGGGCCCCGTGCGGCCCAGCGCCTCATGCGGCCCGGCGCCTCATGCGGCCCGGCGCCTCATGCGGCCCGGGGCCCGCACGGACCCGGGCGGTGGGAAAGCGGAAGGCCGCCCGGTCGGTGGACCGGACGGCCTTCGGGACCCGGCACCGCTCAGGAGGAGTTGACCGGCGCCTTCTCCCACTTCTCGCCGCCGAGCGGGAAGTCGTACGCCGGACGCCCGTTGTTGCCGCTGGTCCGGAACGGCTTCCCGTGGTCGTCGATGACCAGGGTGCCCTTCCGGTTGCCACTGGACCAGGCCAGCTCCAGGTACCAGGTCACGTCGTACGCCGACGCCTGCGCGGTGATCCGGAAGACCTCCGGGTCCGACTCGCTGACCTTGAACGGGAAGTTCCGCTGCCCTGACCCGGCCACCACGACCGGCCGCGCGGCATCGAGGGCGACGGTGAAGGGGCGGGTCGGCACATTGCCGCCGCAGCCGACGCCCACGGCGTAGTCGTTCCAGGCCAGCGGCGCGTCCCTGCCGACCACCCGGACCTGGAGCCCGTCGAGGACCACCGTGTCCGCGCCGGTGCCCTGCACCGTGACCGTCAGCAACTGCTCCCCGGCCGACACCGCCTTGTACGCCGCCACCCAGGCCGGCGCGTCCTGCTCCACCGGCGGCGGACCGATCTCCGTCGGGGGCCGGTCGATCAAATAGTGCTGGGAGCAGGGGTCTTCCCAGGTGAACGGCTTGGTGTTCACGGTGAGGAGCGGCCCGGTGTTCGTCCCGTCGCCGCCGGCGGGCGCGTCGCCGGTCCGGCTGGGGGTCGCGGAGCCCGTGGCGGACGGCGACGTCTTCGCCCCGGGCTCGGCCCGCTTCGAGGCGGAGGCCGAGGACGAGGGCGAGACCCCGGTCGCCGGTGCGGAGACGTCGTCGGGCGCGGCGGCCCCGACGGGGCTGCGGCCGTCGTCGCCCTGCTTGCCGCCGGACGCCAGATTCAGGGTCAGCGCCACGACCCCGAGCACCGCGGCCACGGCGACACCGGCGAGCACGGCGGTGCGGCGGGAGTGGCGGGGCCGGTCGGGCGGAGTGGGCCGGCCGGGGGCGGTGAGGTCCCCGGGAGCGCCCAGGACGTCGTTCGCCACCGTGTCGGCGGCGAACGGGACGGCGTCCGTACCGGGTGCCGCGGCGCCCGGACCGGTCGCCGCGGTGTCCGGGCGCGAAGCCGGGTACGCCGCGCCCGCCGGGACGGCCCGGGTATCCGCCGGACCGCCCGCCGCGTCCTCCGCGCGGGCCCGCGCCTCTCCCTCAGGAGGTCCTGCTTCTCCCGAACGAGCCTCCGAGTCCCCCGCGGGGGTCTCCGCGTCCGCCACCGGAGCCTCCGCGTCCGCCACCGGAGCCTCCGCGTCCGCCGCGGGGTTCTCCGCCGTGCCCGAGGCGGTCCGCGCCTCCCGCGCCGGGACCGGGGCGGTCTCCCCCGGGGCCGGCTCGGTCCCCGTCGACGCCGCCGTCTTCTTCCCCCGTGTCGCGTCCGCCAGCACCCACCGCCGGTGCAGTTCGACCAGTTCCTCGGGCGTGGCCTTGCACAGCCGGGCCAGACGCTCGATCGGACCGTAGTCCGTCGGTACGGCGTCCCCGTTGCAGTACCGGTGCAGCGTCGACGTGCTCACGTGGAGCCGCTTCGCCAGCACCCCGTAGCTGAGCCGCGAGCGGTCCTTCAGTGTGCGCAGGAGTTCCGCGAAATCGGATCCGTACGTGCCGTCCGACACGAGTGTCCTCCATCCCCCGGTATCCCATCCCACCGTTCCAGGAATGGGTCGTTTCCTCAGGTCAGAGCTGGTGCAGCCGTTCCAGTGTCCCTGATCGGCCGTCGTGTGTGGTGGTCGGGACGGATCATCGCACAGGCTGTGGCCGTGTCCACAGCCGCTCCCGGCACCCGGTCGAGCGGCGCCCCGGTCTCCGTCTCCCGCAAAGGATGCAGACATGCGCGCCTTCCGTGTCGCCCGCTCCGCCCGCTCCCGCACCCGGCTGCTCGCCGCGACCGGCGTCGCGGTCGCCGCCCTCGCGCTCACGGCGTGCAACGACGGCACCGGTACACGGGACGAGGGGGCGTCGTTCTCCGCCTCCACCCCGGCCGGCTCCACCGACCACTCGACGCCGCCGGAGCAGAAGACCGGCGATGCCGTCAAGTCGGCCACCGCCGGCACCGGCACCGGCACCGGCACCGGCACCTCCCAGCAGAGCGGCAACTCCGGTTCGGGCAAGTCGTCCGGCTCCGACTCCGGTTCGGCCTCCGGCTCGGCCGCGTCGTCTGGTTCGGCGGCTTCGTCTGGTTCGTCCGGTTCGGGCAGCGCCTCGGACCCGTGGGACCCGGAGAACCGCGTCCTGTGCAACGGCTCCAACACCCGGGTCACCGCCGAGCCGGTGTCCCGCCCCCTCAACCACATGCTCATCACGGTCAAGAACACCGGCTCGAAGTACTGCGACCTGACGTACTACCCCGTGCTCCGCTTCGACGAGATGCAGTGGGCGCCGCAGGGGGAGAAGAAGACCCAGCCGCAGGCCGTGGTGACCCTCGCGCCGGGTGAGTCCGGATACGCGGGCGTCATGCTGGAGTCCCCCGAGGGCGACGGCGGCACGACCGGCCACAAGCTCACCGTCGCCTTCCAGGGCAAGACGCCCAACAGCAGTGGCGGCGCGTCCGCGCTCGCGACGCTGCCGGCCAAGGGCGTGTACTACGACAGTTCGCTGAAGGTCAGCTTCTGGCAGCAGGAGGCGAGCGACGCCCTCCAGTGGTGAACACCGGTCGCCGGCCAGGCCGTACGGCCCCCGGACGACACGCCGGCGGCCGTACACCGGGCGATCGGGACGCCGTGCGATGCGGGACGCCGTGCGATGCGGGAGCCGGGCGATGCGGGACGCCGGGCGCCGGTGCGGCCCGGGGCGCGTCCGGTCTCCGGCCGCCGGCCCGTGCGCGGACCGTCAGCGCAGGCGCTGCGCGACCTCGGTGGCCCAGTAGGTGAGGATGGTGCGGGCCCCGGCCCGCTTGATGCCGGTCAGCGTCTCGGTGATCGCCCGGTCCCGGTCGACCCAGCCCTTCTCCGCGGCGGCCTCGATCATCGAGTACTCGCCGGAGATCTGGTAGGCGACGACGGGCACGTCCACGGCGTCGGCGACCCGGGCCAGGATGTCGAGGTAGGGCCCGGCGGGCTTCACCATCACCAGGTCCGCCCCCTCCTCCAGGTCGAGCGCCAGCTCCCGCAGCGACTCACGCCAGTTGGCCGGATCCTGCTGGTACGTCTTCCGGTCACCGGTCAGCGAGGAGGCGACGGCCTCCCGGAACGGCCCGTAGAAGGCCGAGGAGTACTTGGCGGTGTAGGCGAGCACGGCCACGTCCTCCCGCCCGATCTGGTCCAGCGCGTCCCTGACGACACCGATCTGGCCGTCCATCATCCCGCTGGGCCCCACCACATGGGCGCCGGCGTCGGCCTGCACCTGAGCCATCTCGGCGTACCGCTCAAGGGTGGCGTCGTTGTCGACACGGCCCTGGGCGTCGAGCACCCCGCAGTGCCCGTGGTCGGTGGTCTCGTCCAGGCACAGGTCCGACATGACGAGCAGCTCGTCGCCGACCTCGGCCCGCACGTCCCGGATCGCGACCTGGAGGATCCCGTCCGGGTCGGTCCCCGCGCTCCCGACGGCGTCCTTCTTGGCCTCCTCCGGCACCCCGAACAGCATGATCCCGGAGATCCCCGCCTCGACCGCCTGCACGGCGGCCTTCTTCAGACTGTCCCGGGTGTGCTGCACGACACCGGGCATGGCCGCGATCGGCACCGGCTCACTGACGCCCTCCCGCACGAACGCGGGCAGGATGAAGTCCGCCGGGTGCAGCCGGGTCTCGGCGACCATGCGGCGCATGGCGGGGGTGGTGCGCAGGCGCCGGGGACGGGTACCGGGGAAGGATCCGTACTTCGTCATGACAGCTACGCTACGCCCGCCCCGGCACCCCTTTTGCCGACGCGCAGTCGGCCGCCGCGCCCCCGGCGGCGGGTCCGCGCGGGAGGCGTGCCGGTACTGCTTCCGTCAGCCGAGCGCGGCGGCGAGCAGCGCGGCGGTCTCGGCGACCAGCGGTTCGTCGGCGACCGCGTCGGCCTCCGGCTGGGTGGACAGCACGGCCAGCACCACCGGTTGCCGCTTCGGCGTCCAGGCGATGCCCACGTCGTTGGTGGTGCCGTACTCGCCGGTGCCGGTCTTGTCGGCCAGCGTCCAGTCGGCGGGCAGGCCCTTGCGGAAACGCTGGCCGCTGGTCGTGTTGGCCAGCATCCAGTCGGTCAGCCGCTCACGGTCCGCGCGGTCGAGCGCGTCGCCGAGGACGAGCCGGGCGTTGGTCTCCCCGATGGCGTGCGGGCTGCTGGTGTCGGTCACCCGCCACGGCTCGGCCGAGTTCAGCTCGGGCTCGAACCGGTCGAGCCTGGTCGTCCGGTCCCCGATGGAGCGGCAGAAACGGGTGACCGCGGTCGGGCCGCCCAACTCGCGCAGCAGGAGGTTCATCGCGGCGTTGTCGCTGTAGTCGATGGCCGCGGCGCACAGGGCGGAGACGGTCATGCCGTTCGCGAGGTTCTCCGGCAGGCCCGTGACGGGGGCGTAGCCCGAGTCCGTGGTGTCCTGCTCGGTGTAGCGGATGCGTCGGGCGAGGAACTCGCCGTCGCGGTCGAGGTCCCGCAGGACCGCCGCGACGGCCGGGGTCTTGGCCGTCGAGCAGATCGGGAAGAGTTCGTCCGCCCGGTAGAGCACCGTCCGCCCGGTGGCGGTGTTCCGGGCGAACACCCCGAGCCGGGCGGAATGGTTCCGTTCGAGGTCCGCCAGTTGCCGCAGGACTTCCTCCTGGCCCGATTTCCGGCGCGGTGACGTACCGCTCTCCGCCGCGCTCGCGGTCGCGGGCACGGCCGCGGCCAGTCCCGCGCCGACTCCGAGCGCCAGCGCCGCGCGACGGGACAGGCGTGATTTCGCGTCACTCAAGACTGACTGCCTTCCATCTGGTGTCACACCTTTCCCAGATGGAGACGCTTGTACGGATCATGCAGTTCCGCCGCGGTCCGCTCATACGTTCCCGGCGGGCGGCGCGGCCACCTGACCGCTCCGGACTCCGGACTCCGGACTCCGAGCCCCACCCCCCAAGCCCCCAAGCCCCCAGCCCCAACCCCCGTGCCACAAAGAAACGGTTCGCCGTATCACGCCGACCGACTGCCGACGTCATACGGCGAACCGTGCCCGAGCCGCGCGGCCGTCAGCCGGAGTTGCGGCGCCTGCGTGCCCCCGGACGGCGCTCGCTGGGCCGCGTCACCGGATCCCCGGACTCCAGCGCCGCCGCCCGCCGCTTCGTCCCGAAGTCCGCCAGCGCCTCCGCCAGCCGGTGCACGGACGGCTCCGGGGCCATCACGTCCACCCGCAGCCCGTGCTCCTCGGCGGTCTTCGCCGTGGCCGGACCGATGCACGCGATCACGGTCACGTTGTGCGGCTTGCCCGCGATACCCACCAGATTGCGCACCGTGGAGGACGACGTGAAGAGAACGGCGTCGAAGCCACCCCCCTTGATCGCCTCCCGGGTCTCCGCCGGCGGCGGCGAGGCCCGCACGGTCCGGTAGGCGGTGACGTCGTCGACCTCCCAGCCCAGCTCGATGAGCCCGGCCACCAGGGTCTCCGTCGCGATGTCGGCCCGGGGCAGGAAGACCCGGTCGATCGGGTCGAAGACGGGGTCGTACGGCGGCCAGTCCTCCAGGAGACCCGCGGCCGACTGCTCGCCGCTCGGCATCAGGTCCGGCTTCACACCGAAGGCGACCAGCGCCTTCGCCGTCTGCTCGCCGACCGCGGCGACCTTGATCCCCGCGAAGGCCCGCGCGTCGAGCCCGTACTCCTCGAACTTCTCCCGCACCGCCTTGACCGCGTTGACGGAGGTGAAGGCGATCCACTCGTACCGCCCGGTCACCAGGCCCTTCACGGCCCGCTCCATCTGCTGGGGCGTCCGCGGCGGCTCGACGGCGATCGTCGGCACCTCGTGCGGTACGGCCCCGTACGAGCGCAGTTGGTCGGAGAGCGACGCCGCCTGCTCCTTCGTCCGCGGCACGAGGACCTTCCAGCCGAACAGCGGCTTGGACTCGAACCAGGACAACTGGTCGCGCTGGGCGGCGGCGGAACGCTCGCCGACCACGGCTATCACCGGCCGGCCGCCGTCCGGTGACGGCAGCGCCTTCGACTGCTTCAGGGTCTGCGCGACGGTGCCGAGGGTCGCGGTCCAGGTGCGCTGCCGGGTCGTCGTACCGGCGACCGTCACCGTCATCGGGGTGTCCGGCTTGCGGCCCGCGGCCACCAGTTCACCGGCCGCCGCGGCGACCGAGTCCAGCGAGGCGGAGACGACGACCGTGCCGTCCGAGGCGCCCACCTCGGTCCAGCACCGGTCCGAGGCGGTCCGGGCGTCCACGAACCGGACGTCCGCGCCCTGCGCGTCCCGCAGCGGAACCCCCGCGTACGCGGGCACGCCGACCGCCGCCGCGACACCGGGGACCACCTCGAAGGGCACCCCGGCGGCGGCGCACGCCAGCATCTCCTCGGCGGCGTACGTGTCGAGCCCGGGGTCCCCGGACACCGCACGGACGACCCGCCTGCCGCCCCGCGCGGCCTCCATGACAAGATGAGCGGCATCCCGCGTCGGCGGGACCGCAGCGGCTGTCGACACACCGTCGACGACCGCCCGTTGGGACGTGCCCGGACCGGGCCGCGTGTCGGCGGAGGGGTCCGCGTCGACGCGCAGGACGGCGACGCCCTGTCTGGCGTGGGTACGGACCACGTCCAGCACATCGTGCTCGACGACGAGTACGTCCGCGTTCGCCAGCGCCTCCACGGCGCGCAGAGTCAGCAGTCCCGGATCCCCGGGTCCGGCACCCAGGAAGGTGACGTGACCGTGTTCAGGGCCGGCGGCGGGAAGGGTGGTGGGGCTCAATGTGCTCGCTCCCCCATCAGACCGGCCGCGCCCTGGGCAAGCATCTCGGTGGCGAGTTCGCGACCGAGCGCCATTGCCTGGTCGTTGGTCTCGGGCACGGGACCGGTGGTGGACAGCTGCACCATGCGGGATCCGTCGGGCGTGCCGACGACGCCCCGCAGGCGCATTTCCTTGACAATCTGCCCGTCGGCCAGAAGGTCGGCCAAAGCGCCCACCGGGGCGCTGCAGCCGGCCTCCAGGGCGGCGAGCAGTGAACGTTCGGCGGTGACGGCGGCCCGCGTGCGCGGGTCGTCGAGTCCGCCGAGCACGGCGATCAGGTCCGCGTCGTCCGCGGCACACTCGATCGCCAGGGCCCCCTGGCCGGGGGCGGGCAGAACCGTGTCGACCGACAGGAAGTCGGTCACCTCGTCGATGCGGCCGAGGCGGCTCAGGCCGGCCGCGGCCAGCACGACCGCGTCCAGCTCGCCGGCCCGCACGTATCCGATGCGGGTGTCGACGTTGCCCCGTATCGGGACCGTCTCGATGTCCAGCCCGTGGACGCGCGCGTACCCGTTCAACTGGGCCATGCGGCGCGGCGAGCCGGTGCCGATGCGCGCCCCGCGGGGCAGGTCGGTGAATTTCAGCGCGTCCCGGGCGACGATCACGTCGCGCGGGTCCTCGCGCGCGGGCACGGCGGCCAGCACCAGGCCGGCGGGCTGTGCCGTCGGCAGGTCCTTCAGCGAGTGCACGGCGAAGTCCACCTCGCCCCGGTGCACCGCCTCGCGCAGCGCGGTCACGAACACCCCCGTGCCGCCGATCTGCGCCAGGTGCTCGCGCGAGGTGTCGCCGTACGTGGTGATCTCGACCAGGTCCACGGGGCGCCCGGTGATCCGGCGCACGGTCTGCGCCACCTGACCCGACTGGGCCAGGGCGAGTCTGCTCCGCCTGGTCCCGAGCCGCAGCGCCGCTGTCTTGCTCATGCCGGCCCTCGGTTCTTCTCGTCGGCGCCGCCACCGGCCCGGGAGACGGCGGCCACCGTCTCGGGGTCGAGGTCGAACAGGGTCCGCAGCGCGTCGGCATACCCGGCGCCACCGGGTTCGGCCGCGAGCTGCTTGATCCGTACGGTCGGCGCGTGCAACAGCTTGTCGACCACCCGGTGCACGGCCTGCCTGATCTCGCCGCGCTGGCGTTCGTCCAGGTCGGGCAGGCGCCCGTCGAGCCGGGCGATCTCACCCGCGACGACGTCGGCGGCCATCGTACGCAGGGCGACCACAGTGGGCGTGATGTGCGCGGCCCGCTGCGCCGCCCCGAAGGCGGCGACCTCGTCGGAGACGATCCGCCGGACCTCTTCGACGTCGGCCGCCATCGGAGCGTCGGCGGACGCCTCGGCCAGCGACTCGATGTCCACCAGCCGCGCTCCGGCCAGCCGGTGCACCGCGGCGTCGACGTCGCGGGGCATGGCGAGGTCGAGAACATACAGGGCCGGTGCCGGACGCGGGATCGCGGGCACCGGTTCGGGTCCCCGGCGCTCGGGGACGCGCCCGGTCACCGCGACGGTGGCGGCCAGCGCGGCGATGGCGTCGGCGTCGTCGGCCGCGTCGTCCTCGCCGCCCGGCCGTCGCGGCGCGCGCCCGGCGGTGTCGCCCTTGTCGACCCAGACCGCGTGCTGCTCCAGCTCGGCCGCCGCCATGCCGGCCACGGCCGCCTCGCCCAGTACGGAGAAGGCGGCGGTGCCCGGCATGGCGGCCAGGTCGAGCGGGCAGTTCTCGTCGTCGCGGTCGGTGCCGTCCTGCGGCCCGGCCGGTCCGGCCTGTTCAACCGGGGCGGTCACGCCGGTGGCAGCCGCGGCGGCGGCCGTACGGACGTCGGCGGCGGACTCGGTGCGGGGCGCGTCCGGGCCGCCCGCGACACGGCCCTCGACGGCGGCGGAGACCGCCTCCGCGGTCAGGACGAGTCCGGTCGCGCCGGTACAGGAGACAGCGATGTCGGCCCGTGCCAGCTCGGCCGGCACCGCGTCCATCGGTACCGCGCGGGCGACCACGTCCGTGTCACCCGCCGCGGCGAGGATCTGCGCGAGGCGCTCGGCGCGCGCGACGGTGCGGTTGGCGACGACGACCTCGGCGACACCGGCCCGCGCGAGCGTGGCCGCGGCCAGCGAGGACATCGAGCCCGCGCCGATGACCAGCGCCTTCTTCCCGCGGGCCCAGGTCGGCACGTCCGTGCCCAGGGCCAGTTGCTCCAGGCCGAAGCTGACCAGGGACTGCCCGGCGCGGTCGATGCCGGTCTCGGAGTGGGCGCGCTTGCCGACCCTGAGCGCCTGCTGGAACAGGTCGTTCAGCAGCCGGCCCGCGGTGTGCAGCTCCTGCGCCCTGGCCAGCGAGTCCTTGATCTGGCCGAGGATCTGGCCCTCGCCGACGACCATCGAGTCCAGCCCGCAGGCCACCGAGAAGAGGTGGTGGACGGCCCGGTCCTCGTAGTGCACGTAGAGGTGGGGGGTCAGCTCGTCCAGGCCCACCCCGCTGTGCCGGGTGAGCAGCGTGGACAGCTCGGCGACACCGGCGTGGAACTTGTCCACGTCCGCGTACAGCTCGATCCGGTTGCAGGTGGCCAGGACCGCGGCCTCGGCGGCCGGTTCCGCGGCGACCGTGTCCTGGACCAGCTTGACCTGGGCGTCCGCGGTGAGCGCGGCCCGTTCCAGGACGCTGACCGGGGAGCTGCGGTGGCTCAGTCCGACGACCAGGAGGCTCATGCCGGCATCACGGCGGGTACGTCCCCGTCGGGCCCCTGGTCGGTGGTCTCCTTGCGGGCGGCGGCGGCCGGGGCGGCACCGTCGGGAGAGGGCTCCTCACCGGCCTTGCGCTGCTCGTGGAAGGCGAGGATCTGCAACTCGATGGAGAGGTCGACCTTGCGCACGTCCACACCGTCCGGGACGGACAGCACGGTCGGCGCGAAGTTCAGGATGGAGGTGACACCGGCGGCGACCAGGCGCTCGCAGACCTGCTGCGCGGCACCCGCGGGGGTGGCGATCACACCGATCGACACGCCGTTGTCCTCGATGATCTTCTCAAGCTCGTCGGAGTGCTGGACGGGCATGCCCGCGACGGGCTTGCCCGCCATCGCCGGATCGGCGTCGATGAGCGCGGCGACCCGGAACCCGCGCGAGGCGAACCCGCCGTAATTGGCCAGCGCGGCGCCGAGATTACCGATACCGACGATCACGACCGGCCAGTCCTGGGTCAGACCGAGTTCGCGGGAGATCTGGTAGACGAGGTATTCGACGTCGTACCCGACGCCCCGGGTCCCGTAGGAGCCGAGGTAGGAGAAGTCCTTGCGCAGCTTGGCGGAGTTGACCCCCGCGGCGGCGGCCAGTTCCTCCGAGGAGACCGTGGGTACCGAACGCTCGGACAGCGCCGTCAGGGCGCGGAGGTACAGCGGAAGCCTGGCGACGGTGGCCTCGGGAATCCCTCGGCTTCGGGTCGCCGGTCGGTGAGTTCGGCCAGTTGCCACGGTGCTCCTGCGGGTAGCGCGGGGCTGCGGGCGGCCATACGTTCCCGGACCGCCCCGTCGATAGCAGGCTATGTCTTTGTGAACGCGTGCACAAAGATTGTGTCCAATTTGTCCACCCAACGTGACCGGGGTCACGCGCCCCCGGCACCGTCCTATGGAACCGGCGGACCTGCATCGACGTTCTTCCCGCGATGGGGGCAAAATCGCACACACTCCTTGAAGAATCCCGCCCCCGAGACCGAACCCGGTCGATCCTAGGCGACTTTCGGAGCCACTTGGACTAGCCGGTCAGTTCCGCCCGCAGCCGCCCCTCGTTCACCCGCCAGAAGGTGTGCTGCTCCCCGTCGACGAGGACGACGGGGATCTGCTCCCAGTACTGGTCGTGCAGGCGCGGGTCCTCGGTGATGTCCCGCAGTTCCCACGGCACGCCGAGGTCGGCGCACACCCGCTCGATCACGGTCTGCGCGTCGTCGCACAGATGGCACCCGGGCTTGCGGATCAGGGTGACGCGCCGGTCCCGCGCCGCGGATCCGTCCCGTCCGGACGAGGCGGGGAGCACGCCCGGGGCGCCCCTTCGTCCGGGCGGCGCGGAGGTCTCGGGGGAGGGTGGCTTCCTGCGGAAGAGGGGACTCATACCGGCCATTCTCGCGCGCCCGCGCTCACCCCGGGACAGGCTCCCGCGTCGTTTCTTTAACGGGTCGGTCGCGGAGAGTTCACACCGTGCCATCCTCTTGGCTCCGGAAGCACCGAACAAACTGGCTATGCTCACGCCATGGCCGCTCTCGGATGGCTCACTCCCCGTAGGCGCTCCGCCACCGCGCGGAGCGTGTTGGCAGGCGAGGCTTCGGCAGAGGCAGCGCGCAAGTCCTCGCAGGACCCCCAGGACGTCCAAGGCGCCCAAGACGCCCAAGACGCCCAAGACATCCAGAACGCCCGGAACACTGCCGCGGAGGAACCCGAGTTCCCCGTGCTCGGCGACGACAAGGCGGCGGCCTTCTTCGACCTGGACAACACCGTGATGCAGGGCGCCGCGCTGTTCCACTTCGGCCGGGGGCTGTACAAGCGGAAGTTCTTCGAGACCCGCGACCTCGCCAAGTTCGCCTGGCAGCAGGCGTGGTTCCGGCTGGCCGGCGTCGAGGACCCGGAGCACATGCAGGACGCCCGCGACTCCGCGCTGTCGATCGTGAAGGGCCACCGCGTCGCCGAGCTCCAGTCGATCGGCGAGGAGATCTACGACGAATACATGGCCGAGCGCATCTGGCCGGGCACCCGGGCACTGGCCCAGGCCCACCTGGACGCGGGCCAGCGGGTGTGGCTGGTCACGGCGGCACCGGTGGAGATCGCCACGGTCATCGCCCGCAGGCTCGGCCTGACCGGCGCGCTCGGCACGGTCGCCGAGTCGGTCGACGGGATCTACACCGGCAAGCTGGTCGGCGAGCCGCTGCACGGCCCGGCCAAGGCGGAGGCGGTCCGGGCGCTGGCCGCGGTGGAGGGCCTGGACCTCGCCCGGTGCGCCGCCTACAGCGACTCGCACAACGACATCCCGATGCTGTCGCTGGTCGGCCACCCCTACGCGATCAACCCGGACAGCAAGCTGCGCAAGCACGCCCGCGAGAAGGACTGGCGCCTGCGGGACTACCGCACCGGCCGCAAGGCGGCGAAGGTCGGCATCCCGGCGGCGGCGGGCGTGGGCGCGGTCGCGGGCGGCACGGCGGCGGCCATCGCGCTGCACCGGCGCCGGCGGTAGCGGCGGGAGACCCCCGGGCAAGGACCTCGGCGACCGACCCCGGACGCCGACCGGTCACCGTCGATGACGACACGCGACGAGAACGCCGCCACAAACTGGAGCGACACCACCGGCATCCGCCGACATATGTCGGCATCCATCGACATCCACCGGCATCCGTCGCCATCCATCGACGTCCATCGGCATTCACCGGTATCCACCGGCACCGGTTGGCGCCGCCGACCCGGCCGTCCACCGCGACGACACGCGCGGGCCGCGCCGGCGGACACGGACGGTATCGGCAACCCCTGCGACCCGGCCGCCGGACCCGGCGCCCGCATGATGCCGCACGCTGTCCAACACGCCCCCCACTCCGCCGAAACACGCACCCTTCTGATCAACAAACGGTCACTCGTCGATACTTGGTGGGTCGTCAATCGGTTACAGAAGCGACGTAATCGATGATTTGAGCAACTGGGCGTAGCAGTGCCTGCACGAAGCGTTATTCTCCTCAGACGCATACCGGTACCCCTCCGTCGCTACGACGGGTGAAAGGTCCCGCACTGCACGTGATGGAAGCTCTGCCTCTGGGAGTCCCGTGTACCCACACGTCGGGGTTGACGCCTCGGGCCTGGCTACGCTGCGCGCAACGGTCGCGACGGTCCAAGAACTGTTGCGCGGCTTCGTCCCCACCGCGTACGCCGTACCCGCCTTCGCCACCGCCGCCCCCGTAGGCCCGTGCTACGCACTCGCCGACGGCATCGAGCAGGGCCCGGCGCGCAGCGCCGTCGTCGAAGGGCGGCGCTCGGGTGACGGCCGGGCGGCCGGCAGACGGGGGCGCACGGCCGGCGCGGCCACCGCCCGCCGACCGGCCGCGGACAGCGACAGCGCCCGGATGATGGACCTCGTCGAGCGCGCCCAGGCCGGTGAGGCCGACGCCTTCGGGCGTCTGTACGACCAGTACAGCGACACCGTGTACCGGTACATCTACTACCGGGTCGGCGGCAAGGCGACCGCCGAGGACCTCACCAGCGAGACCTTCCTGCGCGCCCTGCGCCGCATCGGCACCTTCACCTGGCAGGGCCGCGACTTCGGCGCCTGGCTGGTCACCATCGCCCGCAACCTGGTCGCCGACCACTTCAAGTCCAGCCGTTTCCGGCTGGAGGTCACCACCGGTGAGATGCTCGACGCCAACGAGGTCGAGCGCTCCCCCGAGGACTCCGTCCTGGAGTCCCTCTCCAACGCGGCCCTGCTCGACGCCGTACGGCGGCTCAACCCCCAGCAGCAGGAGTGCGTGACCCTCCGCTTCCTCCAGGGTCTCTCCGTCGCCGAGACGGCCCGGGTGATGGGCAAGAACGAGGGCGCCATCAAGACCCTCCAGTACCGGGCCGTACGCACCCTCGCCCGGCTGCTGCCGGACGACGCACGCTGACGCCCGGTCGGCCGCCGCCACGGTACGCGGCGGCCAACTCACCCTCCGTGAAGGTGCGTTGACTTTCCCAGCCGATCATCCGTCGTCCGTAACCCAAGTGCCGCGCCATTCGTTGTGCGGGATACAGGCTCCCTGTGGTCACGTCCTGGCCGACCCTGATCACCTGATCGTGTGGAAGCGGTCATGGACGTGCAACCCTCAGGACCCCCTGGGGAGTCGACCGTCATGACGAGAGGAGGTGCCGCCAGTGATCGCGAACGTATCGGCACACCGGCGGGCGAACGCCTTCGCCCAGGCCCTGGAGGAGCAGTCCGCCCGGGACACGGCGGCCGAGCAGCCCGAGGCACCCGCCCCGGCAGCCGAACGGCCGGAGCAGGGCGAGTTGTTGACCCTCGCCGCAGATCTCGGCGCACTGCCCAGGCCGCAGCTCGACCCGGAGGTCAAGGCCGTCCATCGGGCCCAGCTCGTGGCCGCCATGGAGGCCATGCTGCAAGAGGGCACCGTGCCCGGGGCGGCTGATCCTTCGGTGCCCCAGCAGCGGGGGCACCGGGCCAAGGGGGCGCACCGGGCGAGTCCACTGGGCAAGTTGCGGCCGCGTTCCCGGCTGTCCAAGGGGCTGGCCGCGGGTGGACTCAGCGTCGGAGTGGCCGCCGGGGCCTTCGGCGGCGTCGCCGCCGCCAGCTCCGACGCGCTGCCCGGCGATTCGCTGTACGGCCTGAAGCGGGGCATCGAGGAGTTCAAGCTGAACTACCTCAGCGACGGGAACGACGAGCGCGGCCAGACCTATCTCGACCAGGCATCGACCCGGCTGAGCGAGGCCCGGCGGCTGCTCGAACGGGACCGGAGCGGCCGGCTCGACCACGAGTCCATCGGCGAGATCCGCCGCACCCTGTCGGGCATGCAGCACGACGTCACCGAGGGCCACCGCCTGCTGCACGAGGCGTACGAGCGCGATCCGAACTCACTGGGCCCCATCCAGGCCCTGTCCACCTTCTCGCGTTCCCACCGTGAGATGTGGGGCGCGCTGCGCGACAGGCTCCCGGTCCAGCTCGGGGACGTCAGCGACCAGGTCTCGTCGGTGTTCGACGCCATAGACGAAGAGGTCGGGCCGCTCCAGTCCCTGCTCCCGCAGTCCCCGACCCGGACCGGCGAAGGGTCGCGTCAGGGTTCCGGCTCCTCGTCCGAGCACTCCGCCGGCACGCACCGCTCGTCCACGCCCTCCGCCGGCAGCCGTCCCTCCGCCGGCCGCGGCTCCAGCAGCAGCCCGAGCGACCAGACCACCGGCAGCACACAGGACGGACTGCTCGGAGGCACCACGGGCGGCCTGTTCGACCCGCCGAAGAGCAGCGGCAGCGCCTCCCCGCCGACCAGCAAGAGCCCCACCAGCAAGCCGGACGTGACGCTCCCGCCGCTGCTGCCGGGCCTGCTGCCCGGCCTGGGCATCGACAGCGACGACTTGAACTAGGCGGTACGGACACGACGGTGGGGCCCTCCCGGGAGGGCCCCACCGTCGTGCTGCCCGGCCACGCGGCTAGAAGAACACCGACCGCCGCTGCACCAGCAGCTTGTACAGCGTGTGCTGGATCTGTTCGCGGACCTGGTCCGTCAGGTTGAACATCAGCATCGGATCGTCCGCGGCCTCCGGCGGATAGCCGTCCGTCGGGATCGGCTCGCCGAACTGGATCGTCCACTTCGTCGGCAGCGGAACCGCGCCCAGCGGACCCAGCCACGGGAAGGTGGGCGTCAGCGGGAAGTACGGAATGCCCAGCAGCCGCGCCAGGGTCCTGGCATTGCCGATCATCGGATAGATCTCCTCGGCCCCGACGACCGAACAGGGCACGATCGGCGTACCCGTGCGCAGCGCCGTGGAGACGAAGCCGCCCCGCCCGAACCGCTGGAGCTTGTAGCGCTCGCCGAACGGCTTGCCGATGCCCTTGAAGCCCTCCGGCATCACCCCGACCAGCTCACCGGCCCCGAGCAGCCGCTCGGCGTCCTCCGCGCAGGCCAGGGTGTGGCCGAGTTTGCGGGCGAGTTCGTTGACCAGTGGCAGCGCGAAGACCAGGTCGGCCGCGAGCAGCCGCAGGTGCCGCCCGGCCGGATGGTGGTCGTGCACGGCGACCTGCATCATCAGCCCGTCCAGCGGCAGCGTCCCGGAGTGGTTGGCGACGATCAGCGCACCGCCCTCGGCCGGGATGTTCTCGATGCCCTTCACCTCGACCCGGAAGTACTTCTCGTACACCGGGCGCAGCAGCGACATCAGGAGCTGGTCGGTCAGTTCCTCGTCGTAGCCGAAGTCGTCGACGTCGTAGTCCCCGGTCAGCCGGCGGCGCAGGAAGGCCAGGCCGCCCGCGACGCGCTGGTCCAGGCCGCGGCTCCGCGGCTGCTGTTGCGGCTGTTCCTCCTGGGTCACGGGAACATCATCCTGCGCCGTCGGCCGTCCCGGGAGGGCCTGGACCTCGCCCACCGCCGCGGGCTCGCCCGAGCGCCGGGCCGCGGTGCCCCGGCGCCGCGCGGGCCGCGACCCGGCGGAGCCGCGGGAGCGGTCGTCGTCGAACGGAATGACCTTGGCGTCCGCCATGATTGCTGCGCTCCTCGATCGGCGCTAATCGGCGCTCTGCGTCGGGTTGTGGCCGCTGCCCCGCAGGGTCAGCGCGGCGATCCGGTCGACGGCCCCGGCCAGGGCCTGGGGCGGCAGCAGACCGGGTCCGCGGCTGCCGGCGAAGTCCGCGAAGGTCTCCGCGGTCGTGTGCTTCGGCCGGAAGCCGAGGGTCTCGCGCATCTGCACCGTCGACACGACCCGGCCGTGGGTGAGCAGCCGGATCTGCTCGGGGGAGAAGTCCGTCATACCCAGCGTACGCACCAGGGAGCCGGTCCAGGTGACCGCGGGCAGCAGCAGCGGCACGGTGGGCCGTCCCAGCCGCCGGGAACACTGCGAGAGCAGCAGCACGCCGTCACCGGCGATGTTGAAGGTCCCGCTGTTGAGCGTGGACCGGGCCGGTTCGTGCGCCGCGATCCGCAGCACCTCGATCACATCGTCCTCGTGCACGAACTGCAACCGCGGATCGTAGCCGAACACGGTCGGCAGCACCGGCAGCGAGAAGTACGCGGCCAGCGGCGTGTCGGCGGTCGGGCCCAGGATGTTCGCGAACCGCAGCACGCACACGGCCACGTCGGGCCGCCGCCGCGCGAAGCCCCGTACGTACCCCTCGACCTCCACCGTGTCCTTGGCGAAGCCTCCGCTGGGCAGCGACTTGGGCGGGGTGGTCTCGGTGAACACGGCGGGGTCACGGGAGGCCGACCCGTACACGTTCGTACTGGACTTGACGACCAGCCGCCGCACGGCCGGTGACTTCTGGCAGGCGCCGAGGAGCTGCATGGTGCCGATGACGTTGGTCTCCTTGACCGTGGCCCGGCTGCCGCTGCCCAGCGCCATGCCGGTCACGTCCAGATGCACGACCGTGTCGGCGGCCGTCTCGGCGAGGACGCGCGCGATGCCGGGCTGCCGGATGTCGGCCTGGATGAAGTCGGCCCCGCCGAGGTGGTGCTCGGGCGGCACCGCGTCGACGGCGACCACCCGGTCCACCTCGGGGTCACGCTGGATCCGCCGCACGAAACGACCGCCCAGCTGCCGGGCCACGCCGGTCACGAGCACGACCTTGCCCAAGATCAGCGCCTTCCTTCCGCATGTCCCTCTGTTCGAGCCAACTTAGCGGGTGGACGTGGCGCTGCCATGGCCACCCGGTGCAGGAGGTGACCGAAATTTCCCAGTCATTCCCCGGTCGGAACATGCCTGTGGCCCCGCATCACTCCGGATGGGGGGCCACATTCACAGCTCTCGCGGCTCGCGTCGAACCCTACTTCTTGTTACGACGCTGAACACGCGTGCGCTTGAGCAGCTTGCGGTGCTTCTTCTTCGCCATCCGCTTACGCCGCTTCTTGATAACAGAGCCCACGACTACCCTCGCTCACTTCTCATCACTCGGTGCTGGGCGCCATGGGCCCATACGACCTACAAGGGGCTAGCCTACCCGCCCGAGGGCTGAGGTCGTAATCGAGGTGCTCCGGGCGGTCACCCGGGGCCGTCGTCAGGCCGTTTCGACCCCCACGTAGCTCTCGCGGAGGTACTCGTGTACCGCTTGCTCCGGGACGCGGAAGGACCGCCCCACCCGGATCGCGGGCAGATGACCACTGTGCACCAGCCGGTACACGGTCATCTTCGACACTCGCATCACCGCAGCGACTTCCGCCACGGTCAGGAATACGACCTCGTTCAGAGGCCTCTCGCCAGCAGCCATGACACACCTGAACCTTCCGCACTCGACGGCCACCGGCTTCCCCTTCCGGTGACTCTTCGTCGCTGCGTGCTCACTCCCCAGACTAGATGCGGGTGATGCGAGTGGGGAAGAGGTGCACCCATCGGCGGCCTACCGTGACAGACACGCTCGATTGAGTACGTAGCGGGTAAGCGGACGGTAGTAAGCAGACCGCACAGCGTCATCAAGTGGAACGACGACGGACACGCGCCCCTCCGCCTCACCCACGAACAGCGCGGGGTCGTCGGTGTCGGCCAGCCCCATGGCCTCGAACCCCAGTTGACCTGCTCCGCAGACCCAGCCGTGGTCCCCGATCACCAGCTCCGGCAGCGGCCCGCCGGCCTCCGCGGCGGCGGCCAGCACGGTCCGAACCGGCAGGGGGGAGTGCGTGTGCGCGCCGGGCTCACAACCGGGGCGTTCCGCTCCGGGATCACGGACCAGCGCGACTCCCCGTACGTAATCAAGGTTGTACGTGCGTAGTCCGAACCGGGTCGTTATGTCGACACAGTGACCCTGCGCGGGGGTGAGGACGTCACATCCCGCCGCCGAGAGCGCGTCCGCCAGGGCGGCGTAGAAGCCGAGCAGGCGGTGCGGGTGCCCGGTGCCGATCAGCACGGGGGCACCATGCCGGGCCACCACCCCGATGCGCTCCGCGAAGGCGTCGAGCGCGGCCAGCGTCAGCTCCGGGTCAATCACATCATGACCGGATGTGTGCTGAGGATCCGCCGAAACCCCACATCTTTGCGCCATCAGTTCGATCAAATCCCGTTGTCCCCAGGAAAGTTCGGGATCGATCCCGATCAGCGCGCGGGGATCACGAGCGGCGAACAGCCGATAACTGCGCAGGCTCGCCTCCCGCGAGGTGGCCACCGGCCCGGCCAGGCGGGCGGCCAGCAGATGCGCGCGGAGGACTCCGGTGCTCAACACTCATGTGATCCTGACGGACCGCACCCCCCACCGGAACGCATTCCCCCCAAGACCCCACGCATGGCCCAACGCCGAGCCGGCACCCCCGGCCCCGGAGGGACGGCGCCACACCCGCACCACAGCGCCCCGTCAGGAGCGCGGGGAACTGCGCGCCCAGCCACACCCCACCCGCAGACGTCACCCGACCCACCCGACCCACCCGATCCACCACACCCACCACACCCACCACACCCACCAAGCAGAGCGCTCGACGACCCGTCAGGCCAGCATCCCCCGCATCGGGAACACCGCCCGCCGCGTCGCCAGTACGGCCTGGTCCAGACGGTCGGCCGGGTCGTACCCCTGCTCCCAGTGGGCCCACGACACGGGCCAGCGCCCGTCCGTCATCCGCATCGGCCCCAACTGCCGCGTACGGGCGAACACCTCCTGCCGCCACTCCTCGGGAATCAACGTCTCCGGCTCCACCGGCCGCTCCGCCGCGATCCCCACGAGATGCGTCCACGACCGCGGCACGACACCCACCACGTCGTACCCGCCCCCGCCGAGCGCGATCCACTTCCCACCCGTGTGCGCGTGCGCCAGTTCATGGCACGCCACCTGCACCGCCCGCTGCGCGTCCAACGAGACGGCCAGATGCGCCAGCGGATCCTCGAAGTGCGTATCGGCGCCGTGCTGCGTCACCAGGACCTCGGGCCGGAAGTCGGCGATCAGTTCCGGCACCACCGCGTGGAACGCCCGCAACCAGCCCTCGTCCCCGGTCCCGGCCGGCAGCGGCAGATTCACGGCGGACCCCGCGGCCGTCTCCGCCCCGGTCTCCTCCGGCCACCCGGTCTGCGGGAACAACGTCCGGGGATGTTCGTGCAGCGAGATCGTCAGAACCCGCGGATCCTCCCAGAACGCCGCCTGCACCCCGTCCCCGTGGTGCACGTCGACATCCACGTACGCGACGCGTTCGGCGCCCATCTCCAGCAGGCGCGCGATCGCCAGCGCGGCGTCGTTGTAGATGCAGAACCCGGAGGCACCCCCGGGCATCGCGTGATGCAGCCCGCCCGTGAAGTTCACCGCGTGCGGCGCGTCCCCGCGCCACACCGCCTCCGCGGCCGCCACCGACTGTCCGGCGATCAGCGCCGACGCCTCGTGCATGCCGGCGAACGCGGGATCGTCCAAGGTCCCCAGGCCGTACGAACCGTCCGCGGACGCGGGATCGGCCGAGGCGGCCTTCACCGCCTCGATGTAGTCCTCCCGGTGGACCAGCCGCAGCGTCGAGTCCCCCGCCGGCTGCGCCGCGACGACGTCCACCTCGCGATCGAGCCCGAAGGCGCCGACCAGCCTCCGCGTCAACGCCAGCCGGACCGGGTCCATCGGGTGGCCCGCGCCGAAGTCATAGCCCGTTACTGCCTCGTCCCACATCAGCTGTGTGCGGCCGCTCATGCTCGCCACCGTATCGGTCCGATCCGGCCTCGAACGACCTGGCGTACACGAGCGTCACCAAAACCAACACCATCGGCACGAGCATCGCCCCGCGATAGCTCCAGGCGTCGCCGAGCACCCCCACCAACGGCGAACCGATCAGAAAACCCACGTAGTTGAAGATGTTGAGCCGCGCGACAGCCGCGTCCGAGGCCCCCGGGAACAGCCGGCCTGCCGCCGCGAACGTCTGCGGCACCAACACGCACAGACCCAGCCCCAGCAGCGTGAACCCGAGCATCCCGACCCACGCGCCCGGCGCCACCGACACCACCGCGAACCCGGCCGCCGCCAGCAACGACCCCACCCGCACCACCGCCACGGCCCCGAACCGCCGCACCCCGAAGTCCCCGATGGCCCGCCCCGCCAACGTGGTCACCATGTACACGTTGTACGGAACGGTCGACAGCTGCTCCGAACTGCCCAGCACATCCTTCAGGTACTTCGCGCTCCAGTTGGAGACGGTCGAGTCCCCGATGTACGCGAAGGTCATCACCAGGCACAGCGGAAGCAGCATCCGGAAGACGACACTCCCGCCGCCCGCTCCCCCCTGACCGTCCGCCGCAGGCGTCGGCTCACCGTCCACATACCACCGGCTCCCCACCAGAACCGCCGGCAACAGCACCACCACGACCGGCAGGTACGACACCCACAGCGCCAACTCCCAGTGCGCCCCCACCCAGGCCAGCGAGGCCCCGATCATCCCACCCAGGCTGTACACGGCATGGAAGCTGAGCATGATGCTCCGCCCGTACGCCCGTTGCAGGCTCACCCCGAGCATGTTCATCGAGGCGTCCAGGGCGCCGACGGCCAGTCCGAACGCCGCCAGCGCCACCATCAGCACGACCAGCCGGTCACCGGCCCCCACCCCGAGCAGCGCGAGCAGCACCACGGGCTGCGACCAGCGCAGCAGCCGACTTGGCCGTATTCGCTTCACCAGATGCTCGGTGCTGACGCTGCCGACTCCGGCGAGGATCGGTACGGCCGCCAGGAAGACGGGCAATAACGCGTCGGAGACGCCGTAACGGTCCTGCATGGCCGGGATGCGCGTGACGAGCAGGGCGAACGCGACGCCCTGGGCGAAGAAGCCGAACGCCAACGAAGCCCTGCCGCGTCGCAGCACATCTGTCATGGCCGCGAGGGTAAGGCCCTGCGGTACCGGTGGGTAGATCCCACCAAAGCTGAATTTCCCTCACCTTTGCCGGCGAGGCCGACGGGAGCCGCCCCCGGGATCAGACCAGCAGATCCAGCAACTCCCCCATGTCGGAGAAGAGTCGATCGGCGCCGGTGAGCCGCTCCGGAGGTGTCATGGCGGTGAATCCGTACACGTCCATCCCGGCCGCGACGGCCGCCTGCACGCCCAGCGGGCTGTCCTCCACGACGACGCACCGCCCGGGAGCGACCCCCATCCGCTCGGCCGCGTACAGGAACAGGTCCGGCGCCGGCTTGCCGCGTCCGACGTCCTGCGCGCTGAAGATCCGCGCTTCCTCGAACCACCGGTCGAGTCCCGTCGTCCGGTGCCCCACCCGGATCCGTTCGTGGCTCCCGGAGGACGCCACACAGTACGGCACTCCGTCCGCGGCCAGCTTCTCCAGCACACCGACGGCACCGCCTATCGGCTTCAACTCCCGCTCGAACGCGGCGAACACGCGCGCGTGGAAGGTGTCGTCGAAGTCGTCCGGCAGCCGCTGTCCGGTCCGTTCCGCCACCAGATCGTGTACGCGATGCATGGCGGCGCCCATGTAGTCCCGCAGCGAGTCCTCGTAGGAGGTCGGATGCCCCAGTTCGGTGAGATAGTCCGCGAGCAGCCGGTTGGAAATGGGCTCGCTGTCCACGAGCACACCGTCGTTGTCGAAGATGACCAGGTCGTAGCGCATGCTCCGACCCTAAACGCAGAAATCCCCCGTGCCCAAGAGCACGGGGGATTCCCCACAATTAGTTCGGCGGCGTCCTACTCTCCCACAGGGTCCCCCCTGCAG